>JAFSKE010000091.1 GCA_017449135.1 Synergistaceae bacterium
ATATAATAATATACAGTTTTATTAATGAGGTGATTACTAATATGAAAATAGGATTTATTGGACTTGGAATTATGGGAAAGCCAATGTCTAAAAATTTACTCAAGGCCGGCCATGAACTTAGAGTTTACGACCGTACACAGTCAATCGCAGATGAAGTTGTCGAGTTCGGAAAAGGAAAAGCCGTTAAAGCTGTTAGTGCCGTAGATGCCGCAAAAGATGTCGATCTCGTTTTAACAATGCTCCCAAATTCTCCGCATGTTAAAAGTGTTATGCTTGAAGATGATAAAGTCGCTGAACACATGAAACCCGGTGCAGTTTTTATCGACATGTCATCAATTAACCCCATTGCAAGCCGTGAAATCGCCGATGCACTTGCTAAAAAGGGAATTGAAATGCTTGACGCTCCAGTTTCAGGCGGTGAACCTAAAGCTATAGACGGAACTTTAAGTTTCATGGTCGGAGGAAAGAAAGAAGTTTTTGATAAATTTGAACCTATCTTAAAAGCTATGGGATCAAGCGTAGTTTTATGCGGCGGGATCGGTGCAGGAAATGTTACTAAACTCTGCAATCAAATCGTTGTTGCCGTAAATATTGCTGCTGTCAGTGAGGCTCTAATGCTCGGCAAAAAAGCCGGTGTTGACCCCGAAGCAATTTATCAGGCAATAAGGGGCGGTCTTGCGGGTTCAACCGTAATGGACGCAAAAGCACCCATGATTATGGACAGAAATTTCAAACCCGGCTTCAAGATTGATCTTCACATCAAAGATTTAACAAACGTTATGGACGCTGCAAAATCCGTTGACAGTCCTATCCCATTAACTGCACAGGTCTTTGAAATGATGAAAATTTTACACGGCGACGGAAAAGGACAAAACGATCACAGTGCATTGGCTCTCGTTTATGAAAAGATGGCCAACACCGAAATCACGAGAGGCTAAGAACTTTCACAAATATTTCATAACAACGAAATATACTAACCTCGTAGTTACATGATTACGAGGTTTTATTTTTTAGGAGTTTTATTGTCATGCGTAAGATTTTAATTTGTGTTTTGATTTTATTAATTTCGTGTAATGTTTTACATGCTGAAGAAGATTTAACGGGACTGTCGCTCGAAGAATGTTTAGAGCTTGCATTAATAAATCACCCTTCGTTAAGACGTGCTAAAAGTTCAACCCGTGATATTAAGGCTCAATTAGAATCGTTAAAAGCAAATGACCGCGTAAAAATTACTTTAACAGGTTCTGCGAATTATTCGGGAACTTATCAATATTGGGACGACCGCACACACGCCGAAAATCTTTCGATTAATGCGACTAAACTTTTATACGATACCGGGAAAAATAAATTACAGAAACAAATTCGCAATGAGTCCATTCAAGGCTCTATTGAAACCGAACGAAACACTCAAATCACCGTAGCGGCTAATGCAAAACGGGCGTATTATGATTTAGTCTTGAAATTATTAAATCGTGATGTCGAACGTGAAAAATTAAATAATCTTGAGCAGCATTTGAAAACTGCACAGGGATTTTACGATGTCGGGCAGAGTCCTTTCATTGACGTTACAAAAGCTCAGGCCGATGTTGCAACTGCCAAAGTATCGCTCTTAAAAGCTGAAAACGATATTTTAGTTTCGCAGGAGGCATTGAAAGTCGCTATGGGAACTGATATTGCAACTCCTTTTAACGTAGCTTTATCGACAAAATTATTGTTGCCTCAGCCCGCAGAGGATTTTGAAAAATTAATTTCTACTGCTTTCAATGACAGACCGGACTATAAAAAATTACAGCACGATTACAAAGGCGGAGAACTTTCTGTTAAGTATGCCGCAAGAACTAACGCTCCGACTATTAACGGCTCTATGGGAAGTTCAATCTCAAAACGTGAAGGCTCATCGGCTGAAAGAGATTACACTGTCGGAATAAATTTGAATGTTCCTGTTGCTGACGGCGGGGCTGAAAAGGCTGCTGTAGAATCGGCTCGGGCACAGCTTGAACAGGTCAGTGCAGATATTGAAATTCTCGAAAATCAAATTACTTACGGTGTCAGAAGTGCTGCGTTATCGTTAATAAATGCTACGGACAGGGTAAAATCTTCAGAGACGGGAGTTAAATACGCTGAAGAAAATTTGTTATTGGCTCAAGGTCGTTATGAAGTCGGAGTCGGGGACGCAATAGAATTAAGCGATGCAGTTTCGAGTCTTGCAAGTTCACGTTATACATATTATCAGGCCTTATATGATGCCCAAACCGCAAGAGCCGATTTAGACGAAGCACTCGGACATTTACCGCCTGAAATCGAAGGAAAAATATAATGATTGATTTACACATTCACAGCAACGCCTCCGACGGAACAGACTCGCCCGATGAGTTGTTGCAAAACATCAAAACAGCAGGAATTAAAACTTTTGCCCTGACTGATCATGACACTATAACGGGAGTATTGAAGATCTCAAAAATCATTCCTGACGACATAAAATTTATAAAAGGTATAGAGTTTTCATGTCGGACAGGAAAATCGAAATGCCATATTTTAGGATTGAATTACGATGAGAATAACGAAAATTTTGTTAATGCCTTAAATGCCGGTGATAAATTGAGACATGAGAAATTTTATAAACGTATCGAATTTTTGAGAGACAAATTTAATATTGTTTTTACGCCTGACGAAATCGAAAACCTGTTGAAAATTCCAAGCGTCGGCAAACCTCATCTCGGAAATTTAATCGTCGCAAAAGGTTTTGCAAATACACGTGTCGAAGCAATCGAAAATTTTATCGACAAATTAAAAACAGGAAATGACAAAATCGATGCTGAATTTGCGATACACTCAATAAACTCATCTGGGGGAATTTCAATCTGGGCTCACCCATTGGGCGGTGAAAGAGAGGAAGAATTGTCCGAAGATAAATTTATTGAGACATTGAGCGAATTAAAATCTTACGGGTTAAAAGGCCTTGAGTGTTATTACTCAAAATACGAAATCGAAAAATGCAGGCAGCTTGAAAAATTTGCACACGAAAATAATTTGTTAATATCCGGCGGAAGTGATTATCACGGCAAAAATAAAAATATTCCGTTGGGAAAATTAAATGCTGAAAATATAGAGATTAGGGGAGTGAAGTTTTTATGAGGGCAGGACTGAAAAAATTATTATTATTGCTGATAATTGCGGGAATTTCTTACGGGATTTATTATTTTTTCTTTCATGAGGCTCCGGCTGAATATGGCTTGACAACTTCAAAAATTACTCAGGGCGATATTGTTTCGGAGGTTACGGCGACAGGTGTGTTAAACGCAATTAGTGTCGTTCAAATCGGTACTCAGGTATCGGGAACGATTCAGGAAATTTATGTCGATTTCAATTCTCCTGTTAAAGCAGGACAGTTAATAGCATTGATAGATCCTTCAGTTTTGAAATTGACGTTAAGCGAATCCGAAGCAAGTTTAGCAGTTTATCAGGCAAGTGTTCAAAGTGCTCAAGCCTCGTTAAAAGATGCCGAAAGACAATTAGCACGAAACAGAGAATTATTTAACCGAAAATTAATCGCCCGCAGTGTCGTTGATACAAGCGAAACCGATGTTGCATTGAAAAGAGCGTCATTGCAGGAAGCAAAATCACGAGTCATTCAAGGTAAAGCAGCCGTTGAGAGAGCAAGAACGAATCTTAATTACACGAAAATAACTTCGCCCGTTAATGGAGTTGTAATTGACAGACAGGTTGACGCAGGGCAGACCGTTGCAGCAAGTTTACAGACACCGACACTCTTTAAGGTTGCCGAAGATTTAACGAGAATGCAAATTGAGACAAAAGTTGACGAAGCCGACATCGGAACAGTTTCTGAAGGTCAGAACGTAACATTCAGAGTTGACGCTTTCCCCGATGAGTCTTTCAATGGTAAAGTCGTTCAGGTCAGAATCGCACCGTCAACAAGTGAAACCGTCGTAACTTACACAGTAATAATTCATGTTGATAACCCCGATTTGAAATTAAAGCCGGGAATGACCGCTAACGTTTCTATTGAGACAGCAAAAGCCGAAAATGTTTTAAGAATCCCCGTTGCAGCATTAAGATTTACACCGCCCGAAGATTTATTAAAAACTATTTCATTTGACAGAGAACTTTTGATGCAGAAAAAAACTTTGCATTCCGGAATCGTCTGGCCGGAACGTGAAGGAATTATGATGAGGCCGATAAAAATTAAAATCGGAACTTCTGATAATAAATGGGTTGAACTTGTTGACGAAGAGTCAGGAAGGGCACGAAAAATTTTGAAGAACGGAACAGATTTAATCATCAACGCTCAAAAGGGAGTTAAGACAACTACACAGACAAGCGGAGGATTAATGGGAAACATGGGAAGGCGAGGAGGCGGACCAAGATAAAGAATGAGCATAATATCAGTGAAAAATCTGGTTAAAATTTACAAAACCGGAGATGTTGAATTACATGCTCTGGACGGAGTTTCTTTTGACATTCAAAAAGGCGAATTTGTTTGTGTCATGGGGCCTTCGGGTTCGGGAAAATCAACGATGATGAATATTTTAGGCTGTCTCGATGTTCCGACTTCGGGAGTCTATGAGCTTGACGGAGTGAACGTTAAAAATCAAAATAAGGCCGAACTTGCAGATATTAGGAATCAAAAATTAGGATTTGTCTTTCAGGGATTTAATTTGCTTCCCAGAGTTGACGCTGTCGAAAATGTCGAACTGCCTTTGTTATATCGAGGGATAAAAAGTTCTGAACGCCGAAAAGCCGCAGTTAATGCCCTTGAACGTGTGGGACTTGGACAAAGACTGCATCACAGACCTTCACAGATGAGCGGAGGACAGCAGCAGAGAGTCGCTATAGCCCGTGCAATCGTCGGAAAAGCCCCAATAATTTTAGCCGATGAACCTACAGGAAATCTCGACACAAAAACAACTGTCGAAATCATGAATATTTTTACGGATTTACACAAACAGGGAATCACGGTGATTTTAGTTACTCATGAGCCCGAAATTGCAACGTGGAGCGAAAGAGTTTTGAGGTTTAGGGACGGAAAATTAATTGCCGACGAAGCAGCACCGAAAGCAAATGAATTAACTGACAACGAAGCAAAACCACAAGAATAATATACCCCTGTTTAACAGGGGTTTATTATTTATTAGCTTACTTCAATTCCGAATAATTATCTTTTACAATACATACAACTTTCATCGGAAGTTTTATTATCGTGTCCAACGAAGGATTAACCGTTGATTTCCATTCCGAAACAGGAACATGGCCTTTGACATTATCGGGAGGCGTGATTATTCCAATCGGCAAAGCATCATGTTCTCTGAAATATTCAAACATCTCTTTCACAGTTTTGTCCGAAAATTCTTTGGGAACGTCAAAACTTGAAAAACTGTGTCCGTCGTCCGCTGTCGATAATATATCCCTGATAAATGCCGAAATTCCTTCGTTATGTGTACACATTGCTGTGATGTCGGCGATTAAACTGTCAGTGTATAAAATATCGTCAACATGTGCATATCTTGCATAACGTTCATTTTCGGGGTCGTGAAGTTCCATTACTGTGTAAACGTTCGGTGCTATTGCCTCGATCGCAAGTCCCGTCAAAATTGTATGCGAGTCATCATTTCCAAATTCGGGATCGCCTAAAATTATTGCCCCTTGAGCCTTTTCAATTCCGCCTTTGATTAATGCTTCACGCTCTGAAGGGTTGCCCTGAACGAAAAATATATTTTCGCCGTGTAAATTATTTGGACGTTCTTTAGCTATTACTGCGATTTGACGCTCTGAAGCCGTTAATTCACGTACAAGATATGAGCCTCGACCGTTCCAGCCGCAAATTACGACATGGCCTTCATATTTGCAATTATTAATTCCCATCATCTCCCCCAACATTCTTTTTAATTGACTGTTAATTAATCTCTGCATTACTTCAGCAAAGACTACTCCGAATAATGCTACTCCGAAGATCGAAAGCAGAAAAACTATTACACGCCCGCCGAACGTTCTCGGAGACGCTGCAAATTCACCTTGTCCGATTAAAGTAAATAAGACGCTCCATAACGATTCAATGTAAGCTCCAGTGAAATTTTTTTCCTGCCACCACACTAAAAATGCACTGCCGAATAACAATCCCAAAAATAATACAAGCGATCCTAATAATCTATGCTTGAATTTCTTTGAGAATGCTATTCCACGCTTGGCATTTTTTACGGTTTTTACAAATTTTTTTGCTGACATGGCCGTTAATTTTTATTTTAATCAAGAAAATCTTTTAATTTCTTACTCGGCTGTCGAAGTTTTCTAAGTGCCTTAGCCTCAATTTGTCTAATTCGTTCGCGTGTTACATTAAATTTCTTTCCGACTTCTTCAAGTGTGTATGAATGTCCGTCCTCAAGTCCGAATCTGAAATGCAAAACTTCTCTCTCTCTGTCCGAAAGTGTTTCGAGCATTTCCTCAATCTGTTCATGTAACAAATGCCCTGCTGCTGCTTCGTCTGGACTCGGCAAGTCGTGATCCTCAATAAAATCTCCAAGCTGGCTATCCTCTTCCTCTCCAATCGGAGTTTCAAGAGATACGGGGAGCTGTGAAATTCTGCGAATCTCTTCGACTCTTGCAGGTTCAATATTCATTTTCTTTGCGATTTCTTCGTCAGTCGGTTCACGTCCTAATTCCTGAACGAGAAGCCTTGAAATCCTTACCATTTTATTAATAGTCTCGACCATGTGAACAGGGACTCTGATTGTTCGTGCCTGATCTGCGATTGCTCTGGTAATTGCCTGACGAATCCACCACGTTGCATAAGTGCTGAATTTGAATCCTCTTCGATAATCGAATTTTTCAACCGCCCTGATTAATCCTAAATTCCCCTCTTGAATTAAATCCAGGAATAACATTCCCCGACCGATATATTTTTTTGCTATGCTTACAACGAGTCTTAAATTTGCGTCAATCAATCTCTGCTTTGCTTTAACGTCTCCAGCTTCCATTTTTTTTGCAAGTTCGACTTCTTCCGCAGCAGTAAGCAACGAAACTTTTCCGATTTCACGCAGATACATTCTCACGGGGTCAGTTAAAGGAATGTCATCAAGTTTTGTGATTTCGCTGTCAATATTCGGGATAAATTCCTCGCGTGAGTCCGGAGGTTCAGGAATTTTTCCGATATTCGACTTATCGACAACATCAATTCCCATTTCCTGCAAATTCGTGAAAATGCTGTCGAGGGTTTCAGCGTCCCAGCTTTCAACAGGCAAATGACGTTCAATATCATCACTTGTCGTGTATCCTCTTGCCTGTGCTTCGTCGAGAAGTGTGCGGACTTTTGAATTTTTTGACGGTCTCAAATCAGGTTCCTGATCGTCCTGTTCAAATTCGGGCGAATCAAAATAAATATCCGTATCCGGTATTACGTCAACAGGCACCGGATTGTCATCAATATCTACATCATCTCTAATTTCAACGTCTACAGGCTTTACTGGGTTCGGCGTTTTTGTTGTTTTAGTTGTTTGCTTTTGCTTAGGCTTAGACTCCGGCTTCGGATTCGATTTTGTTTCAGCTTTTTTTGTCTCAGCTTTTACTTTTGTTTCCTTTGTTTCTTTTACTTTTTTTGTTTTTTTCGTTTCCGTTGCAGTTTCTGCCTTTGCTTCAGCTTTAACTTTAACTTCTTTTATTTTTTTTACTTCTTTAACTTCAGCTTTAACATCAGTCTTAGCTTTAGCTTTAGTTTTTGTTTCCTTTTCCTTTTCCTTTTTCGTTTTAGTTTCTTTAACTTCGGCTTTAGTTTCTTTAGTTTCAGTTTTCGGCTTTTCTTTAGTCTTAGTCTCGGTCTTAGCTTTAACTTTAGTTTTTGTTTCGGCCTTAGCTTTGTTTTCTTTCTTTTCCTCTTTCTTTACTTTTGTTTTAGCTTCAGTCTTAGCATCAATTTTTGCGTCAATTTTAGCTTCAGTCTTTGCTTCAGTCTTTGCTTCGGTTTTAGCTTTAGTTTTTGTTTTTGTCTTTGTTTCTTTTTCTTTTTCTTTAGCTTCGGTTTTAGTTTCTTTAATTTCAGTTTTCGGCTTTTCTTTAGTCTTAGTCTCGGTCTTAGCTTTAACTTTAGTTTTTGTTTCAGCCTTAGCTTTGTTTTCCTTCTTTTCCTTTGTTTCCTTAGTTTCCTTTTTAGCTTTTGTTTTTGCTTCTTTAACTTCTTTTACTTCTTCTGCTTTTTTAGTTTCAGTTTCTGAAGTTTCTTTTTTACGTCTGCCCAAAGTTAATTAATTCTCCTCTCTCTGATTCTTTCTGACAACGGTAACACTGATCCCCGTAAAGGCCGGGAAATCAATCGCCGATGAACCGCCTGTAATTTCTTGACTGCTTTCGTATTCAAATTCTGAAATGATTTGATTGATTCGTAAATCGTAAGGATTTTGTTTTTCCCATTCAACAAAGAATCTGTCATAACCGAATTTTTCAGCATAAAACGCTAAATCTGACGCATTAACGGCTTCTTTTACCATGTGCAGATAACCATCAAATTTTTTGAGATATTCCGTGCAGTCATATAACGGATCATCAGCGGCGATCACAATGACATTGGAATTTCCCCGAAAAACACCTCTGCTCCATAACGCACACGAAGTTAAACCTGCCATTAAACCTTTCGCAGATTCAGAAGTTAGAGATAACATCACTGCTTTTTCTAAAAGTTCAGAATATCCCAAGACCATTAAGAATCCAAGATTAAAAACGTTATCAGGTTTGTACCTGAAAAAATTTTCTCTGGGAAGATTTCCTACACAGCCAAGCCAGGGAGATGCCATGAAAAAAAATTCACCTTCAAGGTTCAAACATGATTCAGCAATATTCTTTAACGTGTCGTCAAAAAATCTGTTTACTGAAACAGGCTGATAGTCTCTTCCCAACGGAAAAAACGGTGATATTTCAATATAAAGATTCGAGTTCCAATTCGGTAAAAATTTCAAATTCTAAGCTGTAGCCTCCTCAACTCTTTCTTGTTTTTCACGAATGACTTTAACGACGCACTCAACAAGCTGAGTAATTTCCGGTTTAGTAACCTGATAATTTGCTCCGACACTTGCAGCTTTATTTTTAATGTCATTTGCCATGATCGAAGAAAAGACAATGACGGGAATATTTTTAGTTTCTGGATTTTCTTTAATTCTTCGTGTCAAAGTCAGTCCGTCAAGTCTGGGCATTTCAACATCTGTAATTAACAAGTCGCAATGTTCGCCTGAACCGACAATGGCATCATAAGCAATTTTTCCGTCTGCACAAATATGCAAATCAGTGAAGCCGCTCGCCATTAAAGCATCTTCGACCTGTTTACGAATCAACGGAGAATCTTCGGCAATAATAATATGATAATCTCCGGGGTGTCCGACACCTTCCATAAGTGCAACAGCTTTTCCGGGATCTCCGCTGTGTTGAATAACTAATTGAGGACTGATAGTTTGCACAATAGCCTCATAATCAAGTAAAAGAACATTTCTTGAATCTCGTTTGATGACATACAAAATCCAATCGCCTAAATATTTTCCTGTCATGCTTGCGTCAAGGTCTTCGGATTTAATTCTGTAAATTCTTTCGACAGCATCGACAACAAAACCGAGTTTGACTTCGTTAAATTCAGCGATAATAACTTTGCTTTGTTCCATAGGAGCTACTGGAGGTATTCCTAAAAATATTCTTAAATCCACCATAGGGAGAACTTCGCCTCTAACTGACGTAATACCAATCAGAGCAACCGGAGCATCAGGAATTGAACGAACTCCAGGCCAGCGTAAGATCTCACGAGTTTTATCAACGTTGATAGCGAAAGACTGATCGCCGAGAACAAAAACTACTAATTGCCATTCGTTAGTTCCGACTTCAGTCGTTACTTTTTTAACTTCCTGCATTTTTATATAAGGCCTCCGCTTTCGGAATACATGCCCATATATCTTATCACATTTTTGAATTTGAATTTATAGTGTATAATTTTATTATGAAGTCCGGGGAGAGGAACGGACAACGAATATTTCAGGCTTACTGAAGCGGGATTGCGATTCCCACCTCAAATAAGTCTAAAAGTTAAAAGACCATTCGTTAGTGGGAAAGTAGATAACGAAGAACTCTAACAATAATTTCCAAAACTGTTGCATATAACGAGATTATTTGCAGCAGTTTTATTATATTGTCAAGAAAACTCATCATCAGCCTTCACCTCCTTTCACCTGAAATTTTTTTTTACAAAACTTTTCAGGCTACAAAGGTGAACCCCTTGCGAGCCTCGTCCCAAAATTTTTTAATTCGAGACGCCTCTCCGAAATTTATTTTATCATGATAAAAATTGAAAATGAAATTTAATGTTATAATTTTGATTATGAAGTCCTGGAAGAGGAACGGACACAAAGTACAGACTCTCTGAAATGGGTTACCACCCCAAATTCAGAAAAGAGTCTGAAATGGAGAAGTATTAGCGTTTAATTTCACGAATTAAATCCGTGATGGCTCGTAGGAGATTAGTAATACCTTCTACGAGTTTTATTATTGTCTTCACGCTATCACCTCCTTTC
>JAFSKE010000092.1 GCA_017449135.1 Synergistaceae bacterium
AATATAAATCTGTAATCCGTCAATTAAACGTTCTGCCATGTTGATTGAATTTCTATCGGCCTTCGCAGTAAATCCTCCTGCCTTTTCGACAGCTTGAAAAATTCTTGAATCTGCTGAAACTTTATACACTCCCGGATTTTTAACTTCGCCTGTTACATAAATATACCAATCATCTTTAACTTTAATTTCGGGTTCCAATTTAATTTCGGGCTGTTGTTGAGGCTGGATTTGAGTTTGAATTTCTTGTTTGGGTTCAGAGATTTTGACTTTTTCGACGGGCTTAAAAAACATCGTTACAAAACCTGCAACTAAAAACGCTATTACACCTAAAATCGGGAAAATAAATTTTTTATCTTTCATGGCCTTTTATATTTACCCCTCTGCCATTTATGTTGACAGAGAGGTTATTTAATAAAATTTATTTGCTTAAACTTTCGAGATTTGCTTTTAATCTTTCAATTTGTGCTGTGCCTTCAGAAACTTTGCTGCGTTCCTTTTCAACAACTTCTGCGGGGGCTCGTGCGACAAAATCTGCTTTATTCAATCTTGCCTGACTTGAATTTATGTTTTTCGTGATTGTTTCGATTTCCTGTTTCAATCTCGAAATTTCTTTCTCAACGTCTAAAACACCTCCAACAGGCAATTTAATTTCCGCATCTCCAGTTACTGATGACAAAGACGCTCCATAAGTCCAAACAGTTTCGAGCGATTCGAGAATTACATCATGAACTCTGCAAAGATTTTCAATTTGATTGAGTGAGGCTGTCAAAATTTTTGCGGTTTCGGTGTCGGAATTTACACGAATTACGGCCTTGTTTAACCATTGTTGAGGGGCAACGTGTGCTTCGGCTCGGAGATTTCGCAAAGTCCTTACAGAATCCTGCAAAATTCTCATTTTCTCGTTAATGCCTTCAAAAATATATTCTGATTTCGGATTCGGCCATGAAGTTTTCATTATAAATTCGTCGCCATAACCGAAAGCCTCCCACAATTCTTCTGTTACAAAAGGAATAAACGGGTGCAATAAAGGCAATGTTGTTTTGAAAACTTCTTCGAGGACTCCCGCTGTAGTTTTTCGGCGTTCTTCGCCTTCATCACCTTTTAACGCAGGCTTTGACATTTCGAGATACCAATCGCAGACATCTCCCCAGACAAAATCATATAACATTCTTGCTGCTGTTCCGATGTCGTAAGAGTCAATTAATTCACGAACTTTTGAAGCCATTTCCTGAGTCCTGGTTAAAATAAATTTGTCGTGCATGTGAAGTTGATTAATATCAATTTCGTGAACTTCATCATCAAGATTCATTAATGCAAATCTCGAAGCGTTCCAGAGTTTGTTCATGAAAAATCTGTAAGTTTCGATTCTCGTTGACGACAACAAAATATCTCTGCCCTGAACCGACAATGCTGCAAGCGTCATTCTCAAAGCATCTGCACCGTATTTATCAATCATGACTAAAGGATCTATGACATTGCCTTTTGTTTTGCTCATTTTCTTTCCGTGTTCGTCCCTGATTAACGAATGAATGTAAACGTCCCTGAACGGTACATCGTCCATAAATTCCAAGCCCATCATAATCATTCTTGCAACCCAGAAGAAAATAATGTCGAAGCCTGTTACCATTAATGAAGTCGGATAAAAATATTTTAATTCCGGTTTATCGTCAGGCCAGCCCATTGTTGAGAAAGGCCACAAAGCAGAACTGAACCATGTATCAAGAACATCGCTTTCCTGATTAATATTTTTGCTGTGGCAGTGTTCGCATTCTGTCGGATCGTTTTCGGCAACCGTGATGTGTCCGCAGTCTTTGCAGATCCACGCAGGGATTCGATGTCCCCACCATAATTGACGAGAGATACACCAGTCCCGGATATTTTCCATCCAATTAAAATATGTTTTCTCCCATTGTTCAGGAACCCATTTTATACGGCCGTCCTTAACAGCTTGAACGCCACGCTCGGCAAGAGGTTTTGTTTTCACGAACCATTGTTCCGACAAATAAGGCTCAACAGTTGTTCCGCATCTTTGGCAGTGTCCGACAGAGTGAGTTATTGTTTCTGTTTTCTCCAACAAGCCTGCTTCTTCTAAATCCTTCACAAATTCCCTTCGAGCATCTTCAATTTTCATGCCTTTATACTTTCCTGCTTTTTCGTTCATAATGCCTTGAGAGTCGATAACTTGAATCTGTTCGAGATTATGTTTAAGTCCGATTAAGAAATCGTCGGGAGCATGTGCAGGAGTAATTTTTAAGCAGCCCGTTCCTAAATCAGGATCGACCATGTTATCCTCAATTACGGGAATAATTCTGTCTGATAAGGGAACACGGACATTTTTGCCGATTAAATTTTTATATTTCTCAGAGCGTGGGTGAACTGCGAGTGCAACATCTCCGGGAATTGTTTCGGGGCGTGTCGTAGCAACGAGAATATAACCGTCATCATCAATTAACGGGTATCTGACATAATAAAATTTTCCCTGTTCCTCGCTGTATTCGACTTCCAAATCTGAAATTGCAGTTGAACATCTCGGACACCAGTTGACAATATATTTGCCTCTGTAGATTAAACCTTTTTTGTAAAGTCTGACGAAAACCGCACGCACAGCTTTTGAAAGTCCTTCGTCAAGGGTAAATCTTTCACGTCTCCAGTCGCATGAATTTCCCAAACGTTTCATTTGTTCGATGATTCTTGAGCCGTAAATTTTTTTCCATTCCCAGACTTTTTTAACAAATTCTTCACGGCCTAAATCGTAACGTGAAATTCCTTTTTTCGCTAAATCCTTTTCGACAACATTTTGAGTTGCGATTCCTGCGTGGTCAGTTCCGGGAAGCCATAAAACGCTGTAGCCTTCCATTCGTTTTGTACGGCACATAATATCCTGGAAAGTGTGATCGAAAGCATGGCCGACATGTAAAGAGCCTGTTACGTTCGGAGGGGGAATTACGATTGAAAATGCTTTTGCTTCGGGATTAATTTCGGCGTTAAACAAACCTGCTTCAATCCATTTTGAATACCATTTCTGTTCGATATTGTCAGGCGAATAATTTTTTTCAAGATTTCGATTTCGTTTTTTCGTAGTCATTTTTTCAACCCTTTTTATAAATTTTTGATTGCATTTATTAATTTGTTTACGTTCTCGTCAGTTGTTGCCCAGCTTGTGCAAAATCTTACACAGATTTTATCTTCTCCGACAGGTTCCCAGACTTCATAATCAAAATTTTCACTTAATTTTTTATGCTGTTCAAGTGTCAGAATCGGGAATTGTTGATTCGTGAAACTCTCAAACAGGAACGGAATTTTTGAATCTTCAAATGCTTTTTTGATTTTCATTGCTTGAATGTCAGCGTGCTTTGCGTTTTCAAAATATAATCCGTCCTCGAATAAAACTTCAAACTGAATGCCGACAATTCGACCTTTAGCAAGTAAACCGCCCTTTTGTTTGATTAAAGTTCTGAAGGATTTAAGATCGAATTTTTCAGCGTCAGGGAAAACAATAGCTTCACCGTATAAAGCACCGTTTTTAGTTCCGCCGATATAAAAAACGTCTGCAATATCCGCAATATCTTTAAGAGTCATATCGGATTTTTCGGAGGTTAAAGCAGTTCCAAGCCTTGCACCGTCAATAAATAATTTCAAGTTGTAATCTTTACAGACGGATTTAATGTCGCATAAATTTTGTTTCGTGTAAATCGTTCCATATTCGGACGAATGCGAAATATAAACCATTCCAGGCTGAACCATGTGTTCATAAGCTGAATCGGCGTAAAAATCCTCAAGATATTTTCTCAAGTCATCAGCTTTCATTAAACCGTTATGGCCTTCAATCGTTAAAATTTTATGTCCTGTAGCTTCGATTGCACCTGATTCATGAGTGTTAATGTGTCCTGATTTAATCGCAACAACACCTTCATAAGGCCGTAAAAGGAATTTTATTACCGTTGAATTAACCTGAGTTCCTCCAATCATGTAAAATATTTTGGAATTTGGTTTTGCCATTAGATTCTGCATTAACTTTTTTGATTTTTCACAATGATAATCAATTCCATAACCTGAAGTCTGTTCAAGATTAGTCTGAATAAGACGCTCAAGAATTTTCGGGTGAGCACCTTCCTGATAATCAGTTTCAAATTTTATTTTCGTCAAAATTATATTCAACTCCTTTAATTTTAAGTTATTATATTACACATGAACATTTATTTTGGATTAGGAACAAATTTAGGAAATCGTTTAGAGAATTTAAGCAACGCAGTCGAAAAGTTAAAATTAATCGGCGAAATCACAAATTCAAGCAATATTTACGAGACTGAAGCATGGGGAGGAGTGCCGCAGCCCGATTATCTGAATATGTGCGTGAAAGTCAAAACCGAAAAATTTATCGAGCCATTGGAGATTTTGAAGACGGTAAAGAATTTTGAGGTTGAATTAGGCCGTGAAAAAAATATCCGCTGGGGAGCAAGAAAAATTGACATAGATATTTTGTTGATTGACGATGTGATTTATAAATCAGAAGAGTTAAATATCCCGCACATAAATATTCCCGACAGATTATTTGTGTTAGTGCCGTTGAGAGAAATTTTGCCCGACGAATGGCGACACCCTGAGAATAATATGAAAGTTGACGAAATGATAGAAAATCTTAAAAATGAAAAATACCCGGTTAAAGTTATGAATTTGATATAATCATTTTCAGAGGGGCTTCGGTAGGGTTTTCAGGGGCTCTACATTAAACGGAGATTCCGCCCTGTACAAGGGGGTGAGAGCTTGCGACACGATAGAAAGAATCGCAAGACCAACCGCAAAAAACAGAGGCGAGACTATCTTCGCAGATTTAGTTACCTCGCCTCTGGGATTTTATCGTTGGTAAAACTGTTCTTTCTCTTATGGGACAGATTTACCAGTAAGTGATTGACTTCGTGTTGATCATTTCTTAGGGCAACAGTTTCCCCTCTAACTGATCCCTATTTTATCACACCCAAATTTATGATATTGAGAGTAGCGAATTTGATATAATCATTTTCAGAGGAAGACCCGTGTGAAGTGCAGGGCTTCATCGTTCAGCGGGGAGCCGCCCTGTGGATTTGAGGTGAAAATTATGTCCTCTAAAAAGGCTAAAAAATCTACCAATAAAAAACAGCGACGAACTTTCCTGCCATGGATTGATAAAATTGCCGCTGCAGCATATTGGGTTGTGAACTACCGCCACTATAGAAGTAACAGCTTCCTAATTCAACGAAGTCAGCGTTGCAACATTTCTGTTCCCGTCTTACGTCCTCTCCAAAGGCGTTTAGAATTTGAGATTCAAGTTTCCTACGTCCCATAGGTACTAAATTTAACTTTCAATCTATATTGTCGGAATTTCAACTGAACATTCCATTTATTCAACATTAGGAATTATATCACGCTTCACTCATACGGCATAATTTACGATAACATTTTTCAAAAATTCCACATTCATTTATAATTATAAAAAATTTTTCAAAGAGGTGTTTTTTTATGAAAGCAAAAAAATTCATTACCGCTTTAATCCTCGTTTTGGTTTTATCGGCTTCGTGTGCTTATGCAAAAGTTACAGAGCAGCAGGCACTTTCGGATCCTCGAATCGCCCCGTTTGTTGAGAATACAAAGCAGAATGGCGAAAAATTTTTGCCGGGACGTTACGCTCATGTAAAGGAAATTTCACACAGAGCTAAACTTGACGAAAAAGTTAATGCCCCTTCAGAACTCGTAATTGAAATTGGCGATTTCAGTTCCGAACATAACGCTTACCCTTCAAATTTCGATGCCTATGGTGAAAACCTTATATCTTGCTTCATGACTTTTGACACTTCAGGAGCCGTCCCGATTATAAAAACTTATGCGTCTGATGATGGCGAAAATTATGAAATGATCGCTGAAGATTATGCTGTCGTTATTCCTGAAGGCAATAATTACGCTTGGCTTTTGGGTTCTGCTGAGACAGGCGATGTTCGTTATTTGTTCCCGTTAAATGATTTTTGGTTCCCCGAAAATTGGTACGAGGGAGCATGGAAGGGACAAGACGGTTCCCAAATCACTCTCAAAGATGACACTGTAATATCAAACGGAAATGTTTTAGGAAGTTTCATAATTTCCGACAACAGAGTTGCAATAAAAATGGCAGACGGAACACGTGATGTTATTTTCGGACTCTATAACCCGACAAATAAAAACCTCATTATAACTTACAGAAACGGACCTGAGGGAATGGGGGAAAATGCAGAAATTTACGTCAAAGATGAAGATGAGAAAACCGAAACAAAAACTAAAAATCCTCCAATCTTCAAAGCTCCGAAAAAAACTGACGAAACACAGCAGCCAAAATTCCCGAAATTCCCCATGCCTCAGCCTAAAGCAAATTTGAATGGAGTATGGCAGGCAGTCGTAAACGGTCAACAATTAGTAATGCAGATTGACGGAAATCAATATTATATGTGGCTTAACGGTCAACCTGCTGAAATGGGAACATGCGAAATCAACGGCAACGAAATTTCAGGAGTTGTAAACAACGGCGAAACTTACAAAAATACTTTCAGTCTTGATAATTCCGGAAAAGTTTTAACGCTCACTTCTTCAAATAACGTAACTATTATTTATCAAAAAGTTCAATAAAAAAATCCCCTCTGTCTCACCAAGTGAAACGGAGGGGAACAGCTTAAATCTTTATTTTCGCTTCAAAATCAATGTCATCAATGCAAGTCCTAAAATTCCTGACGCAAATCCTACATCACAACCGCTGCTGCTCGAACCTGAAGAAGAATCATCAGAATCAGAACTGCCCGAATCCGTAATTTCAATCGGTTTCAGTGCTCCGATAATTTCTGCCTGTTCATTATCATTACCATCAATAACGGCATAAGTTACGTAGAAATGGCCTGTAGGAAGTTTTATCATGGAATTTTTATTTATTATTGATTGCATTCCGTCAGCGTCAATCGTGATTTTTCCTTCGCCGTCAACCTTTACTGTTGTTACATAAGCGGGGTATATAAATTCATCGACATTTTCATTTTTTACACTGTCATCATTTGCCTCAAAATAAAATATCTCCGGTTCAAATCCTGCAGGGTAAAGAGGATCAATCACTTCCGGAATTGTTCTGAGACCGTATTTTGAAACCTCGCCGGGAGTTTCTTCTTCAAAATCTTCATAATATATCATGTGAAGAGCGATTGATGTTCCTTCGGGAAGTTTTTTGCCGTCATTATCAAGTACAACCTGAGAAATTTTGCGTCCTGTGTAAATTTCTTTGGTATTATAAAGATTGAGATACTCATCTTTAACCGTAGTGTCGAGCATACCTCCGATTGGTTTTCCGGCTATGCTTTTTCCGATAGGGTCAACATATTCGAGTTTAACTTCAGTGCTGCATTTCGTGAAGGCTTTAATGCAGGCATTTAATGGAACATTCATTTCTACGTCTTTCGAGACTTCATAATATGCCGTTCCGTCATTCCATACTCCGTTCTCGTAAAAATAACTTTCTCCGTCAAATGCCAATGCGTAATCTGAATAACCGTTCATTCTGTTTTCAACTGCTATAGGTTTGCTATATGAAGGATTTGTTATTTCCGTTACGACTGAAAAATAATCTCCGCTTGTCAGGGCTACCGTGCTGTCAAGTGAAACAGTGTGATAACCTGCGAATCTGAAATTGTATGATTGATAAAATTTGAGGTTTTCTGCTTTCTCAATAGCAGTCTTAGGGTCAGAAGCGTATGTGTAAACATAAACTTTGACATTTGCTCCGTTCTCTGTTGTGTAAAATCCGACTTCCTGCAAAGTTTCGTTTGACTGTGCAATGAAAACGTTTGCGGCCTTAGATTTTACATTTCCGTTATCGCCCTCTCCCCATGAACTGCACCAGCCTAAATCATCGTATTGATAAGTTCTGAGATATTTATCGACAGGTTCAACGACAAATGACGTTCCGTTAAAAATATCCTGTTCGTATGAAATCCAGAAATTACCTCCGAGCTTTGTATCGTCCCAACTATCTCCCCATGAATTTCTTGCAAGCCATGCACCGGGTTTTGAAGGTTTTACGTTGAAATTTGAAACAGCATAATTATCGTCCCAGCCTATCAAAGCTATAACGTGATTAGTCTTATCGGCAGGAGTGTCTCTCGAGTCAGTTGATTTTGCATCGACGGGATAATAATACGCTGCTGTCTCGGAGTTAAAAAACTGTTTATCATCTGCGTGATTATAACAAATCGCAATAGCTCCTTTATGTTTGATGAGGTTTTTAACGTCATTTCTTCGGCTTTCATCGGTGAACATAATATCATCACTATGATTAACACTCAGATATGTTGCCTCTTTAAGCCTCAATAATGTAGGGTAAGCGTCGGGATTTTTAGCGATATTGGCATTATTCTGATCCTTGCTTGTAACGTCTCTAAGAAAAACGTCATAAGATAATTCGGCATTCTTTGTTTCAGATACAGGCCCCCAGCCGTAGCCCCTCGCAAACAATCCCACGACCTCCTCATTATATCCGCCGTTGTTAAAGGACTCATAAGCTGTAGGATACTTTATCAGTTTTTGTGTCGTTCTGTCTTTTATGCTGAATCTCTGGTATCTGTGAGGAGCTAAGCAGTAATAATACGCCGCAAAAATTTCCGCTAAGTCAACGTCCGATGAAGTTTTGCCAACGTCAGCAACAGCAGTTATGTCGCCGCTTGCAAGCCGCATCAAATAATTTGATTCGATTGCAGCTATTGTAGCGAAAGACCAGCACGTTCCAAAAGCTCCCTGATTTTTTATCGGGGTAACAAAATCATGAGATTCAAGACTGTAAAATGATTCCGGAATATTTGCCTCGTAATAATCATCATCATAATATGAAGCGTCCGAAGCTCTTAAAACGTTATTAAAATTTGAAAACTGCGATGGATCGAATGGCACGAGTTCAGCATATGCCTAAGTCGTAACTAAAAGACAAAGAAAAACAATAAATTTTTTCAAAACAAATTGCTCCTTTACAAAAAGATATGAAAAGACCTCGCAGATATTATACTGCAAGGCCGTAAAATTATTTACGTTTTGATGAAGATGTTACGACAAATCTTTGAATGCAGATGAATAACAGCAATAATAATCCTGTTGCAATTTTCCCCCACCATGACAATAAATTTCCGTTGAATGTAATCAAAGCAGGAATTACGGATTTCAATAACACTCCGAAAAGCGTTCCTATCATGTAACCGACTCCGCCCGTTAATAACGTTCCTCCGATGACGGCACAGGTTATAACTTCAAGTTCCCCGCCCTGCAATGACAAATTCCAGCCGCTTTTAACATAAAGTGCGTATGAAATTCCCGCTAAAACCGAGCATAAACCGTTAAAACCATAAACCAAAACTTTTGTCCGCCCTACAGGTAATCCCATTAACGAAGCTGACTGTTCGTTGCCTCCGATTGCATAAATATTTCTGCCGAAACGTGTTTTTTGCAAGATATACGTTCCGATTATTATCATGATGATAAATAAAATAACGTTGAAATTTATAAATGCTATCGGCTTAATTTTTACCCAGCTTCCTTCAGAATATTTCATGAGATAGATTTTCCAGCTTGCAAGAGAATCTATAAACGGGTGTTTGATGTCGATCGATTCACGGCTGATTAAAGAACAGACTCCGCGTGCAAAAAACATTCCTGTTAATGTCGTTATAAATGGCGGAACGTTCAAATAATGAATCACACAGCCCATTAACAAACCTAATCCGACACCCATTACAAGAGCTGCAAAAATGCAAACAAGAGGGTGCAAATTCAAAACTGATGTCCCATATGCTATAAACATTCCTGTTAATGAAGCTACTGCACCGACTGACAAATCTATTCCGCCGGTGATTAAAACCATTGTCATTCCTACAGCCGAAATTCCGAAGTATGCGTTATCAATGAAAAGATTTACAAACGTCCTGATTGTCGTAAAACCTTTATCGCCGTACAAAAACGCTCCGAAACCATAAATCACGAAAAATATTCCGATTGTTGCATATACCATTATGTATTTCGGATTCGTGATTCGGGTTATGAAACTCTGTTTTTTCATATGGCTTTTCATTATCTTTCACCTCCCGAAATTAAAACGGCCTCACGGACTCTCGAACGTTTAGCGAAATATTTTCGTACTGGTTCAGACTGTAAGATTATTACAACGGCAATTATTAAAGCCTTGAATGCCATTGTAGCCTCCGCAACGATTCCGAAATAATACACAAATGTTACGATTGTACGAATTATTAAAGAGCCCACAACTGTACCTGCGAGTGAAAATTTTCCGCCCGACATGTTAGTTCCGCCGATAACAACTGCTAAAATTGCGTCCATTTCAAAATTTAATCCTGCATTATTTGAATCGTTCGACATTATCCTGCTTGAATAAATTAATCCTGCAATTCCTGACAATAAACCCGTTATTAAGAACACGATTAAAATTATTTTATCGGCCTTGATTCCTGAAAGTCTGCTGGCACTGGGATTAACTCCGACTGATTCGACAAATGCTCCGAAAGCTGTTTTACGTGTGAAAAGTGCGACGGCAATTACAACAACAATCGTAATTATTATAGGCATTGGCAGATATAAAAAACTTCCCTGTCCTATAATTCTGAATGGCGAATAACCTGTCGTGAACTGTTTTCCGTCAGTTAAAATCTGTGCAACTCCTCGACCGCAGACCATTAAAATTAATGTTGCAATGATAGGCTGTATTCCTCCCTTTGCAACTAAAAATCCGTTAAACAGTCCCATTAATGCACAAACGATTAAGGGAATTGTCAAAACTAAAATATAAGGGCAGACCGTATAATCTCCGGGTGTTGTGTAAGTCAAAACGTCCCAGCGCAAAAACTTTAATGCTATTGCACCTGCAACGGCTACTAAAGCTCCGACCGATAAATCAGTTCCGCCCAATGCTATAACAAGAGTCATTCCCATTGAAATAATCGTGATTTCGGCAGAACGGTTTATTATGTCGATTAAACTTCCGTATAACATTCCTGTTGAAGGCTGATAACTGATACTGAAAAAGTCAGGACGGATCATGAAACACACCATTAAAATTAATAATTCAGCAATAACCGCCCAAGTAACTTTTGACTGCATTAAACCAGAGAGAACAAAATTTTTTTTCGCCATTTTAATTATGCAGCTCCTTCCGCAATAATTTTCAAAATATCCTGTTGAGTGCAATTTTCTCCGTCAATCTCAGCAACTTTTTCACGGTCTCTCATGATTACAATTCTGTTTGAACATCTGATAATTTCGTCAAGTTCAGAACTTATGAAAATTACGCTCACGCCTTCTGTACACATTTCAAGCATTAACCTTTGAATTTCAGCTTTGGCTCCGATGTCGATTCCTCGTGTGGGTTCGTCAAGAATTAAAACTTTCGGATTATCTGCCATCCAGCGTGCAAGAATTACTTTCTGCTGATTTCCTCCTGAAAGTTCACCGGCTTTTTTCTCACAATCGGGAGTAGCAATCTTCAATAATTTTATGTATTTGTCGGCAAGTTCTGTCTGTTCGGCTTTCGTCATTGGTTTCATGAAACCTTTTCGAGATTGAACGGCCAGCATAATATTTTCACGGATTGAAAGGTCTCCGATGATTCCGTCTCGTTTTCTGTCTTCGGGGCAAAATGCAATATCGGCGTTGATAGCGTCAAAGGGATTTCGGATTTGAGTTTTTTGGCCGTCAATAAAAATATCACCTTTAACGGCTCTTGTTGCTCCGAATAACATTTCGGCTGTCTCTGTTCGTCCGCTTCCCAAGAGTCCTGCAAATCCGATTAACTCACCTTTTTTGAGATTTATCGAGATGTCGTTAATGTGCGAAATGTCCCCGATGTGTTCGGCTTTCAACATGTAATCTGCATCTTTGAAAACTTTTGCCCGCTGCAAATTAAAAATAACGTCCATGTCTTTTCCGACCATTTTCGTAACGAGTTCAAACTTTGTTAATTCGTTAATGTCGAAAGTTCCGACTAAATGACCGTTTCTTAAAATCGTCATTCTGTCAGACACAGCATAAATCTGATCCAAGAAATGAGTAATGAAAATTATTCCCATTCCCTGAGCCTTCAAATCTCTCATGACATCAAATAATAATTGCACTTCGTTTTCGTCAAGCGAGCTTGTGGGTTCGTCGAGAATTAAAATTTTTGCTTTAACATCAACAGCTCTTGCTATGGAAGTCATCTGCTGGATTGCAGTTGAATAATACGATAACGGCCTTGTAACATCAATATCAAGATGAAAGCGGGACATTAATTCATAAGCTCTCGAATTAATTTCTTTCCAGTCAATTCCTCCACGCTTCATTGGCTGACGGCCGACAAAAATATTTTCTGCGACACTCAAATTCGGACACAAATTAACTTCCTGAAAGACCGTTGAAATTCCGAGTTCCATAGCTTCGTGAGGGCCTGAAGGTTGAATCTCGTTACCGTCTAACAAAATTTTTCCTTCGTCCTTTTGATTAACACCTGTTAGACATTTTATGAGAGTCGATTTTCCTGCACCGTTTTCACCGAGCAATGAATGAATTTCGCCTTCACGTAATGAAAAATTAACTTTGTCGAGGGCTTTAACACCGGGAAAACTGATTGAGATTTTCTGCATTTCGAGAATATTTTTTTCCGACAAGATATTTTCCTCCCTTCAAATAAAAAAACAGGGCATTTAACAAAACACCCTGTCTGTGATTTAACACATGAGAAATTAAAAATTAATACTGTCTTGTTGCGATTACGTCAGCGGCTTTGATTGATTTCACTGTTCCTAAATCAATTCCGCCGTTCATATCAAAAACGCCTTCTTCAGGGTGAACGACTGTTTTTGAGAATTTTTCACCTTTGATAAGAGCTTCGATTGTGGGGACAACGAATTTCCCATAAAGGGGAGTGCATTCAACCGTACAATTCATTTCGCCTGCAACGATTGAGTCAAATGCTGCTTTGACTGAGTCACAACCAACGATAATAATATCTTTGCCGGGAACTTTTCCTGCTGCTTTGATTGCGTCGATTGCTCCAAGTGCCATGTCGTCATTCTGAGCGATTAAAACGTCGATTTTGTCGATTGACTTTAACCAGCTTTCCATAACTGCCTGACCCTCTGCACGTGTGAAGTTTCCTGACTGCTGGCCGACAAGTTTAAGATGAGGATATTCTTTGAGTGCTTTCAAGTTTCCTTCAGTTCTTCCGGTCTGTGCGCTTGCTCCGGTTGTGCCTTCCATGATTACAACGTTAACGTCAGTGTCGCCTTTGCCGATGCTCTTGAGGTATTCGCCTGCCCAAGCAACCTGTCTGCGTCCCTCTTCGACAAAATCTCCGCCGAATGCTGCAACGTAATCAATTTTATCTGCGCAATCAGGGATACGGTCGATTAATAATAACGGAATTTCAGCTTCATTAACTTCTTTCAAAACTTCGTCCCAGCCTGTTGAAACTACGCCCGTGAAAAGAATATAATCAACGTTCTGTGTGATGAAGTTACGAAGTGCCTTAATCTGGTTTTCCTGTTTCTGCTGTCCGTCATCGTAAACAAGTTTCCAGCCTTCATGACCCTCGATTGCATGTCTTAAATCGTCCGTGTTAGCTGTTCGCCAGTCTGATTCCTGACCGATCTGTGAAAACGCAATGACGACATCTTTTGCGTATGCCGAAGCACACAATGCCATAACTAAAACCAAAGCAAGAAGCAAAACTTTTTTCATAATAAAAATTTCCCTCCGAATAAAAAATAAATTTTTGATGTGTATTTTGAGATACTATAATCTTACACGAAATTTCAAAAATTTCAATTCATTTTTTTTATTAAGGAGAGATACTTTTATCACTTATAATTTAATTTCGATTTTGTTCAGACCGTCGGAAAAATCATAATTTATCTTGCCGGCTGAAATTCTCTTCAACATTACTATTCCTAAATGTGCATCATCGTCAGAATCTTCGTCAATGTCAAATGGATTAAATTTTTTCCCGCCGCTTACAAGATTTATCACGGTCGAAGAGTCAGACTCTGAATACGAAATTTCAAAATTAATGTTTATGTCCTTATCTTGAGAGCCGTAACAGCCGGAAAGAATTTCATAAATTAACTCTTCACTGCATAATTCAAGACGATATGTAAGTTTTGAGTCAATTCCGTATTTTTCGGTGAAGTTTCTGATTCCTCCCTGCATTGCGAGCAAGTCAAAATCTTTTTCGTTAATGTCGTAGCTGAAATATTTTAGCTTCCTGATAAATGCGATTGTCTTTTCACGTTTAGGATTGTCGAAAATTTCGTCGGGCGTTCCCTGTTCATAAATCCCTTTGTCGGCAAAAAATAAAACTCTGTTCGCAACTTCACGGGCAAAATTCATCTCATGAGTTACGATTAACATTGTCATATTTTGCTTCGTCAACATTCGTATCATAGCTAAAACTTCGCCGACCATTGTAGGATCTAATGCACTTGTGGGCTCGTCAAATAATAAAACTTTCGGACTCATCATTAAAGAACGGCAAATTGCAATTCTCTGCTGCTGTCCGCCTGAAAGATTTTGAGGCATTGAATGAACTTTTGACGTTAAACCGACTTTTGAAAGCCATTCCATAGCGTGAGCTTCTGCTTCAGCTCTCGGCATTCCTAAAAGTTTTACGGGAGCAAGACACAAATTTTCGAGAACGTTCATGTGTGAGAATAAATAAAATTTCTGATAAACCATTCCCATTTTACGACGAATTTTATTAACGTCAGCACGACCCGATGTAATTTCTTCGCCGTCAATAAAAATTTTGCCCTTGTCAGGAATTTCGAGAAGTTCAAGCGATCTTAAAAATACACTTTTTCCGCAGCCTGAACCGCCGATAATTGCAATTCTTTCGCCTTCCTCAACAGTTAAATTTACATCTTCGAGAACTTTTAACGAACCGAAAGATTTTGAAATATTTTTGACTTCAATTAAACTCATGATAATTTTTCCTTTCTGAGCTGAATATAATCAGAAATTGCGAAAATTCCATGAACTATATACGCAAAAAGTAAATATATCAGCATTCCGATTATAATCGTAATCATTGGCTGCATTGTTCGAGAGGCTATATTATTAATTACACGTGTCAAATCAGTTATTGAAACGTAACCCACAACACTTGTCCATTGAATTAAATTTACAATCGTTGACTGATAGACGGGTTTTGCAATTCTCACAACCTGAGGAAGGCTTACGAGTCTGAATGCCTGAAATTTTGAAAATCCCAAAGTTCTTGCGGCTTCAACCTGTCCGAAATCCGTAGCACTGATTGAGGCTCTCAATAATTCTGCGACATGTGCTGCGACATTTAATGAAAAAGTTATTACGGCGATAGTTTCGGCTTCAAGGCTTGAACGTGCAAAAATTCCGTAATACATCAACATTAAAAGCATTAAAACAGGCGATCCCCTCAAAACTAAAATATAAATCTTTGCTGGAATGCTTAAAATTTTGAGTTTTGAAGTTCTCAACATACAAATAAAAGCTCCGAGCAAAGTACCAAATAACAACGAAAACAGAGAGATTCTGACAGTGGCGTAAAAACCTTTAAGGATTACGTTGTAAGAACCTCCCTGAATTAAAATTTTATAGAGTATTTCATTTAGAGACATTTTTATAAATTACTCCTCATTGAATCTGACATGAATAAATTTATCCCATTCCAAATAAGGCTCTGAAAGAATTACATCATCGGGAACGTCAGGCTGAGAATTAACATTTTTGTGAACTTCATACCAGAACACAATATCGGCACGTCCCGAAACTAATGCGGCAGTCCTTGCACCTGCATCAACATTAACGAGAGAGATATTAACTCTTAAACGTTTTCCGATTTCCGACAAAACAGCAACGTTATATCCCGCAGGAAACCCCTCTTCAGAAATAAAATCTACCGGCGGAAGGTCTCCTGTAACTGCAACTTTAACCGTAGGAGCTCCGTTGAAGTGTTCAAATTTAATTTCTTTCTTAAGAGTTTTATGATTATCGTTATTTATCCCGTAAATATAATCATATGAATGATCTTGGGGAAAATTTTTTACATATTTCTGGAAAAGTCCTGCAAGGGTGTTGTCGTTTTTCATTGAGATTAAAGCCCTGTTCCAGTTGAGCATTAATTCACGATTTTTTTTAATGAAACCAAAGGACAAATTCATATTTCCCGAGTTTGAAATGCAGCAAGGCGAATAATCTTTATTTATTTTTAAGAGATATTCAGCTACAAAATCAGGCAAAATCATTTCGTCAATGTCGCCCCTGTTTAAGGCCATTTGCATTGACATCAAATTTTCGTAAAATCTTGCTTTGCTTGTCGTGTGATCTCCGCCGAGAATCGCCCAGCCACGAGTCGCCCATGAGTTTTTCATGAGCATAAAAAATTCTTCGGGAGTCGTTTTTAGTCTCGTCAGGAATCCGACATAATCATCTTCAGCAAAAGAAATGCCTGCAGAAATCACGGACATTATCAAAATCAGCGAAACGCATAAAAATTTTTTCATTGTTTAACTATCTCCGAAAAAGAAATCAAAAAAACTGTGATTCATGTTCCAGCCACGAGAAACTGACGAAGAGTTAGAAGTCTTAGAGGCTTTCTTTAAGTGAATAAATTTATTCCATTCGTAATAAGGCTGTGAAAGGATTACACCTTCGGGGGAGTCGTGTTGAATTTCGGAATTTTTTTCAATCTCGTACCAGAAAACTACATCGACACGTCCGGAAACTAATGCAGCAGTTCTCGCACCGGATTCAATATTTACCATTTCGATATTCTTATGCAAAAATCTCCCGATTTCAGCAAGCACAGCAGTATTGAATCCCGCAGGCGTTCCGTCAGCAGCAATGTAATCTATGAACGGCAAATCTCCCGTAACTGCAACTTTGATTGTATCGGCATCATCGAACTTTTCAAATTTAACCGGAGCAGGTTCCGTAGTAGTCCCGGCAGAAGTTATATAAATTGCTTCAATTCCTGAAAGAATCCACGCACTTTTAAGATAATCTAATGCCTTGTTAAATTCGTCTCGAAGTTCTTTTTTCTCCGGCATGAATCCGAAAGCTAAACCCATTCCATTTGAATGAAGAGTTAAAATCGGTTCGTATTCTTTCGTCTGACTCATTAAATACTCTGCTGTTGAATCAGGCAAAACCATATGATTAATTTCGCCTGCATTCAAAGCCATCTGCATTGAAGTTAAATTGTCATAAAATTTTACGATTACGTCGATTGCTTCATTGTTGGGAGCATAAGTTTTCCGCCAAGTTTCAGCAAATTGCTCTTCGGTAGAATTTAATTTCGTCAAGACTCCGAATTTTATTATACGTTTAGTCAGAGCTTGAGAATTTACGGAAACATTTACAAATGCAAAAATGGAAAGGAAGAGGATAAAGAGAATAAATTTTTTCATTGTGCTCTTCCTACGACTAAATCAGTATCCCAAGTGTAATACGGCTCTGACAAAATTACTCCGTCGACAGCATCTTTCATGGCACCTTTTAAGTTTTTGTCTTGTAATTTCTTGGGAACTTTCAAACCGTCTCTGTTACGATACCAGAAAACAACATCGACACGTTCGGAAGCAAGTGCAGCAGATCTTCCGCCTGATTCGACACTGATTAAGCGAATATTCTTTTTTATGCGTTTTCCGATTTCGGATAATATTGCAGTGTTGTAGCCCGTAGGTGTTCCGTCAGCAGCAATAAAATCTATCGGCGGTAAATCTCCCGTAACTGCAACTTTGATTGTCTTTGCACCTTTGAACTCTTGGAATTTTGCTTTTGCCGGTTCACTTGCTCCGAGCTGATTAATATATTTTTCTTCGAGAGACATTAACGTTCCGTCTTTTCTCATGGCCGAAATCGCAGAATTAAATTCCTTTTGAAGTTCAACGTTGCCTTTCTTAAATCCGAATGAAATTGTCGAAGGCATCATGTTAAGCGAAAATAAAATTTCGTACTGTGTAGGATTATTATTCACGATGTACATAACGACAGCTTCAGGCAAAACTATTTCGTCAACCTGCTTTGCTCTCAAAGCCATTTGCATTGAAAGCAGAGAATCATAAAATTTTACAATTCTGCGATTCTTCACAAGTGAACTTAAAAATCCCTCGAACATGTCATAATCTTCCCATTCTTCAAGATGTGAATCATCTGTCGGAATTAAAGGAGCTACTGACTTTCTGAGATCATCGAGAGCAATTTGAAATTCAGATTCCGTTGTGCCTAAATATGACAAAATCCCTGACTTAACGGAATTATTATCGGCTGCAAAACAACACGAAGAAAAAGCAATGATTAATATAATCACTGCCATTAAAGTTTTTTTCATGAATATATTTCCTACTTTACTATACAATATTCAAAATTTCATTGAAGCCTGTTACTTCAAAAATGTCTTTGATCTCATCGCTGACATGGCAAACTTCCATTGAGCCCTGTTTATTCATTGTCTTTTGAGCCTTTAACAAAACTCTCAAACCTGCTGATGAAATGTAAACAAGTTTTTCAATGTCGATGACTAACTTTTTCACGCCTGCAAGAGAATTTGAAACTTCTGCTTCAAGCTGGGGAGCTGTTGTTGTGTCGAGTCTTCCCTCAAGCGAAATTGTTAATTCGTCGCCGTTTGACTGTTTGTTGATTACCATAATAATAAAGACCTCCATAATAAAAATAATAATTTAGAATTGTATCACGTTCAAAAATTCCTGCTCACTCAAAATTTTAATTCCGAGTGTTTCTGCCTTCTTTAATTTTGATCCTGCCTTATCTCCTGCGACTACAAAATCAGTTTTTGAGCTGACACTGTTAGAAACTTTCCCGCCGAGTGATTTAACTTTTTCGCCTGCTTCCTCACGTGTCATTGTTGATAGTGTCCCGGTGAAAACGAAAATTTGATTATTTAACCCTTTTCCTGATTCAGCAATGGCAGAGTCTCCCCTTGAAGTTGATAAATTAAATCCTAAATTCCTGAAATTCTCGATTAAAATTAAATTTTCTTCATTCCTGAAAAATTCGTGAACAGATTTTGCAATTACAGAGCCGATTCCTTCGATTGACGAAATTTCTTCCTCCGAAGCATTTATCAGAGCATCAATATTTCCGAAATGTTCAACTAAAAGTGAAGCAGCGTTTTTCCCGACATCTCTAATTCCTAACGCCGTAAGAAGATTCACGAACGGACGACTTTTAGAAAGTTCTAACTGTGATAAAACAAAATTCGCCATTCTCTCACGTACTTTGTCAAGAGTAATCCAATCTTCAAATTTTAATTTATAAATGTCGCTGAGAGTTTTAACTTTTCCTGCGTCAACTAAATTTGAAGCTAAACGATTTCCCAAGCCTTTAATATTCATTCCGTCACGTGAAGCAAAATATTTTATACTTTCCTTTAACTGTGCAGGACACGAAGCACGATTCGGACATCTGAAAGCAACTTCGCCGGGAATTTTTACGATTTCGGAATTACAAAACGGGCATCGTTCGGGCATTGTGAAAATTTTTTCCCCGCCTGTACGAGCAGATTTATCGACTTCTACAACTTCGGGGATAATTTCAGCGGCCTTTCTGACTTTTACGACATCGCCGACTCTAATATCTTTTCTTGCTATGTCATCGGCATTGTGTAAACCTGCTCTTTGAACTTGTGTTCCGCCAAGCCTTACGGGTTCGAGAACTGCAACGGGAGTCAAAACACCTGTACGCCCGACTGAAATTTTGATTTCAAGAATTTTTGTTTTTGCCTCTTCGGGGGGATATTTGAAAGCCACTGCCCATTTAGGAGCGTGAGAAGTTGAGCCGATTTTCTGCCATTGTGTTAAGTCGTTGAATTTTATAACTACGCCGTCAGTTACGTAATTTAATTTATGCCGTTCATTTTCCCATTTAGAAATAAATTTTTCGACATCATCAAGAGTTTTACAAAATTCAAATGCCTTTTGAGTCGGGAGTCCGTGTTCGGATAACCAATTTAATGCCTCAAACTGTGTATTGATTCCCAATTTTTCAGCGTCAACGAGATAATACAAAAATATATCAAGCCCGCGTTCTTTAATGATGTGATTATTTCGTTCGGACTGCCTTAAAGTTCCTGCTGCTGCGTTTCGTGGATTCGCAAAAGGTGTTTCGCCGTTTTCTTCACGAATTTTGTTAATGTTGTTAAATCTCTCTAACGTCATCAAAACTTCTCCCCGAACTTCGATTTTGCCTGAAGGGGGATTAATTAATTTTTTTGGCAGAGAATCAATCAGCATTAAATTTGATGTTAAATCTTCTCCGACATGGCCGTTTCCACGTGTTGCACCCCGAATAAAATTTCCGTCCTCGTAAATTAAAGATACAGCGAGACCGTCAATTTTCATTTCGCAGGTGAAGTCAGAAGTTAAATTTATCCGCCCGAAAAAATTTTCCAGCTCATCAAAATCAAAAACATTATCAAGCGATAACATTGGGACTTCGTGATTGACTTTTGCAAATAAATCATTTGGGACTCCTCCGACCTTGTGAGTTAAAAAATCTTTGCGTGCGAATTGGGGATAATCTTTTTCAAGCTGGTTTAATTCTCTGACAAGCGAATCATATTCTGAATCTGAAATTTCGGGATTGTCTTTGTTGTAGTATAAATCGGCGTGATATTCAATCAGCCCGTACAACTCATTCATACGGGCAGCGAAAATATTATTGTCGTTCATAAAATTTTATGATTTCGGTTTCATTGTCGGGAATAAAATAACATCACGAATCGATTTCGCACCTGTCAGGAACATAACGATTCTGTCCATTCCGATTCCCATTCCTCCTGTTGGGGGTAAACCTGCTTCGATTGCGTTAATAAAATCTTCGTCGAAAACGTGTGCTTCGTCATCGCCCTCTGCTTTTTTGCGAGCCTGATCCTCGAATCTTTCACGCTGATCCAACGGGTCATTTAATTCACTGAAAGCATTTGCGATTTCCTTGCCATACATGAATAACTCGAATCTGTGAGTGTAATCTGGATTTTCGGGATCACGTTTTGAGAGCGGGGAAATTTCTGTCGGGTGTCCGATTAAAAATGTAGGTTCGATTAATTTTTCCTCGCCGAAATGTTCAAACATCAAATTCAAAACTGCGAACTTGCTTTCATGTCCCGTTAATTCTCCGCCGAGTCCTTTATCTTTTGCAATCTGTCTGGCTTCTTCATCTGTTTTTACGGTGTCGAAGTCAACGCCTGCATATTCTTTAACGGCTTCACGCATTGTAATTTTCTTGAAGGGTTTTGATAAATCGATTTTGATTCCGTTCCATTCGATTTCAAGAGTTCCGATAGCTTTTGCAGCATTACGGATTAATTCTTCGGCCAAGTTCATCATGTCTACATAATTGCAGTAAGGCCAATAAACTTCCATAGCCGTAAATTCGGGATTGTGCATCGTGTCAATTCCTTCGTTGCGGAAATTTTTTCCGATCTCGTAAACTCTTCCCATCATTCCGACTACTAAACGCTTCAAATAAAGCTCTGTCGCAATTCTCATATACATTTCAACGCTCAAAGCATTATGAAACGTTTTGAAAGGTCTTGCATTTGCACCGCCTGCCAAAACCGACAAAATCGGAGTTTCAACTTCAAGCGTGCCGTGAGATTCTAAAGTTTCTCTGAACGATGCAATAATTTTTGAACGTTTGCGGAATACATCACGATTTTCAGGGTTAGCGATTAAATCCATGTAACGTTTTCTGTAACGGATTTCAGTGTCAGTCAAGCCGTGCCATTTTTCGGGTAAAGGTCTTATTGCTTTGCTGAGTAATTTATATTCCGTTACAAAAATTGTTAATTCCCCTCTTCGTGTCCGACATGGATAACCTACAATTCCGATCCAGTCGCCTGTGTCAACCCATTTTTTGAGGAAGTCGTAATATTTTTCGCCGATTGAATTAACCTGAAAATATAACTGCATTCTTGAATTTTCGTCCGCTAAATCAGCAAATGTAGCTTTGCCCTGTTTTCTTAACGTCATAATTCGTCCGGCTGTTTTAATAATGCTGTCTTTGGCTTCCTGTTCAGGTTCGAGGGATTCAAAATCTCTGCGAATGTCTGAAAGAGTGTTTTGTCTGTCCCAAGTTTCAATTATGTAAGGGTCGTAACCTTCTTCGGAACGTAAACGCAATAATTTTTCTTTACGCTGTCTGACAACTTCATTATCTTCGAGTGAAAAATTGAAATCTTTTTCTTCGGCCATGTAAAAAATTTTTCTCCTTTAACATAAAAAATAGATTCATAGTTTTTATCAGATTATATTATAATTCAGATATTAAATTTATTTTTTTATAATTAAGGAGGTTTTATTAATTATGATTAGTCGAAAGACTTTTTACACGATGTTGACAGTTACGTTGTTTACGTTTGCTGTCTTCTCTCTCGGAGGCTGTGGGGGGGGTACAACCTCTCTAAGCAACAATAATTCAGTTTCAGGCAGTACTGTTTTTGTTGGAACGCAAGGGGGAACTCTCTTTGAAGCACTGAAATCAAAAATCAGTTTCGACACCTTCGACTCCGCTGAAAATGTTGACATTGCAGGTTCAATTAATGAAGGCGGAATGGTAATTTTCGGTTTAGACTACTGCAAGGACATGACCGAAGATAAAAAATCACTTTTGCAGGAACTTTACGAAAAAAACGTTACAATAGTTCTTCTCGATGCTGACAAAACACAAATTAATGCAATGCGTAATGCTTTAGGACTTCACGAAATCGATGAGACTGTCTCATTGGAAGAATGGAAATCATTTTTAAGTTTAAGCAGCAGTGATTTAACAATCAGCGGCGATGTTGCAGAAACCGAAGCACTTTATTCCGTAGCTAAGAGAAATGACGATTTTATTTACTCAATTCCTAACGATTCAGCCATTGCATCAAATAAAGGAGAAAGACATAAAAATTATGATTATGTATTAACATCTCCTGATAAAACCATGTCTCAAGAGGAAGCAATAAAGATTCTTGAAGAAACTTTTGCGGAACTGGCAAAAGAATTTAACGCTGCATTAGGCGATTTATGGAAAAAAATAATGACCGACTACAAATTCACGAAAGGAACAGCCGCCACAAGAACTGAAATAGAAGGCAAAGAGACAGCAACAATAACTTATGACGGCAATAACACCATTCATGCTGTAGGAACATTGGAAAACGGAAAACCGGCAGAAATGACCCTTACAAAAATTAGCGACGATAAATTCTCGTTTGACGTTTCGCAAAGTTTGGTTGAGGAGGCTTTGAAAGAACCTGATAAGACATACAGCGATGAAGAAGCCAAAAAACTTTATCACGAATCACAAGTCGAAAATTTCCTCGAATGGCATAAAAATCTTGACACGATGTCTGAATCAATGGCCGCTGAAAAATCGGAAATCCGTGCTTCCGCAGAAGAAGTTAATCTCGCCGACTTCAAAGGAGAATCTTTTACGTGTGATCTCAGTCCTGTGGAATACGTTACAAAATTTCTCATGAATGACACAAGCAACGGATACAAAGTAGCAAGAGCAACGATATTAAAACGAAGAAAAAATAACGTTACCATAAACGTGTATCCTGTTCATAATTTTTCAGACGGCTCTGACTGGTACATTCTCAAACTTGGCGGAACTCTAAATCCTCAGAATCAATATTTTCATGAAAAACGAACGGGAGGAACGGACTATGTTTTTGGACACACGGGTTACTACGCTCTTGCTGCCTGTATCGATAACAGCGAATCAGGAATTACCATGATCGACCATTCACCCAAGAATGTGAATTACAAAGAAACAAAAACGGTAGGCCTTACTCTGAATCTTAACGGTAAAATCGGAGTGTCGGATAAAGGAGCATCAGGAGAAATCGGCGGAGGAATCAGCAAGACAAAAACAAGATCATTCACTGTTGAAGATTATCAAAATATCGATGAGAGTGTCGGAAGTTTCCTCAGAGTTAAATATAATTTCAAAATGCCCGAATACGACGGAAACAACGGAATCGCAGGAGACGGACTCGAAGATGCGGTTATTTCATCACGAACAGCATTTGTTCCTGATGTTCAGGGAGTATGGAGAATTGACAAAAGTTATTGGCAGAAAAACGGTTTTCAACGTAACATGACCGTAGGGCTTGAATGGTCAGACGCAATCGCAAGAGGAAATATCAACTTGTGCTGGGCAACAATCTACAGCCAATCGCAGGTTGATTATCCTGAGACCGTAACACCTTTCAAATTTACGCCGAAACCGCCCATGCACCTTGCATTGAGCAAAACGACTATCGATGTCAACAATGAATTGCAGACGGCAGAATTTACGCTTTTGTCCGAAGGAAACTGGAGTGCAAAACTTGATTCCTCATTGTCGCAGTGGTGTTCAATCAGTGAATCAAGCGGAAGCGCAACGGGAGACCAAGAAGAACATTTATCGCTTACGATCAGCCCTAACAACACGGGGAAATATCGTTCGGGGAAAATTACTTTCACGCTTAATTCAGGCGGACTTAAAGAAGAACACGTTCTTAAAGTCAATCAATACGCAACAACAAAAGTGAAATAAAAATTTCCCCTTTGTCATACCCCTTCGCCACAAGTGGCCCTCTTCCCCGTAAAACGGAGACGCTGCCTCTCCGCTTGCGGGGAGGGGAACCGTGAAACGGTGGAGGGGTAAGACAGAGAGGTTAGGCTAAATAATTTCCGATAAAATTCTTACGCCTTCCATAGCATCTTTAGCATAAAAATCAGCACCGGCATATTTAGCAAGTTCCGGAGTTAAGACAGCACCGCCCGCAATAACTTTTACATCGGGACACGAAGATTTTAATTTTGTAATTGTGTCTTTCATGCTTGCAACGGTTGTAGTCATTAAGGCACTCAAACCGACAATTTGAACTTTATCACGTTCGACGGCTTCAACGATTTTTTCGGGTGGAACATCTTTTCCTAAATCAATGACATTAAAATTGTAATTTTCAAAAATTGTCCGCACAATATTTTTTCCGATGTCGTGAACGTCTCCGTAAACCGTAGCTAAAATAACAGAGCCTTTATTGTTGTCATGAGAATCGGATTCTGATTTCGTCATTAAGGATTGCAGGACTTCAAACGCAGATTTAGCAGCTTCGGCGGATTTAATTAATTGAGGCAGAAAGATTTTTCCGGCTTCATAATTTTTTCCGACTGAATCAAGTGCAGGAACGATATAATTTTCGATAATTTCGAGAGGCTTTGAATTTTTCAATAATTCCCGTGTGATTTGAGCAGATTCGTCTTTGAGTCCTTTTGAAATTGCAGAGTGTAAA
>JAFSKE010000093.1 GCA_017449135.1 Synergistaceae bacterium
CATAAAAGTAATAAGTATCAGTATCAAACTAATGTAAACAATTTAATTGGAACACTTAGAAGCAAGTTTGCCAATGCTGTATTTTTTGCAACAGAAGAAGAAAGAAACAAGATTATTCAAGATATAATTCAAAAAATAAAGCGTGCCGTAGCAGGACAAACGCACGAAAGGTCGAAAAGGTAAGTAATAATAAGATTTTGTCGCATAAAAATTTAATTCAATTTTTGAACATCAAATTCAGTTTTTATAAGCATTTCAATGCGTCTCATGCGTTTGACCTGGTGCCGTAGTTCCAATCAATCGAGACAGCTCTAAAGTTCGAAGAGGCAAAATTAGAACAGCGAAATTTCATCACAATAGGAAATCAAATCTATGATTTTTTCTTAAGTTGTGGTTAATGGGGATCAAAAATATCTCCCGTTGATGACTGGAAAAATTTCGTTTCGGTGAAATCCCTATAAAAGTCTTTCAGCGGGGTATTTTATGAAATATTGAGAAAAGACAGATTAGAAATGGCATAAACAAAATAGACTTTAAGCATTGTGACGATATCAGAGTTACCGCGAAAACGTTTGAAAGAACCAGATTCTTTACACTGTTCATCGATATTTTTGGGTAGATGCGAAAAAATTTTCTTATTCCATTCTTCAGAAAAAATTTGATTTTTAAGATTATTTAAGTTATACTTCAACTTGTTTCATGAACCTTTCTTTTGTATTTTTTTACAAATATTATTATAACATTAAAAGAGAGAATCCATGAAATTTTTTTTTAACTTTTACAAAAATTTATTTTTTTAGAGAGGAAAAATCTGAATATTTATTTTGAATTTTGTTCAAAGCATTAAAAAATGATGTTAGAATTTCATTGTTAAGAATTTTATTATTTTTATTTTTTCCTGAGTAATGTCATCAAATTATCAAAAAATAGAAGTTTTTTTCAGTCTTTATAATGCTTTAAGTCCTTAAGTTCGCGCCTATGATCTGAGAGGAAGATTATTGATTGGGAAAGAACTTATTTCCTTACTAAGTATTTCTGCATATAAAAACGTGTTTTTTAGAGATGGCAAGAAAATATAAAATATACTGATAGAATTACTACAAGCGTAGATGAAGATATTAGAGCATCTACTAATTGCCAACAAAAACAAAATTCTATCAGTTGCACGATATGATATATTGTCTGCTCTTATTCTCACAGTCCTGCAGAAATCGAAGAATGACAATGTATGCATACACTGCCATATGAGGACGGCATTAATTAAAATATTTACCATATTCTGTTCAAGAAAATTGGCAGAAAAATAAAAGCGGAATGGCCAAAATAAATAAAATATCTTGTATTATTTTCTCTGAAAACCCAAAAATCGTTATGGTTTACTGAACTTCCGGTTAATGTCGCTGATATTGTAATAGCAAGATTTTTACTGTTCATACCCTTGTAGTGGATACTTTTTTCAAAATGATAAGGAGTTATGCAACTTTTTCAGAAATTCATCATTACTATATCTGCACTCGTAATGTATTCATGAATAGGATTAATGAATGTTTTGCGCACATAGTCTGCATTTTTGCTTCTCGCTGTGATTACTATGCGCTTATTGCCCTTCCATAAATTTTTAGCTTCGTATTCCGTTATGAAATATTTATCTGCGTCATCAATCTGCGATGCTCCAAATTCAAGCTCATCAATCGTATCTGCTGTTATTGTCCTGCGTTCAAGATAAAAATTCATTCCCTGCATTAAGTTTTGAAACACGACCACTTCGTCAGGTTCATACGTCTTGATGATTGCTGCTGCTTCTTTGTGCGATAGTAATTTCCCCTCAACTATGAATGCTCCGCTCGCTGAATACATCGTGAGTACTCCCAGTATGCACGTGATAAAGAGTGTACGTTTACTGTACATAAGAAAAAACGTTGAGACAGTGAAGACTAAAAGCATGACTGCAAGGCTGATAGCAGGAATTCTCATCGCTATTACTCTTGTATCATTCGTGAATGTTGGCCAAATTATGCCGGTTAATGCCAACGGTATTAAGATTACCGCATTGATTGTGATGAAATTCCTAAATTCTTTTCCCTCAAATGATGACAATGACGCTCCTGCTAATATCGCCAGCGGAGGAAAACATGGAAGAATATACGTTACAAGCTTTGAATTGGAAAATGAGAAGAATATAAACGTAATGAAGAACCATAAGCCTAAAAATATTCCGTCTGATTTCGAGATTAGTCTGCACTTCCCAAACATGGCCTTGATCGAGTCATATAACGTTCCTGTATACGGTACTAATCCTGCAATCAATATGGGAATGAACCAATAAAACGGCTGATAACGTTGATGAATTTTAGTCGTGTATCTCAGGAAATGTTCGCGTATGAAGAAAAAATGAAAGAAATCGGAATTGGCCATGCAGACAGGAATAAACCATATGCAATTTACAATGAAAAAGATAATTATCGCTGTTGGTGAAAATATGCGCATTAGTATCTTCTTGCTCTGTTTAGTCATTAAAGCATAGATTACCGCTATTCCGCCTGGAAGAACCACGCCTATTAATCCCTTCGTTAGGACTGTAAGTGCCATTGAAACGTAGAACATGCAGAGCCATAAAAATTTTTGTGTATCCTCAGCCCACAGACGGAAAAAGAATAACGAGAGCGTGAAAAAAAACGTTAATGTCATGTCCGTAATGTTAATGCGTGATATTCCAAACCATAACGTTGACGATGCCAATATCATTGCAGAAACAAAAGAAGTGCATTTATCTTTCGTGATGATGTATGCAAGTGCCGATGTTACCACACAGCCCAAAAGTCCAAGCACTACAGGCGTTAATCTTCCTGCAAACTCATTTTGTCCGAACATCTTGAATGACGCAGCCGTCAGCCAGTAATGCAATATTGGTTTCTCAAAATACTTCACGTAGTTTAAGCGTGGCGTAATGTAATCTCCCGCTTCAATCATCTCTCGGGGAATCTCCGAATATCTGCCTTCGTCAGGGTCAACAAAACCATAATCTCCAAGTCCTGCAAAATAGACATACACCACAAGAATTATCGCAAGAATGCAAAATATTCTCTTACTCATGATACGCCCTCAATGTCATGTTCACTGCCTCACTCAATGTTATCATTGGATGCCAGCCTAAATTCATGATGTTGTTGATTGATGGTACACGGTTCTGCGTGTCATCGTAGCCGTTCGAGTAGTAGCTTTCCGGTGTAACTGTTACAATTTTCACTCTCTCTGCCTTTTCTCTGAATGAATCAAATTTCTTCATCTCGTTAATTATTATTTCCGTAAGTTCGCGAATCGAATAGTTATTGTTCGGATTGCCTATGTTGAAAATACGACTGTCCGCATGGCCTCCCTCGTTCCTGAGTATCAAAAGCAATGCGTCTGTTCCGTCCCCTATCCAAGTAAAACTGCGTCTCTGTTCTCCGCCTCCGACAAGTTTAACCTCGCCACGATGAAGTATATCATAGATAATTTGAGTTACCGAGCGTGCTCGATGTTCCTTTGCGTCATTCATCGTATCCAGTCCAGGCCCAATCCAGTTGAATGGTCTGAACAGCGTATAATGCAAACCTTTTTCCTGTCCGTATGCTGTGATTACACGGTCTATCATCTGCTTTGAACAACTGTAAATCCATCGCATTTTTTTCACAGGCCCCAAGACTAACGGACTTTTTTCTTCATCAAGATATGATGAACCGTCAGACATGCCGTATACTTCCGATGTTGAAGGGAAGATTACACGCTTGCCATACTCTGAACACATACGGACAACTTTCAAATTCTGCTCGAAATCAAGTTCAAATGTCCATAACGGATGGGTTATGTAATATGAAGGCATTGCTACCCCTGCAAAAGGCAGGACAACATCGCTCAGCTTTACCTGTTCACGAATGTAGTCAGTTTCCTTGAAAATATCGCCGGTATAACATATAAAGCGTGAATTGCCTGCGAATTTCTCAAGCCTGCTGGTGTTGATGTCAAATGCACTGATTTCATAGTCCGTAGCATTCAACAGCTTTTCGATTAAATGTGTACCAATAAAACCGCCTGCTCCTAAAATAAAAACTCTCAATTTTCTATCCTATCCTTTTCTTAATCATAAAATTTTTGATACATTCTGTTACTCGTTCTACATCGTCGTTTTCCATTAATGGATATAACGGCAAAGATATTTCCTGTGCATAATATTTCTCTGCTTCTGGAAAATCTCCTGATTTATAGCCAAATTTCTCACGATAGTACGGCTGAAGAGGCACGGGCTTATAGTGTGTAATAGGGTTAATGCCGTTAGTACGAAGATACTCTGCAAGCTCATCGCGGAGATTATTTTCAACCTGTAATGCAAAAATATGCCACACATGATTTTTATTTGAAGGCGGAAGTTTGATGTTTTCCACTCCCGATAACTGTTCAAAATACAATGCGGCAAGTTCTCTGCGTCTTGCGATAAATTCATCAAGTCTCTTCATCTGACTTAATCCCAATGCACAATTTATATCTGATAATCTGTAATTATAGCCAAGTTCAATCATTTCTTTCTGATAAGTTCCATGATTGCGGAAGTGCAAAAGTTTCTCTGCGTAATCGTCTCTGTTCGTGAGGACTGCGCCGCCTTCAGCTGTTGTTATGTGCTTAACTGGGTGAAAACTTAAAGTCATCATGTCGGCAAATTCTGTTCTATCACGGTTTAACGCATGGCTTGCGTCTTCAATCAAAACTGCGTTATTCTCATTCGCAATCTTCCTGTATGATTTTATGTCAAGAGGATAACCTGCAAAACTTACCGGAACGATTGCTTTGATTTTTTCGGAATATTTCTTTGCAAGTGCTTCAGCTTTATTCACGTCAAGGCATAATGTGTTGGGATCAATGTCAGCGAATAAAGGTTCTGCCCCTGTGTACAATACGCTATTAGACGTAGCCACAAACGTTAATGCTGTAGTGATAGCATAATCTCCATTGTTAAGCCCTGCGGCATTCATTGCTCCATGTAAAGCTGATGTTCCTGATGAAAAAGTAATTGCATATTTCATTCCAACATATTCAGCAAGTTTCTTCTCGAACGCTTCAACAGTCGGCCCCATTGTCAACCAGTCGCCACGTAATACTCTTACTACTTCGGATATGTCATCGTCATTTATCCATTGACGGCCATATGATAATTTCTTCATTTTATTATCTCCTTCATATTTGTACTGCCAATTTACCTGCTCTCCCCTGCAGATTTCCCATTTCAATACGCGAATGTATCAGCTCAGAACTTTTTAGAGCCTCTCTAAGAGTCATGAACTCTACATTAGTTTCACTACATCTCACAATAAATTCTCTGAATATTTCTTTCATCATTCCACCTTCCATTTCAGTATGAATTGTATGAACGTTCAAGCCGTCATGTAACAACTTTATATAGTAATCGTTGAGCTTATCCGCAGGAATAGTACCAAGAACTTCGTCCATTGTAGGAAGTGTTGAAGGTATTTGAGGCGTTCGGAATGTTACTCCGTCAATCTCTGGTATAAACGGAGCATAGCCTCTTACATCACTGCAATAATCAAAATTAAACTCGTCCTGCACTTTGAGACTGTCGCATGTTACCTGCCAGCCGGGAGCTGCACATGATTTTGGACGTTCACCTGCAATTTTTTCGTAGAGTTCTATTGCCTTGTTAAACTCATTACGGATTATATCAGTCGTCAAACTCGGCAAATTGTCTTGCCAGTAAACATGATCCCATGAATGAATGCCGCAGTCATGGCCTTCATAGATTGCCCGCCGAATTAAATCGGGATTTGAATTAACAATCATTGGGGCTGGAAGTAATGTTCCATAAAATAATGTCTTTATTCCGTATGCTGTCGGAGCTTTGGTGCGTAACATTTTGCTGATGAATCCCTTGCGGAATATTCGACGTAATGCCTTTCCTGAATTATCAGGGCCGAATGAGAAAAAAATTGACGCTTTTATTTTATACTCATTCAGAATATCTAAGAGTTTCGGAAGCCCTTCAAGATACCCCCTCAATGTATCAATATCTATCTTTATGGCTAATCTGATATTTCCCATTCAACAACCTCTAATATTCCGTCGTTTGTTTTTATCATGATTGCAGGTGCATTAACATCTTCAAAATCAGATATTATTCTCGTTTTCCAGATCATTATTTTATGCCCGTCATGATAGAAAAATGCTCCCGGAAATGGTTTTGCCACTGCCCTCACAAGATTATGAATTTCACGTGCGCTCTTTGACCAGTCTATTATGCCGTCTTCAGGTCTTCGCCTTCCAAATTTCGTAGCTTCCGATTCATTTTGAGGGGTTCCTTCTGCATTGCCTGATAAAATATCATCAAGACTTTGTGATAATACACGTCCTGCCGCCGGAATAATTTTCTTAAAAACTTCGTGTGATGTCTCATTTTCTCCGATTTCGACAGCCTCTTGAGCTATAATATTTCCTCTGTCTGCGTACTTCGTCATGCGGTGTAATGTTACCCCTGCTTCTTTCTCGCCATTAAGCACAGCCCAGTTCACACACGCACGGCCGCGATACTTCGGCAACAATGAGCCGTGCATGTTGAACGCTCCCAAAGGTGCGAGATCAAGTATCTTAATGTCGATTATCTTGCGGTAATAAAATGAAAATATTACGTCCGGATTTGCATTTTTAACTTCATCATAATCCGGCTCATTCGTTGATACGTTCAATTTATTTTTTTTCGCAAGTTCATAGACTGATTCAAACCATTGCGTTTCGTTGGGGTCATCTTCATGCGTGTATATTAACGTTATATGAATGTCATCACGTTTCAACAATACGTTAATACATTCATAGCCTACAGAACTGTACGCAAAAACAACTGCGTTTTTCATTATTACATTATCTCCTTGTTATATATGCTGTTCTGATTAAACTCATGAATAACTTTATTAATCTATAGAAACTATATTTTGATTCTCCGTACTCACGTTCACTATGAGAAATTTCAATTTCTACGGGATTGTGTGCGAGTTTCTGTGCAAGTGCAGGTATAAAGATGTCATCACGTTTTACCTTGAGCATTTCTGTTACTATATCACGTGAATATCCTCTCAACATACAGCCGTAATCGCTTATATGAAATCCTGTTATCATGTTCGTCATTCGATTCACAATGTGCGAGGCTGTTTTGCGAAAAAATGTATCTTGTCTGTTCATTCTGATTGTACCGATTACATCATGGCCATGTTTATATTCAGATATTATTCTTGGAATTTCTTCGGGAGGATTCTGTAAGTCTGCGTCCATTGTTATTATGAGATCGCCTGTGCATTGCTCAAAGCCTTTCATTATTGCTCTATGTTGTCCGTAATTGCCTCCCATATCTATAACTTTCATGCATGAATTATTTTTTTGTTCATTCTGAAGGAGTGAAAGCGATTTATCTTTGCTTCCGTCATTGATGAATATTATCTCGTGTGATATGTCATACATTACGGGAAACAATCTTGTGAACAGTGCGGATAAACTTTCTTCCTCATTATATACGGGAATAATGACTGATATTAGTTCTGTATCCAATTAATAATTACCATCTTTCTTTGTCTTTGCAAAAAATTTCACATGATGAGAATTATAGCATTGAAAATCAAAAAAAGTATCAAAATAGTATCAATTTAATCTCACATATTTCGTATCTTTGCGTTTTCAAAAGGGATTATGACTTAAAGATTAAATATTCTAATTATTTTCTATCTATGTTTTCCCCTTAAAATCTCTGTCAAAAGCACAGACGGGAAATGTTAATTGTGAGTTCTGTGAGAATCCTTACATCGATGCAAAGATATTGTTGCATTACTATAGTATTGACACAATCTTGGGCATTTACGGTTTGACTTCATTCACGCTGGACATCGAATAATGTACTGATTTTAGCTAATCGTTTTGATGAAGTTCTGAGTGATGTAGAACATAAAATTTATACACGAGATTTATTTAGAAGAGATTAATTTCAAGAGCAAACACGCTAATTAAGAAAGAAAACGGAGCAGCAATTATGGCATGATTACCATAATGTGCCCCAAGCAACTCATTTCTAAAATCTTTTCTTCCCTAAAGCCTTGAGTCCTTTTGCATCGGCGGAAAACCATTCAGGTTCAACTGGTTCTGCATCATCAAGATATTGTGAAATCCATTTTTCATAAATTGGAGTATCTACGGGCTTTTTACCGTCAAAACCGTCAGCCGAGATGTAGTAGACAATGCCGTCTCCGGTTTTGTCGATTCTATCAGGGAAAGGATTGCCGCTATAATCCTTCGGATAATGCTCTTTTTGCCAAGCCTCAACATAGCCAATATCTTCATATTTTCCAGTCTTTTCGTTGAACTTTGATAAGCTATAAGGCCAGAACTCACCCGACAGAGTATGATTGTGGGAAGCCTTTGCCTTAACACAGCCGTTGTCGAAGAACTCAAAAAATGGGAAAGCGACAAGCTCAACCGTTAATTTTTTCGTCTTTTCGTTAAAACCACAGACATATCCAAGTTTAGCGGCCATGTATGTTTCTTCAAAATAAATCAGTAATTCCGGCTTTCCGTCTCCGTTCACATCGCAGATCGATAACTTATTTCCTGAGAAATCATTTTCTATGTCTTCATCGTTGATTTTTTCTCCGTCGGGAAATTTGTGTTTTTCTATGAAATCTCTTGCAGTTTTCATATAAGCCTCTTGTCTTGTATCAAAATGAATTAGACTGCCTCGAATTTCCTTGACACGTTCCCTTGTTGCGACAGCATAAGCCCCGGCACGGGACATTCCCTCATCTATTAACATTTCTGCTCTATCGTCCCGACCGCCGGCGATCCATTCCCGTTGTTCTTCCTTAAGTCTGTTAAAATCGCTCTTATTTAGAGTTTTCTTTGCTTCGTTCCATGCCTGCGTAAGCTCCTTATCGGCCTTGTTAAATTCAGGAGAATTCTTTTTCATCTTTTTGTATTCTGAATCGCTCAATGCCATTGCAGAACTTACAGACAAAGACATCACAGCTAAAACCATAATTGCAACTGCTTTAATTTTAATTGACATTTGTTATTACACCTCTTATACTTAATTTTACAATCTTATCCGAATACGGCATGAAAAAATCTGCAACGAAGCCGACTAAGAAAGCACAGATTATTGTACCTATACCGAATTTTCCGCCCAAGATAAAACCTGTCAGAACAAATAAACCATCCGTAATTACACGAGTGAGGCCGAATCTAAATTTGCCTTTCTCGCTGATCACTACTGCGACTAAATCATTAGGCCCTGTACCTGCTTCAGAACGAATTACAATCGTCATGCCAAAAGCAAGAATCACGCAGCCAAGAATTAAAACGGGAATTTTTATAGCTAAAACAGCACTTCCAATTTCAAATCCTTTCAGCAACCACGTGAAAAAATCAATTATAGGCCCTCCGCAAATCATACAAATTAATGTACCGGCCTTGATATAATGACGATCAACAATGAGCAAAATCAAAATAATCAGAAATGAAATGCTCATGTGAACAGTGCCGTGAGTTACAGGAAAACCAGTGAGAAGTCTAAGCCCCTGAACAAAAACATTAAACGGATCAGCCCCCAAATCAGCAAGCAAAAACAATGTTACGCCCAAATGAGCTATTGTAAGTCCGCAAAAAAGAATTACTAAACGACATAATTTTTCTTTCATTTTTTATTCCTTTTTAATGCTCACGAATGAAAATTTTTACGGTGTTGTTGTTATCATACTGAATTTCTGAAACTGACGCTTCTAAAAGTGAATATGATAATTGATTTTCACTCTCAGCAGGATTTATATTGCCGTTATAACTGATTGTAACGCATATTTCGCCGTTTTCCTCTGAATATTCAACAGCTGCGTTTATATGAGGCGATTCAAGTTCCGGAAGCAGTATTTGCTGAATCATTTCTTCGAGTGTAAGATGAAGAGCATTGCGTGAATGTTTTGAAATTATGTTTTTCTGGCAGTAAGCGTCAACCATTGAAACCATGCCGGGAAAATCAAAATCTCTTCCCTCAACCGTAAATTCCATGACCTTCAAATGTTTAATGAATCTTCGTGTGTTATCACGTTTGGGATTCAAAAATATATCGTCAGGTGTTCCCTCTTCGTATATTCCCCCCTCGTCCATATAGAAAACTCTGTTGCAGATTGAACGTGCGAAATTCATTTCATGAGTAACTATCATCATAGTGCGCCCTGTTTCAGAGAGTCCACGAATTACGGCCTGAACTTCACCCACCATTGTAGGATCTAATGCACTTGTAGGTTCATCAAGAAGAATTACATCAGGATTCATTGCGAGAGTTCGTGCTATAGCTATTCTCTGCTTTTGACCGCCTGATAACTGATCGGGATAACTCAAATATTTTTCGCTCAATCCGACAAGACGCAATAATTTCATTCCTTCGTCAAATGCTTCCTGCCTCGAAATTTTCTTTAATTTGACCGGAGAAAGCATTATATTTTCTATGACTGTCAGATGTCCGAACAGGTTAAACGACTGAAAAACCATTCCCATTTTTTGACGAACTTTAGGGACATTGCATTTCGGGCTTGTGATTTCCTCATCGTTGAAGAAAATTTTTCCGCTGTCGGGTCTTTCAAGAAGATTTATACAGCGTAACAGCGTGCTTTTTCCTGTTCCTGAAGGGCCTATAACCGAAATAATATCTCCGTCATTAACAACTGCATTCACATCTTTTAACGGCGTAACATTCGGATAAACTTTTTTAACATGTTCAAGCCTAATCATGATCGCTATCTCCTCTCAAATTTATTCCACGCAAAATATCTTCAGGCTTTCTCATTGACGGCGTTATCTTCCAATGAATCCTCAAAACAATAGCATTAAGCAATCCTGCGAGAATAAAATATATTATGGCTACTGCTATCAACGGGAAAAACGCTTCATATGTCCTGCTTCTCACTATATCGCCCATTTTCGTTAAATCCTGAACTGCGATATATCCTACAACAGCCGTAGACTTTATAAGCATTGTAACTTCTTCACGCAATGACGGCATAAAATGCAGTGCTGCCTGAGGAAGTATAATCGTGAAAAACGTTTGCAAATCCGTATAACCTAAAGCATAAGCCGCTTCGGTCTGTCCCCTGTCAAGTGCTCCCGTTCCGAATGTCAGCATTCTATAAACCGATGTCCCGAACGTCAGCGAAAATGCTATTACAGCTACCCAAATTCCGCTAATGTCTACTTTACCGAAAATAATATAGTAAAGAATCATCAACAAAACTACAATCGGAGTGCCTTTAATCAGCCAAACCGAAAATTTTGTTATTATATTTGCGAAGAGATTTCCTGTACGGCACAGCATAAACACAACAAAGCCTAAAACCATTCCGAAGAATATCGACAAAACAGTTATTATCATCGTGTTCATGATTCCTTCGATGAATAATTTATATCTATCCTCACGGATAAATGTACGTTCAAAGCTGGCTTTAAGTTCGTCAATGAATATATCTATTTCACTTTTTGCTTCAATAACAGGTGCTGCCTTAGTTTTCCTGATGAGAAGAACATTATCAAGCTTCATAGAGAAAATAGGGGGGAAAAGTATTGTCTTTGCACGTTCTTCCGTCCATGTCAATCCGATAGAAAAATCACATTTTCCCGACTGTATCGCCGATAAAATTCCCGACAGCGACATTGGGACAATTTCAAGCCCATAGCCTTTAGCTTTGCAGAACATTATAGAAAGTTCAATGTCAAATCCCTGAAGTTTATTATCCCTTATAAATGAAAAAGGTTCCACTCCGGTATCTGCGGCCAGTTTTAGCTTTCCGTTAGGCGCAGGAAGATTTTTATAATCCTCAATTTGACGCTGTGCTTCATTATCAAGATTTGTCCATTCTTCAACAAGTTTATCAAGAGTTCCGTTATCTTCAAGAGTTTTTATAAATTCGGTGTATTCAG
>JAFSKE010000094.1 GCA_017449135.1 Synergistaceae bacterium
CACACCCAGTTCCATGCCGAACCTGGAAGTTAAGCCTGCGAGCGTCGATGGTACTGTACGGGGTACGTACGGGAGAGTAGACCACCGCCAGTTTAAGATTTACGACAAAGAGGAAGTTCACGTTTGGACTTCCTTTTTTTTATATTTATTTTTATATCTATTATATCTATGCGTTTTTATTTTTTATTGCTTTTTCGAGAGTTAGAAGTTTTATCTTTTTGTCTATTCCTGCCGAGTAACCTGTAAAACTTCCATTTGTCCCGATTACCCTATGACATGGAATAATTATTGAAATCTTGTTGTGTGCTATAGCTCCTCCGACTGCTTGTGCTCGCGTTGTAATTTCTTTTGCAATTTCGCCATATGTTGCTGTTGTTCCATAGGGAATTTTAAGCAATTTTTTCCATACTTTGATCTGAAAGCCTGTTCCGTCCATTTTTATAGGCGGTGTGAAATCAGGCTCTTTACCGGAAAAATATATATCAAGCCATAAACTTGTCTGCTCAAGAACTGACGTAAATTTTTCTTCATGTTCTTTTTCAAGGCCGTTTGCAAAATATTTTTGTCCCTCAAACCAAAGGCCTGCTAAACTTTCATTATCTTCAACCAACAAAATATTTCCAAGCGGAGATTTATAATAATGTGTATATTGCAATGAAAATCATTTCCCTTTTCTAAGTTTATTTTATAATATTCAGTATATCATTTTCAGGAGGATATAAATATGACAGGCAACGAAATTAATTTAACTCAAATGCTTGAACGCCGTGAAAAAAGATTTTTTCAGCAGCAAAATTTTCTCACAAAATATAATTCACCTTTGATTTCTTTCTCTATGAACATTCCAGGCCCGATTAAAACTAATGATTTAATTCTTAATGCGTTTCTTTTCGGGAAAAAAATTTTGCTATCCGAATTAAAAAATATTCATGCCGAAATTAATGACTCTCTCGAAATTCACGAAAATACAGGCGATGAATTATTACTCTCAATCAAAAATATTAATCCCGAAATTCTCAAAAATTTAGCCGTCAAAATCGAAAATGATTATCCCGTCGGAAGATTGTTTGATATTGATGTAATTGATTCTAAAGGCAGAAAATTATCACGCGAAAATTTCAGAAAATGTCTTATTTGTGAAAAACAAGCTCAAGACTGTGCACGCTCAAGGACTCACTCAATCAAAGAAATGCAGGACGCTGTCGAAAATTTATGCAAAATAACTCTATGAAACATTTATCATTCTTGCCAACGCAAGCGTAATTCCTCCGCAAATAATTTTACTCCTCATTAACACTGTTCCTTCGCCGCCTGCTTTAATGCAAGCCCTCTCGCATACATTGTCAACTCCCGTAACTTTCAAAACTCTCTCGGATTTTGTGAAATTCCCTTCTAATTCCGAAAGTTCTTTTGCACTGAATGTTAAAAACGGGATTTTATGATTTTCGGCAAATTTTATTAATGCAGGTTCGTTTGATTTTATGTCGATTGACGCTAAAGCCTTCAAACTCAAAATTGAAACTCCTGCTTCGTTCAAAAATCTTAGTGCGGCATTCTCAAATTCGTTAATGTCAGTTCCACGATTGCAGCCTGTTCCCAAGATTAAATTTTTAGGTCTCAAATATAAAGTTATCGGAAACGGCGTGATTTGCTTCTGTTCTGTTACGGCAATTCCTATGTTTTTGTGTTCAAGGACTGCACCTGAAATTATTTTTACGGCTTCGGGATTTTCGATTACACAATCATTTTTCACTGCCCATTCGTCAACTGCGACTAAATTATTAACGTCCGTAGCTGTCGTAATAACGGGAACGGCATTAATGAAATTTGCGATTTTCCGCGAAAGTTCGTTAGCTCCTCCGACATGGCCTGATAAAATTGGGATTACAAATTTTCCTGCCTCATCAATCACTATAACAGCAGGATCTTCAAGTTTTGATTTTACATGTTCAGCAATGGCACGCACCGCAATTCCGCAAGCTCCGATAAAAATTAATGCTTTGGCTTTGTGAAAATATTTTCCCGTCCATTCGCTTAAATTTCCTTCAATTATATTTAGTTTGGAATCTTTGAAGCGTTCAGGGACAAAAATTTTAACGTCAAAATAATTTGAAAGTCTCAACGCTAAATTAATCCCGTTTTGAGTGAATGCTGAAATTATGATTTTATTTTCTGAATCCGTGTGAGAAATTTTTGTCATATAACTTTGATTTTGTGTTTATGTCATCGTTCAGAAATTCCCCGACTAAAATTAACGCCGTTTTCTCAATTTCTGATTCTTTTGCTAATTTCGGAAGGGTGGCTAAATTTCCCTTTATGATTTTCTCATCAGGCCATGAAACTTTATAAGCTATTGCAGCAGGAGTATCGGGCGAAAAACCTTCTTCGATAAAACTTTCGCAAGCCTTTTCAATCATTCCTGCCGACAAAAATAAAACTCTTGACCATGAATAAAAATTTTTCGGTGAAGGCGTACGTCCTTCAATTCTTGAAATTATTAAAGTCTGTGAGATTTCAGGTATCATGTATTCAGTTTTCAGTGCAGCAGCAGCAGAACATAAAGAACTTACTCCGGGCACGATTTCAAATTCAATATTTTTTTCACGTAGAATATTAATCTGTTCACGAATTGCACCGTAAATCGAAGGATCTCCCGAATGTAATCTTGAAAGCGTTAAATTTCTTTCATGGCCGTTAATTAAAATCTCTGAAATTTCATCAAGAGTCATTTTAGAACTGTCGTAGATTTCGCAATTTTTATCCGCATAAGTTTCTATGATTTCATAATTCACAAGCGAACCGGCATAAATAATAATCTGCGAACATTTGAGAATTTCAGCCCCTCTGACGGTGATTAAGTCAACAGCTCCCGAACCTGCACCGATAAAATAAATCATAATTCAACGATTTCAAGTCCGAGAGATTTTGCGATTTTTTCGGATTCTTCAAATTTGTACATTATAGTTTCTTTTTGATGAGAATCGCTCGACAAAATAACTTTGCCTTTATGTTCAGCTATGTATTTCAAAATATTCATTGAAGGATAAGGAAAAGTTCTGTAGCCTCTCGAAATTGCTCCCGAATTAATTTCAAAGGGCTTTCCTGTTTTTAACAAAATATCAAGTGCCTTAGTGTATGCGTCAATGTAGCGTTTATTGTTTTCGTCAAAAAATTTACTGCCTTCGTTGAATTTTGAAACTAAATCAAAATGTCCGATTATGTCGGCATTAGTTTTGTTTACAACGTCGGAAACGATTTCAAAATATTTTTCGCAGACTTCGTAAACATCATTATTGCATTCTTTTATTGCATCTTCAAAACATTGAATTGTGTGATCGATCGCAATAATTTTTTCGCCGCATTTAACATAATGCACAGAGCCTATTACATAATCATAATCACTTGTATCAACGTCAGAGAAATAATCAAGCTCAATTCCGAGTAAAATTTTAATTTGAGATTTATATTTTTCTTTGAGCCTGTTAATTTCGATTTTGTAATTTCGTTCTTTTTCGGGATTCATGAACGGGGCATCTTCAAAATCAATATAAGAATGTCCGGAGAAACCGATTTTTTTCATGCCTTTTGAGACTGCCTCTATAACGATTTCTTCGGGAGTGTTTTTGCCGTCGCAGTAACAAGTATGAATGTGAAAATCCGAATTAAACATTATGCCATTTTCTCCTGTTTAACTTTTTTGTCGATAACGTGGCGGGAACCTAATTCTTTAATGACATCTTTAATTTCGATATTCATTTCGGCCATTAAAACTAACATATGATAAATTAAATCCGAAATTTCGTATATAGTTTCTTTTCTGTCATTTTTAGCGGCGATAATGACTTCGGAACTTTCTTCACCGATTTTTTTCAGAATTTTATCAAGTCCCTTTTCAAATAAATATGAAGTGTAAGAACCTTCGACTTTATTTTCTTTACGGCCTTTAATTAATTCCATGAGACCGCAGAGAGTGAATTTTTTGTGTTCATGTTCAGCCTGCTCACGTTCGAGAACATCATCAACGAAGCAGGAATAATTCCCTAAATGACAAGCTGCCCCGTCAGGTTTGACATAAATTAACAAAGTATCTCTGTCGCAATCGGTTTTAATTTCTTTGATGTGTTGAAAATTTCCGCTTGTTTCACCTTTGAGCCATAATTTATTTCTCGAACGACTCCAGAAACATGTTAATTTTTTTTCGATTGAGATTTTGAGACTTTCGGGACTCATGTAAGCCAACATTAAGACATCGCCTGAATCATCATCAATAACGATTGCAGGGATTAAACCGTCAGAATTAAATTTTAATTTTTCGATTTCAACCATAATTTTTTATTCATACCCTCCGTTAAAGTGCCGAAATTTCCTGAAGGCTGAGGCCGGTAATACGAGAAATTATATCCCAAGCAATTCCCTCAAGTTTCATTCCTATTGCTGTTTTCAAAATTCCATTACGTTCACCTTCACGTTTAGCAAAATCAAGCCTTGAATTTTCATCACGGATTGCATCTTGTTCCATTTGATACAGTTTTGTAAGTCTGGGATCATCAAGCTCAAGGTTATATTTTTGAGCAAATTTTTTCAGTTCTTCCAAGATTGCATATAAATCTTTTAATTCGTTAATTACACATATCATTTTTACAGTGCTGAAATCTCCTCAAACATTGCAGGCCGTGAGTCCATGTCCGTGAAATACTACCGTTTAAGAAGCGGGAGCTTCCTGCTTCAACGAGAACTGCGCAACAATTCTTGATGAATTATCGTGTCTTACATTCTCTCCACAGGCGTTACTTCCCGTATAACCTACGGTACGTTTCCCTTCTTCCCGAATATTTATCGCTGC
>JAFSKE010000095.1 GCA_017449135.1 Synergistaceae bacterium
CAGTTTCAACTCAGAAAGCCGCTTCAAAGAGCAGCACTGTCCCGGCAAAAAGAGTTGTAAAAGCTAAGAAGAAATAATTTTTGCCCCTCCGGTACTTCGTACCACCTCCCCGTAATACGGAGAGGCAGGGAGCAAAGAGTCTCCCCTTGCTAAGGGGAGATGTCAATTTTAATTGACAGAGAGGTTTTTATATTTCACTTTCCAAAACCATAATCCGCACGCAGGAGCCGTCATTTCGGAATTTTCACGTTCTCTCCCGTTCAGTAAATCTTTAAGCCATTCGAGATTATTACGTCCGATTGCTATTGAATTTATGTTGCCGATTATAATTCTCACCATGTTTGTTAAAAATGATTTCGCTTTTATGCTTATGATTGATAAGTTGCCTTTGTTTCGGATTTTCAGACTTTCGACAGTTCTAAAAGAATCTTCGGGACATTCGACAGCTCTGCAAAATGCTTTGAAATCATGCCGGCCTTCAATTAATTTACAGGCTTCTTTTACAAGTTCAAAATCCCATTTTCTGCCTTTCCGCCACCAAACGAAATTATTTAACATCGGAGGGCAGACGGAATCATGATAAATAAAATATTTATATTCACGTAAAATCGCACTGTAGCGGGCATTAAAATCTTCGGGGACGTTAAAAATTTTCATTATTCTTATGTCTTCAGGAAGATAAAAATTTATTGCGAGTCTCAACTTTTCCGGCGTAAAAACTTTTTCCATGCTGAAAGAGGCAACCTGCCCCCAAGCGTTTACACCTTTATCTGTTCTTCCTGCCCCTGTGATTCTGATTTCAGAACCTGCAATTTTCGTCAAAACTCCTTCGATTATTTCCTGAATGCTTATTGCGTCAGGCTGAATCTGCCAACCGGAATAATTTTTGCCAAGATATGAAATTTTTGCTGCGTAGTTCATTTTAATTTAACCTCTCTGTCAACTAAAATTGACATCTCCCCTTAGCAAGGGGAGACTCTTTACATAATGCCTCTCCGCTTGTGGGGAGGTGTCAATCGAAGATTGACGGAGGGGTTGACATTGTAAAATTAGCTGTAAAGTCTTTCAACTGCTCCGTGTACTTCTTCGAGTACTGCCTGATATTTCTGTCTCGGTCTGCCAAAACATACGTCCATTTGTTCATAGAATGAAACTGTTTCAAGGCCGACAAATCTTTGTGCGATTGCTTCGGCTGTAGGCATGTAACGAATTTTCCCGTCATACATTTTTACAACTGTTACACCGCTGACACCTTCATCAAGCAAAATTACTGCTGCTGCTCCGATCTGTTTTCCGAAGTTTACGTCATAAGCAGAAGTTTCGCCGCTTCGTACAATATGGCTTGGGATTACTTCTCGAATTTCAGGAATTTCAAAAACACCCGGAACATACATTCCTGTTGTTTTCATAAACTGCTTAATTTCGGGATCGTCTTTCATTTTGTTTTCGAGAGTGTCTTTAACAAATTTTCCTGCGCCTGCAAGTTTCGGGTGTCCGAATGAATCTTTTGCTACTCCGCCGCCTTCTGAAAATAATTGTCCGTCCTGCCCTCTTACGCCTTCAGCGACAACGATTGTGTAAGTTCCTGCGTGAACGTCTGAATTTAGAATCCTGCGAATGTAATAATGTTTCATGTGTGCGTAGACAGCATCGAAATCTACGGGGACTTCGGGAATTAATATGCAGTCTGCGTCCGCTGCAATTCCGCCTCTAAATGCCGTGTGCCCTGCATAACGTCCGAAAACTTCGATAACCATAATTCTGTTATGAGTCGTTCCGGTGGTTTTGAGGTCGTCAACGATTTTTGCGATTTTGTTAATTGCCGAGTCTCCTCCGACTGAATAAGTCTGTAAATCCAAGTCCATTGTCTTAGGAGCATGAACGCAGGGGATTCCGTGTTCGGACAAATCGACAACAACGCTTCCAGTATCATCACCGCCCGAAATTAATAAAGCGTCGAGATTATGTTTTCTCAAACCCATTTCGATTCTTTCGTATTTGTCGGGGTCATTGATTTTTGAGATTTTTACCCGGCTGTGTCCTGCGTCGCTTCCTGCGAAAGATGAATTTACGTGATCCGTGCGTTCTTCGTCAAGTTCAACGAGTTTGTCAAAATTCACAAGATTATAAAGCCCTGCGTAACCATTGGGGATTGTGAACGTTCTGATTCCTCGCATTAAAGCAGCTTTTGCCGCACCTCTGATAACCGCATTAAGACCTCCGCAATCTCCGCCTGAAGTAATAATGCCGATGTTTTTAATACCTTTTTTTACTTCCAAAATTACAAACTTCCTTTCGTTAAAATTTTTTCGTTTGTTGCTTTATTATACAGTGGAATAAAAATATTTGAGGATTAATAATTAAATGTTGATGCAAAAGTCAGTCCGAGTTCTTGTGCTTTCTTCTTTGCGAAATTCCATGCTCTGTCGGAAGTCAAAGCGTAACCGTTATGATGATGAAGTTCTGCTATTTTGTTGTCTTTATATGCGAGATTTGTAAAAACAAAACTGGTAGGGTCAAGATTTATGGTTTCCGTAATAGGAGTTCCTTTTTGACGATTACGTTGTTGCATATTTGATATATTTCGTGCTGACATTCCGACAAAATTTTCAAGTACGTTTACATCTTGGCCAACATAAATTCTTGGTACATTCTGATTACTTCCTTTTGCAGCAGGAGGAAAATCAGGTTCGGCCGTTATAATCAAATCTGTCTTAAACTTTTTATTCTTTTCAGCACTGCCAATTACGATTGTTTTACCCTTTACGCAGACTCTGTTATACATCACATTTGACAATATCATTTTTGCGTTTGGACTGTCATCATATTCATCTTCAGGAACGGAGCGTTCTTTCTTTGTGAGTTTTATATCAAGTGCAGGTTTGTTATAAGCGAGGATATTATTTCCAAGTTCACAAAGATCATTTTCGATTCTTCCGCTTAGGAACAGAAGCCTGTCATATTCTTTTGAGCGATAATATTCTTCTTCTGTCATGTTTGAAAAATCGGGTTCTGATTCTGATTTTGTAACGGAGGGTTGAGGAGTTTCGTTTTGAGTTTTTGGCTGGGTTTCGGATTTTGAATTTTTGTTTTTGTTTTGCTCTTGTTTCACGGCTTCGTTAATCACCGTAATCAAAGCTCCCTTTAGCAAATCTTCTCCCGATATTGCGAACACGGGCAACGACACTGAAAGCAACAAAACTGCTGCCATGATGACTGCTAAAAATTTCTTCATTATAATAATTCCCCCTAATTAAAATTAAAATTAAATTGAGTTTTTTGATTCTAACATAAAAATGTTATTCTCCCATTCCGAGTTCTTCGCATTTTCTATCGAAAAATCTTTTTGCCCTTTCAGAAGCAAACAAGCCCTCAAAATATAATTCAAGCTGTGTGATTGTTCTGTTCGTACACGAAACATATACATATACGGGAGTCGTAACAGGCGGATTTAAGCAAATGTACATGTCATCTTCGGAATAAGTTGTGCCTAAAAGTTTTTCAAGAACGCTTATATTTGCACCGACATGAACTCCATCGAAATCGACAGCAGGATCGCACGTTGTTACAATGCCGGATTCAAATTTTTTGTCTTTTTCAGCACTGCCGATTACAATAGTTTTTCCCCGCACGCAAACTCTGTTATAAACTTGGCTTTGTCTAAAACTGATTTCACGTTCTTCACTTTTTAACTTAAATTCACGAAGGGGCTTTTCACGTTTGAGAATGTCATTTCCCAAATTCGTTAAAACTTCCATAAGTCCGTTATAGACATGGAATGTTCTATTAATTTTTTCTTCAGTCCATTTCGGAAAATAGTCATCTTCGGCAAAAGCTGAAAACGGCATTATGAAAATCAAAATTGCGATTAACGCAAAAAACTTTTTAATCATGTAAAAGTTCCTCCTTAAAAAAATTCACGATTAGAATAATTATATCTGATAAAAACTAATACCGAAAATTTCTAATGACATTAAAAAAAATTATTCTAAAATAATACTAATTCAACAAAAAGATTTTTTTTCGGGAAAAAATAATTTCTCGCTTAACCTGCGGGGGCTTAAGAGTTGAAATTGTTTCCTGAAAATGTATAAAATCACAAGGAGGATTATTTATTATCATGTTCACAACAGGACCTGTATTAGGTGAATTTTTCGGTACACTTGTACTTGTCGTATTTGGAGACGGTAACGTTGCAAATTTAGTTCTCAAAGATTCAAAAGCAAACGGCTCGAACTGGGTTCACATTTGCTGGGGCTGGGCATGGGCAGTAGGTCTCGGAGTATTCGCAGCAAACGCACTCGGATCATCACAGGGAGATCTTAACCCTGCTGTAACAGTTGCAAAAACTTTAGCAGGCGTTTACGGTTCATGGGGAGAAGCCTGCAACATCATCATCGCTCAAATGATCGGCGGATTCTGCGGTGCAGTTATCGTATGGCTTGCATATTTAAGTCATTGGAAAGGTTCAAACCCTGATTCAATGCTCGGCGTATTCTGCACAGCCCCTAACAAGAGCAGAGAAGAACGCAATCTTTGCTGCTGTTTCATCACTGAAGTAATCGCTACATTCTTCCTTGTTACGTTAATTATGTGCGTATTCTCAAAAGGTGTTGCAACCGAAGCAGGATTTACACCTGGTATGGGAACATTCCTTGTAGTCGGAATCATTTACGGACTTGGTGCAGCACTCGGCGGGCCTACCGGTTACGCTTTGAACCCTGCCAGAGATTTGAGCCCCCGTATTGCACACTTTGTACTTCCTATCCCCGGTAAGAGAGATTCGGATTGGGGTTACGCATTAATTCCGGTTATCGGCCCATTAGTCGGAGCTGTCGGAGCTTACTTCTTCTGCCACGCTGTAGGAATTATGTAAAAAGTTTCTGCCCCCGCAATTTTGTTTTTTGGAGATAAAAAATTTCGCAGGAGGAAAGAATTTCAATGTCAGAGAAAAAATATGTAGCAGCTATAGATCAAGGCACAACAAGCACACGTTGTATGTTATTCACGAAAGACGGCCGCCCTGCAGCTTCTTATCAAATGGAACACGAACAGATTTTCCCGCACCCCGGCTGGGTCGAACATAACGCAATGGAAATCTGGAGCAGAACTCAGGACGTTATTAGAGGTGCAATGGCTTCTGTCAACGCTACGGCAGATGACATCGCAGCCGTCGGAATCACGAATCAGAGAGAAACAACTGTTGTCTGGGATAAAGCAACAGGAAAACCGATTTACAATGCAATAGTATGGCAATGCACAAGAACTCAGGATTTTTGTGCTGAATGGCTCAAGAAACCCGGCTGGGGTCAGAACGAAAAAGGCGAAGGAAAAGTTAAGGACATCACGGGATTATTAATCAACCCTTATTTCTCCGGAACTAAAATCCGCTGGATTCTTGACAACGTACCCGGCGCAAGAGAAAAAGCAGAGAAAGGCGAATTACTTTTCGGAAACACTGACACATGGTTAATCTGGAATTTAACCGGCGGAGTCAATGGCGGTGTTCATGTAACTGACGTGTCGAACGCTTCGAGAACTCTTTTAATGAACATCAAAACTCTTCAATGGGACGAAGAAATGATGAAGGAGTTACAGGTTCCTGCTTCAATGCTTCCTAAAATCATGCCTTCGAGCTACGTTTACGGAAAGACAACGAAAGACGGTGCATTCGGCGGAGAAATTCCCGTTGCAGGAGATTTAGGAGATCAGCAGGCAGCGTTATTCGGTCAGGCATGTTTGAGCGAGGGTGAAGCTAAAAACACTTACGGAACAGGCTGCTTTATGTTAATGAACATCGGAGATAAACCAATCCCCTCAAAGAACGGATTATTAACGACAGCGTTTTATTCACGTGAACCTGGAAAATGCTATTACGCCCTCGAAGGTTCAATCGCCATTGCGGGTGCTGCAATTCAGTGGCTCAGAGATAACTTGAAACTTGTTGACGATGCCCCCGTTACGGAATACTTTGCTGGAAAAGTCAAAGACAGTGCGGGAATTTATTTTGTTCCTGCGTTTTCGGGATTATTCGCCCCATATTGGGACATGACTGCAAGAGGAGCTATTGTAGGCTTAACACGTTACGTCAGGAAAGAACATTTTATCCGTGCAACACTTGAAAGCCTTTGCTATCAGACAAGAGACGTTATCGAAGCAATGGAAAAAGATTCCGGAAAGAAATTAACAGCGTTGAAAGTTGACGGCGGTGCAGTAGTTAATAATCTGTTAATGCAGTTGCAGGCGGATATTTTGGGAGCTGAAGTTGTAAGACCCGTAGTAAATGAAACAACAGCACTCGGAGCTTCATATGCGGCAGGACTTGCAGTAGGTTTCTGGAAAGACGAAGGAGACATCAGAGCAAACTGGGCACAGGACAGAAAATTTGAGCCCGAACTTTCAGCCGAAGAACGTGAAAAAGATTACGCAGGCTGGAAGAAAGCAATCGAAAAATGCAGAAATTGGACGGACTAATTTAATCGGAGTTTATTCTTTGGCAGCCTCGACACAAACGGGGCTGTCGTTTTTATGAATTGTCAAAGGAGTTGTTTTTGCGTGAGTACATATACGGCTGTTATTCATAAGGAAGGCGACTTATATGTTGCTGATTGTCCTGAAGTAGGCTGCGTAAGTCAGGGATCGACCATTGAGAGTGCTTTGAAAAATCTCAAAGAAGCAACTGAATTATATCTTGAAGCAACAGAATATGTACCATGCGGGCATACTTACATAACAACTTTCAATGCTTGAATTACGGGGATTTTCGGAGCGAGATGTTATTAAAATTCTTCAGCGTCTCGTCTTTGTCTTAACAAGGATAAAGGGCAGCCATGCGGTTATGCGTAATCTTGTACCTTTACATAATGAACTTGCTACTGGAACTTTACGGAGTGTATTAAGACAGGCAGATATTTCACCTGAAGAATTTTTAAGTAACGTAAATTAAATTTTTATAAGAGGGAGGAGAGTTTAATTTTGAATTATGACGTTATAATAATCGGCTCAGGCGTTACCGGTGCTGGAATCGCAAGAGAACTTTCAAAATATAAATTAAAAATTGCAGTACTCGATAAGGCCTCCGAACTTCCAAGCGGTGCAAGCCGTGCAAATTCTTCGATGATTCACGGGGGATTTGACGACAAACCGGGAACTCAAAAATCAAAATTCTGTGTAAAAGGAAATAAATTATGGCACAAACTCGCTAAAGAATTGGACGTTCATTTAGACGAATGCGGATCTTATGTTTGTGCGTTTAACGATGACGAAGTAAAACATCTCGAAAAATTATTGGAACAGGGAAAAATTAATGGCTGCCCCGGACTTGAAATAATTTCGGGCGATAAATTACGTGAAAAAGAACCCAACGTCTCAAAGGAAATTGTCGCCGCTTTATGGTCTCCCGAAGCCGCAATCATAAATAATTTTGAGGCCGTCAATGCTTTAATCGAAAGTGCGAAAATCAACGGTGCAAATTTATTTTTAGAGACTCTTGTTACGGGGTTATTATTTGACGATGAGAAAAACATTAAAGGCGTTTCAACAGATAAAGGCGATTTTCTTGCTCCTGTGGTAATTAATGCCGCCGGTGTTCACGCTGGGGAAATATCTTCGTGGGCTGGCGATACAAGTTTCAAAATCATTCCGACAAAGGGCGAATATTTTTTACTTGACAGAACCACTCAGGGAACTGTCCACAGCTTTTTATTCTCGTGTCCTTCAAAAGCAGGAAAGGGCGTTACAGTTTTGCAGACTGCCGAAGGAAATTTAATGTCAGGGCCTACAGCAACAGAGCAGGAAGACCCCGAAGATACTTCGACAACTCCTGAAGGACTCGCAGAAGTTTTGAAAGGTGCAAGGCGTTTAGTTCCTGATTTCCCGATTCGTTCAAATATAACGACTTTTGCAGGTGTCAGAGCTAACACAGAATCCGGAGATTTCGAGATTAAGACGTTAAAGAGTCCGCGCGGTTTTGTTAATGTCGCAGGAATTAAATCGCCCGGCTTTACATCTTCACCGGCAATAGCTGAATATGTCGCTGAAATGTTGAAGGAAGAATTATCCGACAGAATAAAATTAACTCCGAATGAAAATTTTATTCCCGAAAGAAAAAATATTCCGAGATTTTTATATCTTGACATGGCCGAACGCAAAAAACTTGCCGACGAAAACCCTTCATATGCTCAAATTGTCTGTCGTTGCGAAACCGTAACCGAAGGTCAAGTTCTTGAAGCTATCAGCAGACGGGGTGCAAGGACAATCACGGCCGTTAAAATGATGACTCGTGCAGGTACGGGAAGATGTCAGGGAGGATTTTGCTGTCCGAGAGTTGCCGAAATTCTTTCAAGAGAGTTAAACATTCCTTTGGACGAAGTTACAAGGCACGGCGGAGAATCAAAATTATTAACGGGAAAAACAAAAGAACCTTTGCTAAACAAAATGAAAGGGGCTGAATAATTCATGAATAATAATATTGATGTCCTCATAATCGGAGCCGGCCCTGCAGGTGTTGCAGCAGGTATCGGAGCTAAGCAGGAAGGTGCTGAAAATGTCGTTGTCCTTGAACGAGATTGGGATTTAGGCGGAATTTTACAGCAGTGCATTCACCCGGGATTCGGTCTGCGGACTTTCAGAGAGGAATTAACAGGCCCTGAATACATGCACAGATTTATTCAGCAGGCTCACGATGCAGGCGTTGAATTTCGTACTAACACAATGGTATTCCAAATTGACAAAGATAAAAATTCAGTTTGGACTATGAATAAAGAACGTGGAATCGAATGTCTGAATCCTAAATCTATAGTCTTAACTATGGGCTGTCGTGAAAGACCTCTCGGAGCAATCCGCATTCCTGGAACACGCCCCGCAGGAATTTATACCGCTGGAACTGCTCAAAGATTCGTGAACATGGAAGGTTATATGCCCGGTAAAAAAGCCGTGATTTTAGGTTCTGGAGATATTGGCCTTATTATGGCTCGTCGAATGATCTGGGAAGGTGCGGAGGTCGAAGGAGTTTACGAAGTCATGTCATGGCCGGGAGGTTTGAGGAGAAATATTGCCCAATGCCTTGACGATTACGGAATACCTTTTCACCTTAAAACAACTGTAACAAAAATTCACGGGAAAGACAGGCTTGAAGGTGTTACTGTCGCTGAAGTCGATGACAAAATGAATCCGATTAAAGGCACTGAAAGATTTATCGAGTGTGATACTTTATTGCTTGCAATAGGATTAATTCCTGAAAACGAATTATCACGAATGGCTGGAATCGAAATTCACCCCGTTACAGGTGGCCCCGTTGTTAATGATTTATTGCAGACTTCAAACCCGAAAATTTTTGCGGCGGGAAATGTCGTTATCGTTTATGATTTAGTTGATAACGTCAGCGATGAAGGTTTAATTGCAGGTAAAAACGCAGCTAAATATGCTCTCGGAAAACTCTCCAACAAACTCAAAAAAATTCCTGTCAAAGGCGGCGAAAATGTCAGATTATATTCCCCTCAATTCGTAACCGGCGAATCTGACACTATAATTTACATGAGAGTTACTCACCCCATTGAGGGAGCTTGTAAAGTTGTCGCTGAACCGGGACTTTTCACTCAAAGATTACGTTATGCAAGACCGGGCGAAATGAACGAAGTCAGACTCAAAGCCGAACAGATTCAAGCAAAAAATCCTGACGAAATTATCGTTGACATTAAACCGTTGTAAAGGAGTGAATATATAAAATGGAAGAAAGAAAATTTATCTGCGTCTCATGTCCTTTAGGCTGCGGATTAAATGTTACTCTCGATGATAACGGCGAAGTCGTGAGTGTTACAGGCAACAACTGTCCGAGAGGGTATGCCTATGCAAAATCAGAAGTCAAAGATCCCCGAAGGGTTTTCGCCTCAACCGTAAGAGTCAGAAATGGTAAACTGCCTGTGTGTCCGATCCGAAGCAAAACTCCTGCACCTAAGGAAAAATTATTCGAGATCGCCGAAGAAGTAGCAAAACTTGAAGTCATTGCTCCGATTAAAATCGGTCAGGTTTTAATTCACAATGTCTGCGGAACTGATGTCGATATTGTAGCAAGCAGAGATTTAAGCTGTTGCTCTTAGCGGGGCAGCAGTTTTTTTATTCTTCGTCATATCCTGAACGTGTTAATTTCAGATTTCCAAGTTCACGAATTAATAAAGCACTCGTTAAAATTATTGCACTCCCGTCAGGTGCAAGACATTTTGACCTTAAATTTTTATCGAACTCAAATAATTTATCGATTCCCTTTGTCGTAAGCATACAGCCTAAATCTGAAATTTTCTGCGACTCCCTTTGAATCCTCATTAATTCCCCAATGCCTCCGTGTGCGGCGATTCTCGTATCCTGATTTTCGGCCATGACAGCTATTAACGTCTGAATTAATTTTTCCCTCAATGATAACTGACCTTGAGTAGCCGTTAATTTCCGCAGACTTTCGACAGCCTTTAATGTTAATTTGAAACCTTTTTCAGCTTCTCCCCTGATTCCTTCAATGCCATATGAAATATAAACTTTTTCGCCTTCAGATAAAATTTTTCCTTCCATATTATAGTCAAGATTCCATAATTCACGCTCAAGAATCCCATTCACAAATGACGAAGCCGTTAAAGCAAGTGCCGGAGGCGTCAAAAATCTTTTCTGGACAATCAGTCTTGCTGCTGCTGCACACAATAATCCTAAACAAAAAACATTCCCTTTCATTGAAATTTTCCCCCGTGTTGCACGGAGAGAGTCATTAACGCCGATTTTCGCAGTACTTTTTAACATTGTAAGAACATCAACGGGTTTCATTGATTCTGTGTCGGCACCGATTGACGCACAATTAACGAAACATTGAAATAACGACATTGCACCGTCGATAAAAGTTTCAAAGTCAGTCCCGTTTAGAGCATTATTATCTAAAGGAGTTATTAAGCCCGGTTTGGGATATGCAGAACCGACATTAATAATTGATTTCACTGCTAATTTTGCGATATTAAAAACAAATATTTCATTCAAAATTATTTTTTTACTCCTTGACTTTAAGTTTACTTCAACATTTATTTTACTCATGAAAAATTTTATGTAAAGGAGAAATTTTAATGAAACACATTTTAATTTCGTTATTATTAATTTCAGTTTTTGCATTTTTGCCCAACGCAGCGTTTGCAGAAACTCCGACAGTCTTTTTCACGAAAGACATAACACCCGAAGGACTCATGGCGATTTATAACAAACTTGGCCGTGAAGCTGAAGGGAAAGTTGCAGTTAAGCTCAGCACCGGCGAGGCCGGAAACACTCACTATCTTTCACCGAATTTAATCGGGGATTTAGTAAAGAAAGTCAACGGGACAATCGTTGAATGCAACACTGCATACGGCGGTTCAAGATCTGAAACTGCAATGCACAAACAAGTTGCTGAAGATCACGGTTTTACTAAGATTGCAAAAGTTGACATTTTAGACGAAGAAGGCGAAATTTCTTTACCGGTTAAAAACGGAAAACATTTGAAAGAAGATGTTGTCGGCTCACACTTCAAAAATTATGATTTCGTTCTTGTCTTAACACACTTCAAAGGCCACGCAATGGGAGGATTCGGAGGAGCAATTAAAAATATTTCGATCGGATTCGCTTCACCGAGAGGAAAAGTAATTATTCACACGGCAGGCACAAAAGATTCCGGAAGTATTTGGTATGACAAACAAGATGATTTCCTCGAATCAATGGCCGAAGCAGCAAAAGCAGTTTCCGACTCCCTCGACAATGGCAAAAAAATTATGTATATCAGCGTCATGAATCATTTAAGCGTTGATTGTGATTGCGACGGCAACCCCGCTGCTCCCGACATGCACGACATAGGAATCTTGGGATCGCTCGACCCTGTCGCACTCGATCAGGCATGTGTCGATTTGGTTTACAAAGCACCCGACGGAAATTCCTTAATCAAGAGAATGGAATCAAGACACGGAATCCACACTTTGGAACACGCCGCTGAAATTGGATTCGGAAGCCGAGAATATAATTTAGTGAACATTGATTAAAATTTTTCAACGGGAATTTATTTATCTTTGGTATTATTTCACTCTACAGCTTGAACAGATTTATATCTATTGGCTGTTGGGAATGGCTATAGGGTCGTTTGTATCTGTATTCGGAAAGAATAAGATTCACGGCCTTTTCGCTAAATTAAACGAGAAAAAATTGAGTCTCTTCGGGATTGTTCCTGCGTGTATATTGGGTATTGCTTCACCTCTATGCATGTATGGAACGATTCCGATAGCGGCTTCGTTTTCGGAAAAAGGAATGCGGGAGGATTGGTTAGCGTCTTTTATGATGGCTTCGATATTATTAAATCCTCAACTGATAATTTACAGCACAGCACTTGGCCAGACAGCTTTAATCGTGAGAATAGCATCATGTTTTTTCTGCGGAATATTTGCGGGATTGGCAGTAAATTTATATAGACATATAACACACAAAAATTTTTTCAGCTTCACAGGTTTCTATGAAATTTCAAATCATGATACAGACCCGAATATTTTTATGAGATACATTAAAAACTTCGGACGAAATATAAAAGCCACAGGAATATATTTTTTGCTGGGAATATTTTTGACGGCGTTATTTATGAGATATGTACCTGCCGAATCATTCGCTAAATTATTCGGACGAAAAAACGGTTTTGGTGTCTTAATGGCCGCTACAATCGGAGTTCCTTTATATGCCTGCGGAGGCGGAACTATACCTTTATTAATTCAGTGGCTTGCTGACGGAATGAGTATGGCGAGTGCGAGTGCGTTTATGATTACCGGCCCTGCAACGAAAATAACGAATTTGGGTGCATTAAAAATCGTTCTTGGATTAAAGAATTTTATTATGTATCTTGCATTCGTGATTTTATATTCGCTTTTGAATGGCCTTATAGTGGATTTTGTAATTTAACCTCTCTGTCGATAAATCGAAATCTCCCCCGTTGTTTTAACCCCTCTGTCAGCAAGCTGACATCTCCCCTTAGAAAGGGGAGACTCTGCAGTGAGGGGTTGCCTCTTCGTTTAATGAATTTTTTTGAACATCACAAGAGCTATTAACATCAACGACAAAGCTCCTAAGTTCATGTTACAGCCGCTGCCGGAATTTCCTATTGTGTAACTGCTGTTGGCAGAATTAACTGTTACGTCCATTACCTGATTGTTAAATCCGATGTCATAATCATATGTCATTCTGTCAGGCATACTCGCAAAAGTTATGTTACCGTTATCATCTGTCGTAACTGTGATTTCATTATTGTTGCTGTCATATGCTTTCAGGTTTTTAACTTTCGTGAATGCAGACGCTTTTACGATGTTTGCAGCCGAAACCGTGTTGTCAGTGCTTGAAACTATATCGTAGCTCTGTACAAAATCATCAAAGTTAAAGCTGAGTGCTGGAGTCCAGTCGTTTAATGATTGTCCTGTACAGTCAACGCTCGTCAAGCTCGTAATTTCTGCAGGAATATCGAAAATTAACAGCGAATTATGGCTACATTTTACGATCTTCAAAGCATTACAACCTTCAATATTCAATTTTCTGAGCCGGCCTCCGTTTGAACAGTCAAGAGTCGTTAAACTTGAACATTTGCTTACGTCAAGAAGTTTTATTTTCGTTCTGCTGACATTAAGCGTAACGATTGAAGTGTTGCCCGAAACATCAACGCTTTCAAGTTCCTGACAGTTGCTTGCGTCAATGTTGGCGATTTTGCAGCCTTTCAGATTTAATGCTTTCAGCGAAGTGTTCCCCGAAATCGAAAAATCCTTAATGTTTGCAGGAAGTGCACTTAAATCAATCGTGCCGTTACTGACAACAACATCTGCAGAAATTTTCACGGTCGTAAGGCTCGAAAAGCTATTTATATTTTGAATGAGATCTTCAAAGTTTGACAAATCCGTAAATGTTATTGTTGTTACTTGCGCTCTTTGCGTAAGTGTCAGGCTTTTGATGTCTACGTCAATATATTCTGTTTTCGTAGGCCCTTCCGTTTGCGGTTCTTCATCTTTAGAATCTACAGCAGGAACACCGCCGCCGTTTTGCCCGTTCTGTTCTTCCTGTTCGGTTTGTTCGGTTTGTTCGGTTTGTTCTTGCTCACTTTGTTCTTGTTCAGGTTCGGGGTCAGGTGTCGGAGTCGGTTCATCTGCAGCATCAATCGTTATCGAAGCCGTTATATCTTTTGATGTAGTGTTGTAATTCGCAAGCGTCGCCGTAACCGTAACTTTTACGCTGAAATTTCCGCTCGCTGTCGGAGTTCCCGAAATTTTGCCTTCGTTAAAGCTCAAACCTTCGGGCAATCCTTCAGCATTCCAAGCAAGAGCAGCCGTTGTCGGGTCTACAGTCGCAGTGAAATATTCCGCTTCAGTGTATGCCGTGTTGACTTTTCCATTTGGCAAATCCTTCGATGTCAATGTCAAAGTCATATCGCCGCTTTCAACGGTTATCGTAACTTTTTTTTCTGCAACGTTTGATGTTATTGTGCCATATGTCACCTGAGCTTTCACTGTAGCTTCATAAGTTCCTGCGGGGGTCGCACTTCCGACAGTTAATTTTCCGCTTTGGTCGATTGAAATATTAGTATCACTGACCGTAACGTCCCAAGAAATTGTGTAGTCTGATGATGCTAAAGCCTCGTTATCAAGACTCACAATAGGAGTAAATGTTTCCGTTGTTTCCATGCCGTGTTTAGCGTTAATTGTGTCTGTGCCCGTGATGTCAAAGCTAAAAATTATCTCAACCGCACCGATTGACGGGGGATTTGCAAAAGCATTGCGGATTTGGTCATACTCTGGTGCTATATCATTACTGCCCTGACCGATAATGCCTTGTAATGCACTGTAATTATCAGAAATTTTATACACCTTATGTGTAACGCCGTTGACTGTTACATCGGACGAGACGGGATTATCCCACGCACTTAAAATAATATTATTATCGCCTGTCGCACCGGGATACGCACAATTATAGTAATTTATAGTGGGGTTTGCGCTTGCTAATTTAGCAATAGCGTTACCTGTTGCCGCATTCCATATCAGCGTATTGTAGAGGGTGCTTGTACCACCTTGAAAATAAATTTCGTGTCCCTCATCATTTGTTGTCATTGTATTCTTCACAATGGTGCAGTTTATGATTGTCGCTGTGCCTCTTTTAATGCAAATGCCGCCGCCGTCGTTAGCAGCAGTATTGCCTGTAATAGTGCAGTTTGTCATTGTAATTGTAGGGAGGCTGGTGGTGTCGTTGCCGATCCCAACGCTAATGCCGCCACCACGAGCGTTGTTGCCGGTAATACTATTGCCGATAATGGTACAGTTTGTGATTGTTGCTGTACCGTTTTTAATACAAAAGCCGCCGCCGACGCCGTTATTAACAGTATTGTCTCTAATGGTGCAGTTGGTGATTATCTGGGTGCCGCTGCTAATGTAAATACCGCCACCGCCTTCGTTACGGCTGACGTATCCGCCCGTTATCGTGAAGCCGTCAATCGTTGAGTTGGTGCTTATATTGAAAACACTGCGTTGATTACTGCTATTTGCATTAGCGTCAAGGATTGTCCCTGTATTCGAATTGCGGTCTGATAAAGTTGTTTCAGTTCCTGCAAATCCGCCGTAAAGATGAAGAACTTTATCTAATTTAATTTCCGTTGATAATTTGTACGTGCCTTCTTTGATGTAAACCGTGTCGCCGCTTTCAACAGCAGTATCGCTCAAAAATGTATTGATGTCAGTTGATGTGTTGGTTGAAGAATCTGCACTGCTCCAGTTATTTATATCATATGATGTTGTTGTAGCCTTAAAAAATTTAATTTGATTGCCTGTATCACCGCTTACGACATACCAATCTGTTGCGAGAGCTGTACCCCCCCCCCCCCAAGATAAAAAAACTAACACACATAAGAAGCGTAAATATTTTCAGGAAATTTCTATGTGTCATAAAAAAAACCTCCTTAACAAAATTCTAAAATTTGCCAAAAGTTTTATATTTCAGCGGAAAAATTTTAGCACAAAAATAATTTTTAGCAATCTCCTGTTTTAACCTCTGTCGATAAATCAAAATCTCCCCTTAGAAAGGGGAGACAGTACGGTGGTACGAAGTATCGGAGGGGTAATACAAAATAATTATTTTATTCCTCGTGATGTTCGACGGGAATAATTTTCATTCCGTGCTTCTTTCGATAATCGTTTAATGCTTCGTGGATAGCTTCTTCCGCCAAGACAGAGCAGTGCATTTTAATCGGTGGTAATCCGTCCAATGCTTCAGCAACGGCAGCGTTTGTTAAGTCCCATGCTTCTTCGATAGTTTTGCCTTTTATTAATTCCGTAGCCATGCTCGAAGATGCGATTGCAGAGGCACAACCGAAAGTTTTGAATTTGACATCTTCAATTATTTTTGTGTCGTCATTGACTTTCAGATAAATTTTCATGATGTCCCCGCATTTCGGGTTTCCTGCTTCTCCTACACCGTCAGGATTTTGAATTTCGCCGACGTTTCGAGGATTTATAAAATGATCCATAACTTTTTGACTGTAATCTAATGCCATGATTTATTTTTCTCCTTTCGATTTCAAATAATCTTCCCATAAAGGCGACATTTCCCTTCGTCTTGAAACTATTTCGGGCAAAACGTCAAGAACATAATCAATCTGTGAATCGTCCGTCAATCTTCCAATCGTAAATCTCAATGAGCCGTGAGCCATTTCGTGTTTTAATCCCAATGCTAACAAAACGTGCGAAGGATCCAAACTTTCAGATGAACATGCTGAACCCGTCGAGGCAGAAATTCCCTTTGCGTCCAAGTCCAATAATAACGTCTCGCCCTCAACACCTATAAAACTGAAATTTATATTATTGGGAAGTCGTTTATCTCCCGTTGCACCGTTTAATTTTGCGTGAGGAATTTTTGCCAGGATACCCGAAATTAATTTATCACGTCTCGCAGAATTAATTTTGAGATCGTCATCAAGTCTTGATTTCAAAATTTCCATTGCTTCACCGAATCCGACAATTCCGGCAATATTTTCCGTGCTTGCTCTGTGGCCTTTTTCCTGCGCTCCACCGTGAACGAAATTTTCAGGTCTCATACCTTTCCGCAAAAATAAAGCTCCTACGCCTTTGGGGCCATACATCTTATGAGCTGACATTGATAACATATCAATATTCATTGCTTTAACGTCAATATTGAGATGTGCAGCAGCCTGTACAGCGTCAGTGTGAAAAGGAATTTTTTTAGCACGGCATAAAGCACCGATTTCGGCTATAGGTTCTATAGTTCCGACTTCGTTATTAGCAAACATGACGGAGACTAAAGCAGTTTTATCTGTGATTGCGTTTTCGACATCTTCAACTTTAACAAAGCCCTCTGAATCTACAGGAAGATATGTAACGTCTACACCTTCGACCTTATGCAGATATTCGGCAGTATGTAAAATTGCATGATGTTCGATTTTCGTAGTGATTAAATGATTCTTGCCTGCGATTTTTGCCTTCTCCAGAGTTCCCTTTAATGCCCAGTTGTCAGCTTCAGTGCCAGAACCCGTAAAATAAATTTCGGACGTGTCGGCATTGAGAGCATTTGCAACTTGTGCGCGTGCTTTTTCGATAGCAGCTCTTGATTTCCGAGAGAACGAATAAACGCTTGAAGGGTTGCCGAAGTTTTCGCTGAAGTAAGGCATCATGGCATTCAAAACTTCGGGGCTTGTAGGCGTTGTAGCAGTGTGATCCATATAAACGAACATTTTTTAATTTATATCCCCCTTATAAAAATATTAATCTTCAATCAGAGAAATTTTGCCGTGAGCAATATCATCGAGAGAAGTTTTATCTAAAATTTCATCGACAGAGCCCTTAACCTTCCGCCATAATTTGAAAGTCGGACAGGTTGCGGAATTTTCACAGCCTTTATCGGTCTGACAGTTTCCGAAAATCACAGGTTCGCCGAGAGCGTTCAAAATTTCGGAGATGCTGATCTTGTCTGCGGGACGAGTCAAAAAATAACCTCCCTGAGCACCTCTGACACTTTCCAATAAACCATTACGCCGTAACTTTGAGAATAACTGCTCAAGATAATTCACGGGAATATTTTGACGGGAAGCAATATCACTGACCGATACGGGATTTGAATTTTGCGATGACAGACATAAATCCGACATTGCCCTTAATCCGTAACGTGCAATCGTTGAAAGTTTCACGAAAAAATTTCTCCTCTCTGACCAAATTTAACAACGCCGGAAAGAATATCATATGCAACAAAATTAATCAAGATTAAAATATGTGTGTTATAATTACGTAAAATGAAATTTCAGAATGAGGAAAAAAATTCGTTTTGCCACTACATTTGCCACTACAAAAAATTCAAACTTTCACAGTGATAATCAAATCTCAAAAAATAAAATTCAAAGACAGAATCGAAAAATTTTAATTTATAATTTTGCGTAATTTTAGGGAAAGGAAAATGTCAAATCATGAAAGAAATAAAATATCCTGAATTAGAAAAAAAATTATTAACAGGCAATGAAGCAATCACTGGGACAAATAACAGATTAATCGACTATTGGGCATGGGCACATTCAATGCTTGTTGACAATTCGGAGCGTGGAATATTTGCGGAATTTCTCGTACACACTGCCATGAAATCTACGGAAACGATACGCAGAAATTGGACAAGCTACGATATTCTTTCGCCCGAAGGAATTAAAATCGAAGTCAAAGCGTCAGGCTATATTCAATCATGGGGACAGGAAAAACTTTCACCGATTAATTTTTTAATTCGCCCGACACAAGTTTTGAATGCCGAAGATAATAATTTTTCCGGCGGAAAAGTTAGACAGGCAGATGTATATGTTTTCTGCGTTCATACACACACTGAACAGGAAAGTATAAATATTCTTGACACTTCACAATGGAAATTTTACGTTTTGTCTACTGCGACATTAAATGAAAAAGTAGGAAATCAGGAAAAAATTTCATTGACAAAATTAAAAAAATTAAACCCTAAGGAAACTGATTATTCAGGGTTGCGAAAAGCTGTATTGGAAGCCGCAGGAAAATTTAAGATTTAACCCCTCCGTCTCACAAGATACAGAGAGGTTGACAATGAGATATAATTTTAATGAAAGGACGGGGAAATTTTTATGGCAAGAATGGCAAAATTAAACTCATTTGAATTAAAACTTGAAAACATCGATAAAACTTTTGCAAAAATAAATCAAACTTTTGACAGGATTAACAAACATTTAGATGCTTTGGAACGTTCTTTCAAAATAGGAATTATTTTTCTAAGTTTTGAGCTTATAATAGCAGATATAATTCTTGTATTTTTCTTGAAATAATTTTAAGGAGGAAAAAATTTTATGCTTACAAAAGAACTTTACGAAAATTACACTGAAATCTTAAAAAGTGAATTAGTCCCTGCTATGGGCTGTACAGAACCTATTGCTATTGCTTATGCTTCGGCTAAGGCTCGTGCGGCTCTCGGCGAAAATCCCGAAAAAATTTCCGTCTCATGTTCGGGAAATATTATCAAAAACGTTAAAGGCGTTATCGTTCCTAATTCAGGAGGTCAAAAAGGTATCGAAACTGCTGCTGTTTTAGGTGCTGTCGGAGGCGATTCAACTAAGGAACTTGAAGTCATCGCAAACGCTACTGATGAAGCACGTAAACTCACGAAAAAATTAGTTGCCGAAAAAATTTGTGATGTCCAGCTTGCCGAAAATGTCCCGAATTTGTTTATCGAAATCAAAATGCAGGGCAAAAATCACAATTCACTCGTCAAAATCGAAAACTCCCACACAAATATTACTTTGATTGAACGAGACGGAAAAATTTTATTCGAGAACTCCGCAAAAGAAAACCCGACCGCACATTCACAAGATGTTAAGACGAATAAAAATCTGATGACGTTAAAAGGCATTCTTGATTACGCTAATGAATTAAATGTTAAAGACGTTAAAGAAATTTTTGACCGCCAGATCGAATATAATTCAAAAATCTCTCAGGAAGGTTTAGACAACAAATGGGGTGCAAGAGTCGGAAAGACTATTCTTGAGATGTGGGGAAGCAGTGTACGTTCAAGAGCATGTGCAAGAGCCGCTTCCGGTTCTGACGCAAGAATGAGCGGTTGTCCTTTGCCCGTCGTGATTAATTCCGGCAGTGGAAATCAGGGAATCACCGTTACGCTTCCTGTTCTTGAATATGCCGATGAATGGTGCTTATCACGTGAAAAATTATATCGTGCCTTAGCCGTCAGCAATTTAGTTTCAATTTACATAAAACACTATATTGGCTCGCTTTCGGCTTTCTGCGGTGCTGTCAGTGCTGCGTGCGGTTCGGGGTCTGCGATAACTTACATGGCCGGAGGAGATTACAAAAATATTGCCGACACAATCACAAATACTCTTGCTAATGTCGGAGGAATTGTCTGCGACGGTGCAAAACCAAGTTGTGCAGCTAAAATTGCTTCGTCCGTCAACGCTGCTTTACTCGCCCATTACATGAGCATGAACAGTAACGAATTTCGAGGCGGTGAAGGCTTTGTCGAAGATGATGTTGAAAAAACGATTAAAAACATGGGCTATATCGGAAAAATCGGAATGAAAGAAACTGACAAAGAGATTTTGAATGTCATGATTAACAAAATTGATGTAGATTCGTGTTTATAAAGGTGAAAAGATTTTGACTGAAAAATTATTTTATGAGGATTTATATGCTCGTGAATTTGATGCTGAAGTTATTAATCAGGCCGAACATGACGGAAAATTTTTCGTAACCCTTGACAAAACTTTATTTTATCCCGGCGGAGGCGGTCAACCCTGCGACTTGGGATTTATTGACGATGTCGAAGTTTTAGAAGTTATGGAGGACGGCGAAAATATTATTCACGTCTTAAACTCCGAAATCAAAAATAAAAATGTTCACGGGGTTTTGAACTGGGACAGGAGATTTGAATTAATGCAGCAGCATTTAGGCGAGCATATTTTTGCGGGAATGCTTTATAACCTTCACGGACTTCACACTGCAAGAATGAGAATTGAAGGCGATAACGTTTCGATTGATGTTGATTCAGATGTCGGCGAAGATGTAATTTTTGAGGCCGAGTCAGCAGCTAATGAAGCAGTCTGGAAAAATATTCCCGTTGAGATTTTATATCCCTCAATGGACGAAGTTAAAAAATTTGCCCGCAAACTTCCTCCCGAAAAATCCACTCAGCCTATCAGAATCGTAAAAATTGAAGGCGTTGATTATGTGCCATGCTGTGGAGTTCATGTTAATTCAACGGGGCAGGCGGGATTGATAAAAATTACGTCGTTCGAGAATCATAAAGGCGGTAAAAGAATTTATCTGAAATCCGGGAAAGCTGCTTACAGGTGGGTTAAATCGGTTTATGATGAAGTCAGGAAAGCTGAATCGGAATTAGTCTGCGGTTACGAAGGAATTAACGAGAAAATATTAAATCTCAAAACACAAATTCATAACTTGAAAATCACAAACGAAAACAACACAGAAAGATTTTTGAAGCCGATCGCAGAAAATTTGTTGAAGTCAGATTCAAAAATTATTCGTCATGTCATGAAAAATTCAACGCAGGACGAAATTAAAATTTTATTCAGGCTCATAACCGAAATGAATCACGAAGTTTCGGCCATGCTTGCAAATGTCGATGAAAATTCCGGCGGAGTATTTTTGATGTTCGGCTGTAACCGTGAAAACAAAAATTTTGATGTCAGACCTGCATTCAAAAAAGCTATCGAAATTCTTAACGGTAAAGGCGGGGGAAGTTCATTCAGTTGTCAGGGATTCGGCAAGGGGGATATTAATTCTGCACTTGACGAAGCGGAAAAAATTTTGAGGTGAAAGGATTATTTATTAACCCTCTCACCTATTTTTCAAATTATTATCTGCTTAACTCTTCGAGACGTTTTAGAGCGTTTGTGCCTCTGAGTTTTTCATTCTTACGTGCGTAATCGACCGCCATTTTGCCCATATCGTCTTTTATCTTGACATCAGCACCTGCATCAATCAAAATGTTAATGATTTCTGCATTGTCAAAACCAAAATATGTAGCTTTTATCAGTGCAGTGGTGCTGGATTCGGTTTTAGCGTTGACATCAGCACCAGCTTTTATCAAAGCATTTACAGCTTCTGCATTGCCCCGTTGTGCAGCTATCATCAATGCAGTTTGTCCGTAAAAGTCTTTAACATTGACATCAACACCATTGTTAATAGCATTTATAATTTCCTGTGTCGAACCATTAACGAATTTGTCGATTTTTTGACGCATGTATATTTTATATCCAAAGAAAGACACAATAACAATAACGATGACTGCAAAAACGGCAATCATGATTTTTCTTTGTTTTTTTGCTTGAATTTCGTTTTCGATTCGTATCTGTTCTGCTTCAATACGTTCTCTCTCCGCTTTCTGTTCCGCCTCAATACGTGCCTGTTCGATTCTGTCCTTTATTACGGCGATATATCCCTCAAGTTCAGAAATCAAATCTGCATCTCCGAAACGAATCGCATTTTTATAATTCTTGCTTGTGTCGAAAGGTTCTGCACATTTTGCTAAATCTTCACGATGTCTGACATGTTTTTCAATCATCAATTTTCCCAAATATGCTTCTCCGTTTTCGGGGTCAATGTCCAAAACTCTCTCGAAATATTCATTTCCCTTGACAAAATCGCCGTCATCTAAAAACATGAATGCACGTTTAAGGAGCGGGGCTGCTTCAGTTTGTTTTCCGCTGATTATTACGGTTTCGGTTTTCTGTTCATTGGGACGAATTAATTTTTTCACACCTCGAACTAAATCCTGCATAAAACCGATTTTCCCCATATCCTGAGCCTGCAAATGCGAAAATTCTTCGGGCAGGTCGTAAGGCGACATATTTTTGAAGGCCGGAATTAAAGTTTTTTTTGCACCGTTTTTAATGAGATTCAAATATCTGCTCCATTCGTTGCGAACCCATACAGCGTTGAAATATTCCGGACGTGTTCCCAAAGCAATCATTACGGGAGCAGAATTTAGTGCGGCGAAAATATAAGGCTCATATTTCTGACCGATTTTATCTTCGAGCGTGATTCTTGAACAGAAAACTTTGAATCCCTCTTGAGTGAGTTTTTCGTAAATGTCGACAGCCAAAACTGAATCGGGAGTCCGTTGTCCGTTGTTGTCGCTGTCTTTGTACGAAATGAAAACGTCAAAAGGTTTTTCACGTGCTGAGATTTCGAGAATGTCATGTTGAATCTTATCGATTAAACGTGCTTCAGATTCGTAAATCGGAATTTGTGAAGCGTCCGCATAATTCAAAGCCATTTTGTAATCTTTGTCATTAATTACGGGCAAAGGCTGAGTTCTATTTACTGTAGGGACTCGCTGATGAGTTGCGGGGTCTTCGACATATTCGATTCCGTAACGACACAAAACTAATGACCAGTAAGCCTCTGCGTCTGTGTTGTCTTCGCTCAAAATCTGTTCGTAAATTATCATGGCTTTGTCAAAATCGCCGTTCTGCCTGAAATAATTTGCACGTTCGTAAAGATTTCTGCGTTTGTTGTCGTCAATTTTAGGAAGGGTTTGTTTACTTCCGCAGTAAAGACATTTAACGATCGTTGCGCCTTCGTGAACGTCTAAATCTCCTCCGCACATCTTGCACTTGAATACTATAGGCATAAAAACACTCCTTTATTTCTTGAAGTTTTTGAATTAAAATATTATAAATTGTTATGATTAAAAATAAAAATTTGGAGAAGTATCAATTTGGAAACTATTTACATAATCGAATCTGAAATCGCCGTTATATTTTTAAGTGTAACCCTCTGTGTTTATCTTCAAGTTATTTACTCCGGTACATCATCGGATAAAAAAGGTCTTTTGCGTTATTGTTACATGACAACTGCAAACAGCATCATTGACATTTTCACAACAATAGTTTTGTCGGAAAGTGCAGGATTTTCGATTTACACAAAATATTTCTGGTCTTTAGCACATCAGATTTCGATCTGCGGAGTTTATTTCATGTTTGTACGTTACATGGCCGTTTTCGGTCAAAACTCTGACGGCAAAAAACGTATGCTTTACATTCAAAATATTTTCTTGGGAATTTATTTTTATCTTCAGCTTGTCGGACTTTTCACCGGCACAAATTTTTCAATCTCGCCTGACGGAACGAAATTATTAACCGGAAATTTATATATTGTTTTGTCAACGGGATTTATTGCTTTATGGTCAATCTGGGCATGGGTCGAAATTTTTATGTACAGAAAATCATTTACTCCGGGACAGTTTTTTGCTTTAGTTACGGAACTGGCGATTTGCTGGATAATTATATTTTTGCAGCATAAATATTTTCCCGACGTTCCAATTCACTTTATAATAATTTCGATGGGCGTTTATTATTTCTTTTTCTTACTCGAAACTCCTGCTTACAGAGACCTTGAAAAAACCCTCGAACGTTTACGTAAAGCAAAAGCCATTGCAGACGAAGCAAATGCAGCAGCAATTTCAGCCGACGAAGCTAAGGGCGAATTTCTTGCTAACATGTCTCACGAAATCAGAACTCCTTTAACAACTATTTTAGGAATGGACGAAATGATTTTGCGAAAATATGAATCAGGGCCGATCTATCAATATGCAACTGATATTCAAAGTGCCGGAAATACTTTGTTACATATTATTAATGACATCCTCGACTTCTCAAAAATCGAATCCGGTACTCTTGAACTTGCAAGCCGTAATTATGATTTAGGCAGAGTTCTGCGTGATGTCGACAACATGATTAAAATCAGAGCAGAGCAGAAAGGGTTAAAATATATTGCACAAATTGATAGCTCGCTCCCTGATGAGTTATTCGGAGATCGAATCCGAGTTCATCAGATTATGGTAAATATTTTGAATAACGCCGTAAAATATACTAAAAAAGGTTCGGTTAAGTTTACATTAACAGGGGTTAAAGGCGATGATCCTTCGTTAATAGTTTTACACATTACGGTTACGGATACCGGAATCGGGATTCACGCAGATGATATTCCGAAATTATTTAAGTCCTTCAGCAGGGTAAACGCAAAGGACACACATAATATTGAAGGCACGGGGCTTGGTCTTGCAATCACGGGAAGATTAATAGAACTAATGGGCGGAACTGTCGAAGTAACTTCAACTTATGGCATGGGATCGACATTCCACGTTGTAATTCCTCAAAAAATAGTGGGCGAGAAAACATTAAAAGATTATGAAATTGAAAACTCCCACAGGAAGAAGCAGGAACGAAAAGTTTTGAAGGCTCCCAGTGCAAAAATTTTAGTAGTAGATGACAATGACATGAATAGAATAGTTTTAAGGTCATTGATGAAAGAAAATCAAGTCATGATTGACGAAGCAGAATCGGGTGAAGAATGCCTTAATAAAATTTCGCAGAATCAATATGACGTTATATTAATGGATTATATGATGCCGAGAATGGACGGGAAAGAAACGTTACAGAGAATTAAACAAATGCCCGACGCTCCCGGAGCTAAAGCAAAAATTATAGTATGTACCGCGAATGCACTTGTAGGAGTCAGAGCGGAATTATTATCAGCAGGATTTGACGATTTCCTAAGCAAACCCGTAAACGGGAAAGAGCTTGAAGAAATGTTATTGAAATATATTCCTCATGAGAAAATAATTCAAGGGGGGGGTATTAATATAGAATGCTGACTTACGGTTTTAATGTCTGGATCGAAGCAGTCGTTATTCCGTTTTTAGGGATCATGGCGGCGTTTCTGTTTTTCAGATACAGAACTAATGACGAAGCAAACAGATATTTCCGATATTTATCGCTTTCAACATTTCTTGCTGCATTGCTTGAAGTTTCTTCAACACTTTTAATTGACGGCTGGGGACACAGACATGTTGTAAATCTCGTGATAAGATCCGTTTACTATGTTGTCGTAAACATTAATGCTTATCACTTAATGCGTTATGTTCAGGCGTATGTAAAAATTCAGGACAGAAAATTTGAGACGTTTAACAATTTTTTGTTATTCTCAAGTTTTGTCGTGTTAATATTAAATTTAGTTCCGAGTTTTTCGGGATTCTTTTTCAAAGTTGCCGACGACGGAGGATTATACAGAGGGTCTTATAATACTTTATGGCGAAGTGTTTATGTTTTGTATTTTGTGTGTATGGCGGGTTATCTCCAGCTTGCCAACAAAGACGCTTACCCTTCAAAAAATCAATATGTAATCATGAATGTTTTAGGATTAGTATTAATTCTGTCATTCGTGACTCAATATATTTTAGTTCGTGAAGTTTTGTTTGCCTATGCCGTAGCGTGTATAGTTTTATTCGTAATATTCTTTTATTATCAGGCTCCGATTTACAGGCGAATGAATACAATCGAAAAGGAACTTGAAGAATCTCGCCGTGAAACTGAAAGATCCACACTCATTGCCGAAGCTGCAAACCATGCAAAAAGCGATTTCCTTGCAAATACATCTCACGAAATCAGAACTCCGATGAACGCAATTTTGGGAATGAACGAGATTATTTTGAAGGAATGCAAAGCCCCCGACATCAGACAGGCAGCCCTTGACATACGAAGAGCCGGCAATCATTTACTATCAATAATTAATAATATTCTCGACATCTCAAAAATCGAATCGGGAAAAATGGAATTATATAAATCCGATTATCATTTATGGCAGTTGTTGAAGGACATCGAAGAAAGCACTTTTGAGGTAATTCACGAGAAGAAATTAAATTTTATCTTGGACGTTGACAAAAATATTCGTGAAAGCCTTTACGGAGACGAAAACAGAATCAGGCAGGTTATAACGAATTTAATCGACAATGCCGTGAAATATACGAAAAAAGGTTCTGTTACGTTAAGCATAAAAGGCACAGAAATTTCACATTCAAGAGTAAATTTAACAATTACGATTAAAGACACGGGAATCGGAATCAGACATGATGATTTACAAAAATTGTTTAAGTCATTTGAGCGTGTAAATCTTACTGAAACGCAAAGCATTCAAGGTGCAGGACTCGGATTAACTCTCGTGAGATATTTGTTAAATTTAATGGGAGGAAAAATCAAGGCAGAAAGTGAATACGGCAAAGGCAGTACATTCACCGTTGAACTTCCACAGGAATACGCACGTGAAGAATTTTCCGGAACGATCGGGGAATACGAAAAAATAATCGAACTTGCGAACGAAGAAAATTTTAACGACGAAAATAACGAAATCGAAAAAGCATTTACATGTCCTGACGCAAAAATTCTCGTAGTTGACGACACGCCCGTTAATCTTGTTGTAGCAAAGGGAATGTTGAAAGATTCTCTTGCCGTTGTCGAGACTGCCGAATCAGGCGAGGAATGCCTTGAATTATTAAAAGCTAATCATCATTACGACATAATTTTTCTCGATCATAAAATGCCCGGACTTGACGGAGTTGAAACTTTGAAGGCTGCAAAGGAACTTGAAAATTATTCCGGCGATACAATTTTCATAGCATTGACCGCACATTCAGGAACGGGATTAAGAGAAGAATATATATCGCTTGGATTTGATGATTATCTTGCAAAACCGATAAAAACCGAAGCACTGAAAAAAATCTTGGCAACATATCTGCCCGAAAATCTGAAAGTAAGGGAGTAAATTTATAAAATGACTTTTACAGCATGTTACACAAAACTTGAAAACGGATACATGGGACAACTTCTCGAATGGCCTGAAGTAATAACAGAGGGAAACACTTTAGAAGATTGCAGAACTATGCTGACTGATGCTGCACGGGAAATGGCATTGGCTTATGACGAAAACGGGAAGGAAATTACTAAAACGCCGTTTTATCTTGAAACTTTGCCGATAAACGTAGAGAAAGCTGCTGTTGTGTATGTCAGTTAAACGCAGGGATATAATCAGACATCTTGAAAAAAACGGTTGGTATTTTCGCTGGTGTTCCTGCGATTTTTTAATTTCACATGAAAGGAAAATATTAATAAATGTTCAATCAAAATGATTTAATGACCTTGAGCAAAATTTCCGCAAATATTCCGGGAGCTTTACTCGTTTATAAAGCAAACGAAACTGAAGATATAATTTTCGTCAGTGATGAGATTGCAAAAATTTTTGAATGTGATTCCCCGCAGGATTTTATGAGATTCACGGGCGGGAATTTCAACACGATTGTATATCCTGAAGACATCGAAGAAGTTGACTCGATCATCAAAAAACAAATTAAAGAGACAAACGGCTTTGATTATGTAACTTACAGGATAATCACGAAAAACGGAAACATCAAAAAAATTGAGGACTGGGGACACCTCGTTCATGATGAAGAATTAGGCGATTTATTTTACGTTTATCTTCACGATATGGACGTTAGGGAAAAATTAACTGCAATCTCAGGACAAACAAATCTCCCCGAACCCAAAGCAAATGTTACGGACGAATTAACCGGACTTGCGAACATAAAATCATTCAGACAAAAAGCTCCCGAATTTATCAAGGATTTTATCAAGAGAGGCGGACACCCTCACTGTATTTACTTGAACATCAGAAATTTTCATACTTATAATGAGACTTACGGATTTTCGGGCGGCGACAGAATGCTGAAATCTGTTGCGAGAATTTTGCTTGAAACTTTCCCGAATGGTCTTGTGTCGAGATTTAATGACGATCATTTTGTTGTTATGACTGCTCAAGAAAACTTAATCGAAAAAATTAACCGAATGAGCGTGAGAATTAACAATATTCGTCAGGGTGCAATCGTTGAAATCAAGGCCGGAATTTTCACCGTAACAAATCCCAGAACTGATATAAGCGTTGTTTGTGATTGTGCAAAATTTGCCTGCGACACTATCAAACATGAATACGGCACAAATGTTCAGTTTTATGACGGCGAGATGAACGAAAAATTAAAACTTCAGGAACACATAATAAAAACTTTCCAGACAGCTCTTGACGAAGAATACATAAAAGTATTTTTCCAGCCTGTTGTTGAAGTCGAATCTGGAAATGTCGTATCAGTTGAAGCTCTGACACGCTGGGAAGACCCTGAATACGGAAGATTATCGCCCGCCGAATTTATAAACACTCTTGAAGAACAGCACATAATTCATAAACTTGATATTTTCGTGATTAACAAAGTCTGCGAGCATTTGAGATTACAGCGTGAAAGAGGCGAAAAATTAATTCCTGTGTCGTTAAATCTTTCGAGGCTTGATTTTGAACTTGTCGACATCGTAAAAGTAATCGAGGATTCTGTCAGCAGAAATTCACTTACTCCCTATCTTGTGAGATTTGAATTAACAGAAAGTTTAATCGCCGTTGATTTAGACGAAATGAAGCGAGAGACAGAGAGACTGCGAAAACACGGCTTCAAAGTTTGGATGGACGCATTCGGGGCTGGATATTCATCGTTAAAAGTGTTGAAAGATTTTTCGCTTGACGGATTAAAAATTGACATGGACGTAATAAAATCCTTTGGAGACGAAAGAACTAACACAATAATTTCGTCAGTTATTGAAATGGCACGAAGATTAAACATTCCTGCATTGTCTAAAGGTGTTGAAACGAAAGAACAACTTGAATTTCTGAAAAATGCGGGTTGTAGTCTTGCTCAGGGATATTTATTAGGAAGGCCTGCACCTATAAAAGAATAAAAAAAATTTGGCTCCACAACCAGGACTCGAACCTGGAACCTAATGATTAACAGTCATCCGCGCTGCCGATTGCGCTATTGTGGAACGCACAACGAAAAGAATTTTATTCCAAAGTATTAAATTTGTCAACAGGTAAAAAACTATCTCCCCTTAGCAAGGGGAGAATCTTTGTTATAAGCTAAAAATTCGCTGCGTTCTTTCCTGCGATTCTTCCGAATACAACAAAATCTGCTACGGCAGTTCCGCCAAGTCTGTTGCCTCCGTGAACTCCTCCAGTAACTTCTCCTGCTGCAAATAATCCAGGAATTATTGTCCCGTCACCTTTCAAAACATGCGTATCCTTGTCAATCTTAAGTCCGCCCATTGTGTGGTGAATGCCGGGTGTAACTTTGATTGCGTAGAACGGTGCTTTGTCTAACGGATCAATAAAACTCGTTCGGCCAAATTCAGGATCGTTTTTGTTTGCGACATATTCATTCCATTTTTTCATGGTTTCTGCGAATGCTTCGGCAGGGATATTAATTTCTTTTGCCAATGCTTCGTAAGTATCGCCCTTGAATGTGTAGCCTTTGTTAATATAGCCTTTGATTACGTTTGAATCGTCAACCATTTTTTGATCGATTATCAACCATGCAAACGAACTCGGCTGTGCGATTTCTGCTGCTGAAACGACATCACGGGTTAAAACTTCGTCAATAAATCTCTTTCCGTTGATATTAACGAGAATTGCTCCGTCTCCTCTAAGGCCTTCAGTGATTAAATTCGATGAATCAAATTGAACTGTCGGGTGAATCTGAATTTGTTTCATGTCAACTGTTGCTGCTCCGAGTTCTTGAGCCATGACAATTCCCTCTCCCATTGCTCCTGGTGCGTTTGTCGTCATAAATCCTTCAAGTTCAGGTTTCAGCCATGCAACCATTTTCAAGTTTGCTCCGAATCCGCCTGCTGCAATGATAACGGCTTTGGAAATAATTTTGAGGGTATCTCCGTTTTTAGCTTTTGCGACAACACCGCAGACTTTTCCGTCTTTGTCAGTCATGATTGATTCAACTTTTGTCTCGGTCATGAGAGTAACATTTTCACGTGCTTTGCAGGCTGCTTCAAGTCTCGGAATCATGTATGCTCCGACGGATAAAACTTTTTTATTCTCGTCCAAAGGTCTGTGAATACGTTTTACCGATGCACCGCCCGCAGCTCCGACAGAAGTTAAATCGATGTCAATCGTTTTCAGCCATGTTATAGCTTCAGCAGTGTTTTCGCAAAGTGCTTTGACGAGTTCGGGATCGTTAATTCCATGTCCTCCGAGAAGTGTATCAAGTTCCATTAACTCCGCTGAATCGAAATACCCTTCGGAAGTTTTTTTCCATTCTTCCCACTGTGCTTTAACTATTTTCGCTAAATCCTGAATGACTTTATGATCTTTCCATTTTTCGCCTTCAGTAGTCTTTAATGTTTTTTCGACTCCTGCGTTTTCGGTGAATTTGTTATGGGGCTGTTCGGTTGTGTGGGCTGCATTCATTCCGCCTGTTGCACGAACTGAATTTCCGCCTGTCATAGCCTGCTTCTCAAGGATGATAACTTTCTTTCCTGCATCTGCTGCTGTGATTGCTGCGACCATTCCTGCACCGCCTGCACCGATTACGGCAATGTCAGTTTCGATAGTTTTCTCGACAGGTACATATTCAGCTCCCGAATCCTTTTTGTAATCTTCGGGATTTAATCCGAGTGCTGTTAAAGCGTTTGCAGCGGCCTGCATAATTCCGTTTGAACTTAAAGTCGCTCCGGTGATTCCGTCAACTTTGATTGAATTTTTCGCGACCATTTCGGCGGGTAATTTTTCGACAGCTACAGAACCGATTCCCTGTGTTTCGCCTTTACCTTCTGCCTTAGCATCAACAATTTTTCCGTCCTTAACAGTAAGTGTAACAGAGATTGCGTCTTTGCCTGAAAATCCGTCGCCTTTGCCTGTTGCGGTTGAACCGTCAGCAGATTTTTCGACTTTAGGAGCTTCGACAGGTTTTTCCTCTTTGGGAGCTTCTGCAACTTTTGCTACAGTTTTGTAATCTTCGGGGTTTAATCCTGCTGCCTTGATTGCGTTTTCCGCTGCCTGCAAAATTCCTCCCGTACTCATTGTTGCACCTGTAACGCCGTCAACGGTGATTGAGTTTTTCTCAACCATTAAACCCGGCATTGACTCGATAGCTTTTGAACCGATTCCTGGAGTCTCTCCGGGGCCTTCGGCTGTAACTTCGGTGATTTTTCCGTCCTTCAGAGAAATTGTAACGGTGATTGCGTCCTTACCTGCGAAACCGTCGCCCTTCCCTGTGCCAGTTAAAACACCTTTGCTCGCAGCAGCCGTAGTGTAAATTATGAGTGCTATTGCGATTATCGATACGATTATAAATACACGTTTTTTCATAAATAAAAATCCCCCTTAAAATTAAATTTGGATTGTTTATATTATATAATCTCAGGCAGATTTTTAATATTACTGTTGTAAAGGAGAAATTTTATGACAAAAAAAATATTGTTGTTTTTATTCATGTTGTTAATCATTCCTCAAAATTTATTCGCAGCTGAGCAAAAAGAACTTGCAGCCGATTATGTTACGAGAATGCAAAACGAAATCAGTGCCGACATTGAAAAATTACGAACTTTAATCGACACTGAATTAGCCGAAATTAATTTAACAAGCACAGATGTTATTCAACGTTCTAAAGAATTGACAGCCTTAAACGAAAAATCTTCGGACGATATGGCATCTTGGGGTTACACTGACGAACAGAAAGAATTACATTCGCAGACTTTATCAGATTTGGGAGTTGCATATTCAGCTTATGCGGCGTTAAATTCAGCTTCAGGGGTAAATCCAAACACTCCGGCCGAAATCGACGTTTCAGAACTTGAAAATATCGAATCTCCCGACATTAACATGAGCGATAATCTGCGTAAGGAAATCTCAAAAGTTTCAAGGGGGCTTGATGTACAGGTTTTTTATTTGCAGTCAAAACTCAATAAATTAAAATTGGATCTTGCAGAGGCAGCAAATTTACAGAAAAAATTAAAAGGTGCTAAGGAAGGCGGGGAGGCTCTCGAACTTCCAAGAACACAAATATTAAATCTCGAATTATTAAGAATGAATGTTGCTTTATCAAGGGTACAGGTTAGAACGTTGAGAAGGGCATTTGATTCAAACGTTGCGACAATTCAAAGATTGAGAAGAAGACTCGCTGATATGCAGGAAAAATTAATTTTCCCTCAAGAATTATTGGACGCTAACCTTGAAAAAATACAAACCCGAATCAACGACTTAACAACCGAAATGAACGATGCAAGGAAAGCCCTCGACTCTGCAAATTCGTCATTAGTCCGTGCAAGAGCGATTGTAGGTTCAGCCGACATGTCAGTTATGACAAATTCAACATCGGCTTACATGGCTCGTTCGACAAGGGTAAATTATTGGGAACATATGGTGTTATTGATTGAGGACGAAATAGCTTTAACACGTGAATCCCAGCAAATTTGGAAAGACCGTTATAAATTATTTCACGACACTGCAACGGGCGAGGAACTTTGGAAAATCCGCGACACTTCGCAGGCAAGAATTAACGAACTTCAAAGACAGCTTGAAGGTGTAAGGACTGCCGAAAATACGATTTTAAGGGAAATTGAGACGACTCAGGCATCGTTAAACGCTGAAGGAATCACAGGAACTGTCCAGCAAAATATTTTGTTGGCAATCGAGAATAAACGCAAAATAATTTCCGAAATTTTTAACCGTTATGAAGCATTAATCCCGAACGCAATATTTTTACAGCAGAGACTTAACGCCGAAGCTAACGATAATGTCAGTGCCATAAGAATTGCCGAAAAAGTCAGCTCCTTTAGCAAAGACACGATAATGGGATTCTTAGATACAGAATTATGGCAGGGCGAAGGATATTCCGTTACTGTTATGAAATTAATAATTGCGATTTTCGTTTTCCTTTCGAGTTTCTTTTTAAGTTCATGGGGAAGCCATTGGATTAAACGAAGAATGTTAAAACGTTTCAAGGCAAGTATCACGGCTTCAAATGCAGTACAGAGAATCACATTTTATATTTTATGGGTGGCATTTGCGTTAATAGCTTTGAACATCGTAAAAATTCCTTTAACGGCCTTTGCGTTTATGGGCGGTGCTTTTGCGGTCGGTATAGGATTTGGAATGCAAAACATTTTCAACAATTTAATCAGCGGTTTTATCGTAATTTTCAGCAGGCCATTCAAAGTTAATGATATTCTTGACGTTGCAGGAGTACAGGGAACTGTCGAGGATATTGGATCACGATCGACAACGATTAAGACATGGGACGGCTTCGATGTTATTCTGCCTAACAGATATTTTCTTGAAAATAACGTTACAAACTGGACTAAAACGGATTTAAGAAAACGTGAAGTTTTGAAAGTCGGAGTTTCTTATGATTGTGATTCTCGTGAAGTTGAAAAATTATTGCTCGGAATTGTCAGCGAACATTCTCAAGTCTTGAAAAATCCTGCACCGTTTGTAATCTTCAAAAATTTTGGCGACAGTGCATTAGAATTTGAAATTTATTACTGGATTGAACTTCGCAAATCTTCGGGAATGAAAGTTTCGAGCGATTTAAGACATCATATTTCAGCAGTGTTTAAGCGTGAAGACATCAATATTCCCTACCCTCAAAGGGACATTCACATTATCAAAGAAAACGATGAACGTGATAAAATAAATTCACAAAATTGAAATTATTTATTTTTGTAGGAGGTAATTTGTTATTATGAAAAAAATTATTTCTGTTGCGTTAGTTCTTGTTATGGTTTTTGCGGTTTCTGCATTTGCTGACGGTATGCCTGGCGGAAAGAAATTAATCTTCACAACAGGCGGGGCACAGGGAACGTATTACGGATTTGGCGGAGTTTTAGCCGGCAAGATCGGTGAAAAAACTTCAACGACCGTTACCGTAATCACATCAGGCGGATCAAAGGCAAATATCGAAGCAATGGACGACGGAGACGCTCAGATTGGTTTTGTTCAGTCAGACGTTGGAGCATATGCTTACAAGGGAACGAGATTATTTGATGAGAAAATCACAAACTTCTCGACAGTTGCAAATCTTTATATGGAACAGGTACAGATTGTAACGTTAGATCCCGAAATCAAAACAGTAGCCGATCTCAAAGGCAAAAATGTTTCAGTCGGTGCTGCGGGTTCAGGAACTTATTTCAACGCCGTTGACGCTCTCGAAGCATACGGGCTCGACATTGACAAAGACATTCAGGCGACTTATCAATCATTTGGAGACAGTGTTGAAGCATTGCAGGACGGAAAAATCGATGCTGCTTTCATAGTTGCGGGAGCTCCGACAACAGCAGTAACTTCACTTGCAACGACGAAAAAAGTTCACCTTGTCGGCTTTGATGATGAGCATGTTTTGAAGTTAATCGCAAATTCGCCGTATTACAGCATGAATGTAATTCCCAAAGACTATTACGGAACTGACGAGGACACCGTAACAGTTGCAGTCGGTGCGGTTGTAATTGCTCTTGATGATGTTTCCGAAGCTGACGTTTACAATTTCCTTTATGGAATTTTTGAGAATGTTGACGAAATCACAGCAGCTCATGCGAAGGGTTCAGAACTTAACTTGAATTTCGCAGCGTCATATACGGCAGTTCCTTATCACAAGGGAGCAATTAAATATTTCGGCGAAAAAGGAATCAAAGTAGCAGGAAAATAATTTGATTTATCAAGTTACACCTCACTGTCGATAAATCGACATCTCCCCTCAACAGGGGAGAATTTATTTTGAAAGGAAAATAATTTTATGGACGAAAAAGAAGAGAAAATTTTAATACCTAAATATTACGAAGAAACGACTGAAAACGTTAATGCTGCGATTGACGCAGTTATGAAAAAATACGACCGGGAAGCTAATACACGACTCTGGACAGGAAGACCGGCGAATTTTATAAAAATTTTATCGGCGTTATTTTCACTTTACTGCATTTACGTTACACTTTTTAGTACTGCAATGCCCGAAGTCAGATTAAATGTATTCTTAGGATTAATTTTAATTTTAGGCTATCTTCACTACCCGATTAAAAGATTTCACGGTTATGTTTCTCCAGGATTAAACGATTCTGTTTCAATACCTTTAACTTTTGACATGAAAATCAGAGCAAATTCAATTCCCTTTTATGACGTTGTTTTAATGCTGATAGGGGTAATTCCGTTTTTTTATTTTGCCTGGAACGCTGAAAGCATCATTAAACTTGCGTTGCGTGTAACAAGCCCTAAAAATCCCAATTATCATTTAATGACAACAATGGCAGTTCTTGCGATTTTGTCAACAATGGAACTTTGCAGACGCTGTGTCGGTATTCCGATTTTGTGTGTTGTAGGAGCCTTAATGTTTTATACGTTTTCAACGGTGAGATTTGGAAAAGTGATTTACGATTTATTTTATTCAACTGGAGACGGATTAAGAAGTACCCCGATCGAAGTTTGTGCAAAATATATCGTAGTGTTTATAATTTTCGGAGCATTTTTAGAGAGAACGGGAATTTCGACATTCTTTATAAATCTCGCAAACGCAATCGCCGGAGCAAGTTCGGGAGGGCCTGCAAAGGTCGCTGTAATCTCATCTGCTTTGTGCGGAATGGTCTCCGGTTCGTCAGTCGGAAACACAGTTACAACAGGTTCCGTAACTATTCCGATGATGAAAAAGACGGGATATAAACCTGAATTTGCCGGTGCAGTCGAAGCAGCAGCATCAACGGGCGGTCAGATAATGCCTCCGATAATGGGTGCAGCAGCGTTTTTAATGGCAGAATACATGGGCATTCCTTATTCACAGGTAGCGTTGAAAGCAATTTTGCCGGCGGTTTTATATTTTGCTGGAATTTATATCGCCGTTCATCTTGAAGCTAAAAAATTAGGTTTGAAGGGAATCCCGAGAGAAGAGCTGCCGAAAATAATAAAACTTTTGCCGAAAATTTATTTGCTTCTGCCGTTAATAGTTTTAGTTGTTATGGTCTCAATGAATATTTATACAATGCAGTTTTCAGCCGCAATAGCAATCGGAATTGCAATCTTCGTGGGATTATTTAACAGTGATGAGAGAATAACGGTTAGAAAAATAATTGATGCTCTTGCAGCAGGCGGACGAGGAACAATTACTGTTGCCGTAGCGTGTGCAATGGCGGGACTTGTAGCAGGGTGCATAACTTCAACCGGATTAGCATCGGAATTAATTTCAATGGTCGTAAAAATTTCCGGCGGACATTCATTTATCGCATTAGTTTTAACTATGATTTGCTGCATAATTTTAGGAATGGGAGTTCCTACAACGGCAAATTACTGCATTATGGCTGCAACATGTGCACCAATTTTAATGTCTCCTGCAATAGGAATTGAAAAAATCTGTGCCCATTTCTTTGTGTTTTATTTCGGAATCGTAGCTGATATTACGCCTCCCGTAGCATTAGCAGCTTATGCAGGCTCGGCAATAGCAAAAGCTCCCCCGATGAAGACAGCCTTTAACGCAACAAAACTTGCAATCGGAGCGTTTGTTGTGCCTTATATTTTTGCGTTTGCTCCGGTAATGTTATTTGAAAATGTCAGCTCAATGTTTGAAGTAATATTAATCTGTGCTACGGCGTTGCTTGGAATTTTCGGTGTAGCTGCATCATTGAACGGATTTTTATTCAAACAGATGAACATAATTTTGAGAGTTGCAATCGGTGTCGGCGGATTGAGTATGTTAGTACCGGGAATAATCAGCGATTTAATCGGTTTAATACTTGTCGGATCAGTCGTTACGATGCAGTATCTGAAAAAACCCCTCTGTCAATAAATTGACATCGGCAGATTGTCAAGTAAGTGCAACACCATGAGGGTGGAAAACTTGAGCTGGAGTTTTCCATCCCAAGCACTTACGAGGACGGTTATTAAGTAAATCTACAACTTTTTGCAAATCATCATCGCTCAAAGACAAAAA
>JAFSKE010000096.1 GCA_017449135.1 Synergistaceae bacterium
GGAATAAACCGTTTCGGTAATATTTCCTCAAACATCAGCGAAGATACATTCAGGGCTGCCGGCTTTGACGAAGGAGATATTATTACAGTTCAAATCGGCGATGAGATTATAGATATGCCGTTCGTCATGAAATATACTGACGTAAAAAAGGGTGAAACACTTCTTATTCCAAATAAAGGAAAAATGGAAATGTGGGTCAGCATGGGTAGCTTTGCTGAAATTTATAAAATTGCACGACGTTCAAAAAATAATACATGGATTTTCCCCGAAGGAAGCAGCGAAAAATCTGTAACGTTGAGCATGAAGCAAAAAGCCGGATACCTTGAAAGTTATGAAATCAGAAACAAACTTGCCGGACTGAAACTCATACCTGCTAAAATGCCCGGACAGTCCGAAGAGGAATTTGCAAATTTCAGGGAGGTTGCTACAACAGGGATAAAACGTGATACTTTATTCAGATCCTCTTCACCTATTAATAATAGAGAAGGACGCTGTAAGGCTGCTGATAACTGTATAAGGGCTCACGGCATTAATCACATTATCAATCTGTACGACACAAAAGAACAGGCTGAAGCAACAGAAGGTTATTGGAATACTTATGCGTCAAAAATTGACACGGTTTATATAGACATGGGACTGGATTACACGGGCTCAGGATTTGGCAGGAATATTGCTAATGTCATGGAATATATCGCACAACACGAGGGAAAATATGTTCTGCATTGTGTAATTGGTGAACATAGAACAGGTGCTGTATGTATAATTCTTTCGGCTCTCATGGGAGCTTCGTACGATGAACTTGTCGATGATTACATGAAAACCTGTTATAATTTATATGGCGTTAAACCCGGAACAAAACAATATGATCTTTTAGTTGATGATAATGTAAATGCTATTTTGCAGAATATATTAGACATTGAAGACCCTAAGAATGCAGACTTGCAAAATCTTGTAACTAATTTTGTCCTCTCAACAGGAATCACAGAGGAAACTCTTGCTCTCGTGAAAAAACATTTGGGCGAATGAATAACGGTAAAATATTTGAAGGAAGTGATATAATAAAATGTCGTGGATATGGTCAGCATTAATGCCTCACCCGCCGATTTTAATTCCTGAAGTCGGACGAGGCAGAGAAAATGAAGCAATAAAAACGCTAAGCGGAATTAAAAATTTAACAATGAATCTGAAAAAGCCTGATTTACTTTTCATTCTTTCGCCGCATCAGCCTTATGCACTCGGAGCATTGTTTGTTAATACGGCAAATTTTTATCATGGTTCTTTTGCCATGTTCGGAGTTCCGAATGTAAAAATAGAAGCTCAAACGTCAACAGAGGATATAAAAGCCCTATGTGATTATCTTGAAAAAGAAAATATAAAAACGTACACTAAACCGTTTGAAAATCTTATAGAAGATCAGGGCAGCATGGTTCCGCTTTACTTTTTGCAGCGAGCTTGGGGAGATTTACCGAAAATAATTATTGCTTCTCCCATTGGTCTTACTCCTGAAAAAGCCTTTGAAATGGGTGAGAGCCTTGCAGATTTTCAAAGTGATAAAAGTTTAGCATTGCTTGCAAGCGGCGATTTATCTCATCGTTTAACTAAAACTGCTCCTGCTGGTTATGAACCTGAATATGCTCCGAAATTTGAAATGGCTGTTGAGGAAGCGTTAAGGACAAATTCGCCAGCACCTATATATGAACTTGACGCAAGAACTATGGAACGTGCCGGAGAGTGCGGTTTGAGGTCTGTTATGACGATGCTTGGACTGTCAAAGGGAAACGAAATAAAAATATTTTCGCATGAATGGCCTTTCGGTGTGGGCTATTGTAATGCCTTATGGAGGGTATAAATGTCTATTGTAAAACTTGCCCGTGAAACAGTAAAAAGACTTCTCAATAATGAAACTTTGCCCGATAACGGTAATGAAATTGTGGCTTCTCCATTATGGAATGAACGAAGTGCCTGCTTCGTATCAATAAAAACTAAAGATGGCGAATTACGAGGCTGTATAGGAACTTTATCGCCTATTCAAAAAACTCTGGACAAGGAAATAATAGCAAATGCTGTTTCTGCATCAACTCGTGATCCGAGATTTCCGCCCATGAAAAAAGAAGAATTAAGCAACGTTATATTTTCGGTTGATGTTCTTTCTGAACCTGAGCCGATTGAAAATATAAATCAGCTTAATCCTAAAAAATACGGCGTAATAGTTTCCAAAGGTTATAGACGTGGTGTTCTTCTTCCTGACCTTGAAGGAGTTGACACAGCAGAGCAGCAGATTCAGATTGCATCACTGAAAGCTGGAATATATGATCTTGACGGAATTAAGCTCGAACGTTTCACTGTTACGAGGTATAAAGAATGAAAGCCCGATGGTGGAAGAAAAATGATGATTCTGTTTTATGCGGTCTTTGTTTTAGAGGCTGTATGATACGTCAGGGCATGGCCGGCAAATGCGGTGTGCGTCTCAATGAAAATGGAATTTTAATTTCTCCGTATCTTGGAAAATTCTGTGCATGTGCTGTTGATCCTGTCGAAAAGAAACCTCTATATCATTGGAACTCAGGAAGTTTTATTTATTCACTTGGGAGTATAGGCTGTACTATGGACTGCCCGTTTTGTCAAAATCATAGTATAGCATTTCCCATAAAAAATTTATGTGAAAAGATATCAGAGCTTCCCGTTCATGAACTCATAAAAAACATTAAAGAGTTGGGATTAAATTTAGTCGCTTTTACATATAATGAGCCGACTCTTCAAGCCGAATATATATGCAATGCTGCATCTGCTCTTCACGAAGCCGGAATTTCTATAGCACTTGTTACGAATGGGGCTATGTCGTGTGAAGCAACAACGGATTTACTTTCCTGCCTTGATAAAACTGATGCAGCAAATATCGATATAAAGGCTTTCACTCATGAAAATTATAAAAAACTTGGCGGTAATCTCGACACAGTCAAGGAAAATATAAAATCTTTTACAGCAGCAGGCATTCTTGTTGAACTTACGAATTTAGTTGTTACCGGATTTAATGACAAGGCAGAAGAATTTTCGGATATGGTTGACTGGATAGCTTCAATTTCAAAAGAAATCCCGCTTCACGTAACAAGATATTTTCCTGCGAGAAATTACCACGAAAGGCCAACGGATTTAGAAACTCTTGGACGATTTGTATCAATAGCGAGAGAAAAATTAAGGTATGTACATGTCGGAAATGTATAACGATAAAAAGGGGGAACAGAAAATGACATTAGAACGATTTATAAAGGCTCAAGATCACACATACGAAGTGGCATTGAATGAAATTAAAGCAGGCAGGAAACGTAGCCATTGGATTTGGTTTATTTTTCCGCAAATTAAAGGTTTAGGCTTTAGTCATATGTCTCAATTATACGGAATTGAAAATATTGATGAGGCAAGAGAATATCTTGCGAATCCTGTATTGGGTACTCGACTTGTTGAAATCTCTGAAGCACTTTTGAACTTACAGGAAAATGATCCCGCTGTTGTCATGGGCGGTAGTCCCGATGATATGAAACTTCAATCATCAATGACTTTGTTTGCAGCTGTGTCTGATGATAACTCTGTCTTTCATCGTGTTCTTGATAAATTCTTCGACGGGAAAAAAGACACTAAAACATTGGAGCTTCTTAAAAAATCATGTTAATCAAAGAAATTAACGTCAAATCTATAATGACAAAAACAAATCTGCCCGTGTCAGATTATGCCGTAAATCCTTATGTCGGCTGCTCTAACGCCTGTAAATATTGTTATGCCTCTTTCATGAAACGCTTCACAAATCATTCTGAACCTTGGGGAGAATTTCTCGACGTAAAATATTGGCCTGAAATTAAACACGCAGAAAAATATGCCGGCAAAGAAGCATTCTTAGGTTCAGTTACAGACTGCTATCAGCCTTGCGAATCAAAATACAGGAGAACCAGAGCTTTGCTCGAACAGCTTAAAGGCAGCAGAATTAAAATTTCCATTGCAACAAAATCGGATTTAGTACTTCGAGATCTTGATCTGATAAAAACTTTTCCTGGAGCTCGGGTATCATTTTCAATTAATACACTTGATGAGGCTTTTAGGCAGGAAATGGACAAGGGAGTAAGTATTGAACGTCGTTTAACGGCTATGAAGGAACTATACGAGAATAAAATTCAGACAACATGCTTCATATCTCCGATTTTTCCAGGCATTACAGACGTAAAAGCAATTATTGAACGTGCTAAAGAGCAATGTAACCTTGTTTGGCTTGAGAAC
>JAFSKE010000010.1 GCA_017449135.1 Synergistaceae bacterium
GTCGATGAAAACGCTATCACGGCCGTTGAAATCGAAGGTGCAGAAGAAGTCCCATTCGGAGTTCCGAACTTTGAAACTTATTCAAAGGCATTAATCGGAAGAACTGACGGAAACATTGACGCAGTCAGCAACGCAACAATGACACGCAACGGAATTTCTGAAGCAGTCGAAAAAGCGTTGGCAGAAGCAAGGGGTGAAAAAAAAACTGAAAATTTAGCTCCGATCAGTTTCACTCCAGGCGAGTACACAGCTACTTCATACGGTTACAACGGTGAATTAGTCCTGAAAGTTAAATTTGATGAAAACAAAATCACTGACATCAAAGTTGAAAAAAACACAGAGACTGCACACGTTGGAGATATAGCATTTGACATTATGATCCCTGAGATGATTCAAGCGAACGGCTCAGGGGTCGATTCTGTTTCAGGGGCTACATTCTCAGTCAGGGCTTTACGTAATGCCGTCAACAATGCCGCAGAACAGGCAAAATGTACAAATCTTGAAGCCTTCAAAGCAAACAAAATCGCTCACAATCCCGAAAAAGATATTAAATTGCATTATGATGTCGTTATAGTCGGTGCCGGCGGTGCTGGAATTGCTGCTGCTGCTCAGGCTGCACAACTTGGGAATAAAGTTTTGTTAATCGAGAAAAACGCTCAAGTCGGAGGAAATACTTTAGTTTCAGGCGGACAATATCAAAGTGTAATGCCTTATCTTGTTTGGGATCCTAAAAATCCTGACGCAACAACGGGGGTTTATGAATTTAACGGCCAGACTTACGAAAAAGTTAAATCCGTTCAGGGCTGTATTAATGAGTTGAAAATGATTCTCAACTGGGACGAAAAACCTTTCGACGCAGAATTTTATAAAACTCATGAATACGTTGCCGGCGATGCTCTCGAATTATCAAAGCACGGTGTTCACGCTGAATATCTGCCAATCCTCAAAGCCTTAAAAGCCGAAATTAAAGAATACCTCGACTGGGCTCAACCGAAACTTGACGCAGGAACTCCGGAAAATCAGTTAGCTTTATTTTCAACGCTTAACCTTCATATTTTCCAGACTTATTACGGCGGACTTCGACAGAGTGCAGATAAATCACAATGGATTTACGGCGATGTTAATCTCGTTAAACAGTTTATCGAGAAGGCACAGGGATTAAAGGAATGGCTCGAAGCAATGGGAGCAACTTTCCACGAGGATACACAGCAGACTTTAATCGGTGCTTTATGGTATCGTGAAAATGAATTTATCGGTGCAAATGTTGACACTGACGGAGACGGAAAAACCGAAGAATATAAAGGACGCTGGGGAACATATTTTGTAGCTCCGAGAACGGAATTTTTGAAAGCCGACAAGGATAACAAAATTTTGCTTCGTACTTCAGTTGACGAATTAATTAAACGGGACGGAAGAATCATCGGTGTTAAAGCGACACGTTTTGACGGGACAAAAATTGAAGCCTACGCAACGAAGGGCGTAATTTTAGCAACGGGCGGATTTGCTGCGAATTTGAAAAGAGTTGTTGACAATAATATTTACTGGTCAAGCGAATATCTTTCAACTTCAACGAAAACAACAAACAGATCATCGCTTCAAGGCGACGGAATCACAATGGCCGAAAAAGTCGGAGCAGCTTCAACGGGAATGGGATTCACACAGTTAATGCCGATTTCATGGATTGATAACGGGAATCTTGCATTCGGAGGCGGAAATTATGCCTGCTGGATTAACCCTAACACAGGGCACAGATTTGTTGATGAAGGCTCAGAGCGTGATGTTTTATCATTGGCCGAGTTCAAAAACGGAATGGAATACAAAGGAAGCAAAGGCGTATTCTTGGAATTTTATAACGTTGAACAGAAAATGCCTGCACCGACTCAATTACCCGAAACAGGAGATTATCCCGGACGTTATTACAGACGCAAAATTTCAGAACTTCCTGAACTCTTCAAAGAACTTGGAGTAAAAGCAGATCCAAAAGTTGTTGAACAGACAATCAGAGATTATGACAAAGCAGTTATGACGGGTAAAGATTTCCCTGATGTCGGAAAAGCAATCGCCTCAAGACCTGTCGGAAATGTTCAGAAAAACGCAGATGGAAGTTATAACATTGACAGTTACGATCTTGATAATACAGTCATGACGATTCGATTAATGGCTCCGAGTACTCATCACACAATGGGCGGACTTTGCGTTGACACTGAAAGACACGTTTTGACGAATGACGGCAGAATTATTCCTGGACTTTACGCAGCAGGTGAAGTTACTGGAGGCATTCACGGAGGTAACAGACTCGGTGGAAACGCAATCACGGAAATTTTTGTTTCAGGCAGAATTGCGGCTCAGTCATTAAATCAAGATAATCAATAAAACTAAAATTTGTATCTCCTCTAATATATTTAGGGGAGATTTTTATTGTGCAGGGGGTTATAATTTTCTAATCACAACGAAAGGGGAAAATTAATCAATGGCAGACAACACGAACGCAAACCCTCAAAAAACATTCAGCGAATTATGGCGTGAAACGATTTACACGGCTCACGTAAATTTTTTGAGGAAGAGAGATTTATACGAAGACTGGAAAAAATTTAAGGCAGGAAAGAAATTAAAACAGGACGATTTCAGATTGATGTCGGAATTTATAAAAATCGCAGAACAAAATCAATCAAAACAATAATAAAATTTCATGGATATTAATATTTTATCTTATAATTACGTATCTGAATTACAAACTGAAATCCAAAGCATTATAAATAATTTTTCGGGCACTCAAAACAATCTTAAATTCGTAGTCCCTTCACGAAAAGACAAAAACTGGTTTTTCGCTAATACTTTGAATTTATGGACATGGGACGAAATTTATGATGATGTCTGCGAATTTTCAGGCTCTACACGAAAAAAAGTTTTATCCCCGCCGGATCATTTTTTGATTTTGGATTCGATTTTGAAAGAGGAATTTGTCAATTTTCCCGATAAAATCCAGGAATTGCCGGGCTTAACGAGAACGGGATTTCTTGAAATTATTTCAAGCGACTTACGGGAATTAATGAATGAGGGCGTTGAACCTTCAAAGCTCGAACACAATCCCGACAGCAGCAACCCTTCAGAATTTTTGTTACCAGAAGTCTACGAAAATTATTTGCGTTATCTTGATAATTATGACTTGCTCGACAGTGCACAGATATGCTCCGAAACTTTGAACGAAATCCGAAAAAATTTATCGTGGGGAAATGATTTCACGGTAATATTCACGGGCTTTATGTCATTCAATCACAGTCAATTAAACCTTGTGCAGGCTCTTAACGACAGGTGCAGAAAAGTTTTAATCCTGAAACCTGAAGCAAACCTTGAAAATTTTCACGATGCCGACATTCAAATTTTAGGATTTAGTAAAAATGTCAAAAAATCTTCGGGGCGAATTATTGAAATTCCTGTTGCCGAGCCAAGTTTTGAACCCGAAGTAACCGCAAGAAATTTAGCTTTATGGTCGCAGAATAAATTTGACGAAAAATTTACGAGTTTCGACGATGTCGGACTTGTAATTTCAAATGGAACTCAGGCAGCATTTTCGGAGGCATTGGAACGTTATAAAATCCCTTATGATTTTGTCGAGGGAATAGCGATTAATCAGACTTTGCCGGGAAAAATTTTAATGTCGATTCGAGGTTTAATGTTGAGGAATTTCCCTGCTTACGAAACGGGAATGTTATTGACACAGCCATGTTTTGCAGGAATTAAATTTCCCGTTATGAGAGCATTTAGAAACGGAGTAACGGGGCTTGAGAACTGGGAAAAATTTTTGTCGGACTTTTGCGAGGAAAACGAGATTTTCAACAGGGCTTTAATGTCGATTAAGGCAATAAAAAAATTCTGCGAAAATTTATCAAGATTAAACACTCCTAAAAATATTATTAAAGCATTTTACGAATTTTTGACGGCTGAAAATTTATGGCTCAACGCTGAAAATAAAATTTATGATTTCCCTGAGCTTGACGAAACTTTCAGAACAACTGCAAGTGCGATTCAGACGGTGGGCGAAAAAGTTTTGTCTCTTGAGGAATTATTGCCGGATTTAGGTTCGGTCAAAGATAAAAAATTCAAGGGCGATGAGGCTTTCGACTTTTTAGAGAGCTGGTGCAAAAACTCATATACCCGTGCCCCATTGCAAATTACAAACGCAGTCAGAATTTTTGTTGAGAGATCTCCGGTTCTTTCACATTTTCCGATTTGGATAATGACAAATGTAACTCAAAAAACTTGGTCGGCAAACATAAATTCGTCTCCTTTGCTTGGAAATTCAGAACGTGAAAAACTCGCCGTGAACAAAACTTTTTTACCCATGACTCACGAAAAAGCAATGCAGAAAGAAGCGTTATTCAGGCGAATGATTTTGACGGGAGAAAAATTAACGATAATTTCGAGACCTGAACTTGACAGTGAGGGAAGGCCGTTATCGGAATCAACTTTTATGCAGAGATTTTTTGATGACATGGCCGAATGGAAACATGAAAAAATTGAATCCGAAGGAATAAAAATTTTGCTCGGAGGAGATAATTTTGTTTTTCCCGAAATTGATCCCGATCCCGACAAAAATATTTCAAGATTCACGCCGAAAGTTTTTAGTAAAGCAGATTTTGTCGGAGCAAGCGAAATTAACGAGTTATTAGGCTGTTCGTTTTTATGGTGGCAGAAGAGACAGGCGAGATTATACGAACAAAATTCTGAAATTTTATCTCCTGCCGAATGGGGAAACATGCTTCATAAATTCTGGGAATGTGTGTGGAAGCGTTATTCTTTTCAGTTGACGCAGGGAAAAGATTTTATTCAAATTGCAAGGGAAGAATGGGAAAAATTATTGCAGGCTGAAGACGAAAATTATCAAAATTTCGCAAAACCCGTAAAAGATTTCAGATTGAAACGCAGACTTAACGGAATTAAATTTCGTGTTGACAGATTAGTTTTAATGCAGGCTTCAATAATCGACAAATTTTATTCTGAAGGTTACGAACATGAAAAAATTTTACTTGAGGAAGACGCTCATTTGAAATTAAGAGTCAATGACATTACATTTTTAGGGCAGTGCGACAGAATCGAAATTTTCAGAACTCCGACACGTGAAAAAATTGCATTTATCGTTGATTACAAGACCGGCAAAGGCGAGAATTACGAAAACTCAATGAAGATTTCGGGTTACAAATGGAATGCTGATAACGTCGAAAAGTTTTCACACGGTTTACAGCTTTCTGTTTATGCGGCGTTGTTTAATAATTCTGACACTGACATAAAACTTTCGGGCGTTTATATTTTAGGACTTGAAGACGGAAAAATTTCGGGAAGTTTCACGGAGGATTCATTAAAATTCTTCAGCGATTACAAATCCGAAAAATTTAACTCAAAAATCACCGAACGAATCAATGAAGGCAATTATGCAATGGAATGTGCAGCCGAAATCTTAAAATCCGGAGAATTTGAACCGGAATATAATTCTGACTCGTGCAAATTCTGCAACATTAAAAGCATTTGCCGAAAAAGTGAATTTAAGGGAGAAATTTTATCGGACAATGAAAACGAAAATGGATACAGCGAATAATCAAATAAAATTATTCATCTCTGTATTCATTTTATTATTCATCATGTCATATTGCATTAAAAGTTCTAAAACGTCATCGTTAGAATGTGCGGCTGCGTAAGAAACGGCGGTCATTCCTTTTTTATCAGTTATGGAGATGTCAGCATTATTTTGAAGTAAAAGTCTGACATTTTCAATTTGATTTTCATGTTCAGCCAGCATGTAAAAAAACATAAATGTACACCATAAAAGCCAGCCTTCAACATTAAATCCTCCCGTTCTGATGAGTGCCTGAAAAACAAATTTAGGTGCTCTGTCATGTCTGTTAATCGCCCACATTAAAGCCGTTAATCCGTATTTGTCTTGACGGTTAATATCGGCGTTATTTTCAAGTAAAGTCTCGATAACTCCCTCTTCGGTGTTAATATCAATCACGGCAAACATTAAAGGTGTTCGTCCGTCATCGTCTGTAGTGTCGGGGTCTGCTCCGTACTGCAAGAGAACTTCTGACATTTTACTGCTGGTTAAAACGGAATATATTAACGGTGCCCGGCCTTTGCTGTCTTTAACATTAGGGTCTGCTCCGGACATTAAGAGCGTACGTGCAACGTCAGGATCATCAATCGAAACAACATAAGACAAAACAGTAATCATAGTGCCATCGCTGAAATAAATTTTTTCGTTAGGGTCTGCTCCGTTTTCAAGTAAAAAACTAATCATGTATCTGTAATTATTATCGTCTCTTTTAAGTCCGTCTAATGCAACCATAAGGGGAGATGCTGAATCAACTTTGAAATTAATATCAACTCCGTATTTCAAAAATTGTTCAATGAGAGTGTAATTCAAAGTTTTTACACAAAACATAAGTGCCATTGAATTTATAAAAGGCGGTTCTGACCATATTAAATACTTGAGTATGTTGTAATCAAAATTTATGACCGATCTTTCTGAATGTTTCTTGACTGCAAACATCAACGGCGAGTAACCTTCATCGTACATCATCCAAGTATCAGCACCATTATAAAGCAGCCATTCCAATGCTTTTGAATCATTTTGATCTATTGCAAACCAAACGGCATTATGTCCTTCGTTGTCTGTTTTGTTAATGTCGGCTCCGCATTCCAAAAGAATTTTGCAGTCTTCAATACGTTTTAGAGATATTGACATGAAAAAAAATTCAACATAATCTACGTATTTAATTAACACTTTCAAAGTTCTTCGATTTTCGGCCTTAACTGCAGCTTCAAGCGGAGTAACAAGAGATTCATAATTCTCGTCTTTATCCAGAAATGCCATTTTGCTCAAATTTGCTCCAGCTAAAATTGCCTCTTCAACTTTTTTTCCGCTGCCCTTAGCACATAATCTGACAAATTTTTCCTGTTCCGTTAAACGTTTTCTTCCCAAACTCTAAATCACTCCTTAAAAATTTTCGTGTGCCTCTTCGACTATATCATTAATATTAAAATCAAAATTCCTGTTTTCGTGTTCAACATGACATAAAAATTCGATATTCCCCTCTGCTCCGGTTATCGGCGAAAATGTCAGTCCCGAAATAAAAAATCCTGTCTCATTGCGTATAAAATTTGTGATATTTTCAAGAACTTCAACGTGAATATTTTTGTCCTTTATGACACCGTGCGAAATTTTTTCACGTCCCGCCTCAAATTGAGGTTTTATTAAAATCACAGCGTCATTTTTTATAATTTCGTCAATGACAGGCAAAATTAATTTCAGCGAAATAAACGAGACATCACAGCCCGCAAAATCTATAACATCAGTGAAATTTTCACGTGTTAAATATCTTGCGTTTGTCCTGTCCATTACGATAACTCTTTTGTCGTTAGCAAGCCTCCAGATTAATTGGCCATAGCCGACATCAACAGCATAAACTTTTGATGCTCCGTTTTCAAGCATGACATCTGTAAATCCTCCCGTTGAAGCTCCAAAATCGACACAGATTTTATTACGGACATTGAGATTAAAAACTTCAAAGGCACGCAGTAATTTTTTAGCTCCACGCCCTGCCCATTTTGAAACTTCATCGAGAGTTATATTTGAATTTCGTTCAAACATTGAACCTGCTTTTGTTACGACCTGACCGTTGACTCTGACTTTCCCGGCCATGATTAATGCCTGAGCTTTAGTTCTCGTTTCAACGAGTCCAAGTTCAGGCAATAATTTATCAAGACGTTCTTTAATCTTCATGTAATTTTTTCAAGATATTTTCAGCAGTAAGCCCGTATAATTCACGCTGTTCATCTTGTGTAGCATGTTTAACGCAGACATCGGGAACGCCGAATCTCAACAATTTAACGTTGAAATTTCTTTCGGCAATCCTCGCTCCTACAGCTTCTCCCAATCCTCCGGGCATGTAACTTTCTTCAAGAGTGCAGACAGTCTCATGAGTTTTCAGAATTTCATCAAGCAAAACAAAATCAAGGGGTTTTATTCTGTTGAGAATGTATAAATCCATGTTTTCAAGTTTTTTCGCCTCAAACATAATTTTCACTGCTGCACCATAGCCGATTAAAGCTGTTTTAACCTCAACCTCTCTGCCAAACCTCTCTGTCTCTTCGAGACATCTCCCCTTAGTAAGGGGAGACTGAAAATGTGGGGTACACAAAGCCTCTCCGCTTGCGGGGAGGGGAACCGCTTTAGCGGTGGAGGGGTTATCATCATCAAAATTTTCACTCGGGATACTGCCTCTGGGGTAACGTATTAATGTCGGTGCATTGCGTTTTGATGCTGCGGTCATTGCTTCCTTCAAAGTTTTTTCATCACAGGGAGCAAAAATTTCCAAATTCGGAATCGGCCTTCCCCATGAAATATCCAACAATCCTTGATGTGTATCGCCGTCAGAACCCGCAAGCCCTGCACGGTCTACCATTAAGACAACGGGTAAATTCTGTAAAGCAATATCGTGCATTAATTGATCCATTGCCCTTTGTAAAAATGTCGAATAAATGAAAACCCATGGCCTCATTCCTCCGGCAGCAAGTCCGGCAGCCATTGTCAACATATGACTTTCAGCAATTCCAACGTCAAAAAATCTGTCGGGAAATTCCTTTGCAAATTTTTCAAGTTTTACCCCCGTTACCATAGCCGCTGTGAAACACACAATTCTTTCGTCTTTCATTGCGAACTCTTCAGCGATTTTCGATGCAGCTTCACTCCAAGTCCGTGATTTTTTTTCTCCCATTGGCGAAACCTGATGATATTTCGTCGGATTCTCTTCGGCTTCTTTGAGTCCTTTGCCTTTAATCGTGTTGAAATGTAATAAAACAGGTCTGTAATAATTTTTCGCAAGTTCTAAAATCTTCTCGGAATTTTCGATATTATGACCGTCAAAAGGCCCCCAATAATTTATGTCAAGTTCATCAAAAATATTATTGGGCTTCATTATGAATTTGAAAGTATCGCGGAATTTTTCAAAAAACGGACTATATTTAATGCCGGCTTTGTTTCGGATTGAATTTTTAATGCTCTTGTAGAAATTATTTGATGATAATCTTGCAAGCATTGTTGAAAATCCTCCGACACGATTGCTGATTGAATGTCTGTTATCGTTAAGAATGATAATTAATTTCGTGTTAGTCTCGTGAACGTAATTTAATGCCTCAAGTGCAAGACCGTTAATTAACGAAGCGTCCCCAATGAATGCTATAACGTGCCTGTCCTCGTGCAATAAATCTCTTGCCTTAGCATAGCCCAATGCCGCCGAAATTGACGTGCTGCTGTGTCCTGTGTTGAAATGGTCATAAGGGCTTTCGTTTCGTCTTGGGAAACCTGAAATTCCGTCCTTCAATCTTAAAGTTTGAAATCTATCGAATCTGTCAGTCAAAATTTTGTATGGGTAAGACTGATGGCCGACATCAAAAATTATTCTGTCTTTCAAAGGATCGAATTTTCGCAGTAAAGCAATCGTTAATTCAACAACTCCGAGCGATGAGCCTAAATGCCCGCCGTTTTTTTTCACAGTGTCAATAATAACTGCCCGGACTTCTTCAGCAAGTTCAGGCAGATATTTTTCGTCAATCTTCAATAAATCTTTGCGTGTAAATCCCGGCTTCAAAAATTTCATATCGTTATTAATTAAATCTCCCAAATTCATGAGCCGCAAACTGTGCAATCAATTCCAAAGATGCAAGCTGTGAACGGTTCAACGTCGTAATTCCCTCCTGTCCTGATTCGAGAGCAATAAATTCATCGCCGATTGAAAATGAGTATTTGTATGCTTCGGAATCTTTTGATGAGCTTAATAAATATGCTTCCATTCTGCTTTGCTCTTTGAAAATGTCAAGTAAAAGCGAGAAAAATTTATCCTTGTTTTCAGCCTCTCTCAAAATTTTGAGGACGTTTGACAATGACAAAACCGTGAAATCTCTCGTTGAAATGCTGACTTCGTTTTCATGAGATTTTGACCTGAGATTGTTAATTGCAACGGCACGGACGGCGAGATTCCCCAAAAGTTCAAGGAAATTCATTGTCTGGTCATCTGGCAGATCTTCCCATTGAATCAGACAGAATAATCTCAAATCATCTTCAGCAACGGGCAAAACGATTTCAAAGGGCGAAGAATTTTTCAGAATTACGGGTGCAGGAGGCAAAATCTGATTTTCAAAAATTCCTTTTCTTTCGGGAATGTTATCAAGTTTCCCGTGAAGCAAAGTTAATTTATTTCCGTCATCTTTCAAAATTGCGATTGATTTCGGGAATAAACTTTCCTGCAAAACATCTGCCAAAAACGAAGCAAAATACTGCAGCGGCATCGGCTCAAAAATTGAAGCAAGTGTGCTTTTCGTCGCAAGAATCATGTATGAAAGACGTGATAATTTTTTCTCGGTCTCGGAAATTGAACTAAAAGTCTTCCATAAATTTATTAATCCTGCGTAGGGTTTTAACTCTTCAATGAAATTCTTGGGATTGTCGATTTTTTCCTTGAACAGAATATAAATATCCCAGTGAGAACTTTTAATTTTTACGATTAACGGCCATGTTTCAGAAGCCTCTGAAAACTCGATTTCAAACGATTCTTTAACGACACCGGAATTAAAATATTTTGAAACTGAATCATTGAGCGTAAGACTTTCAGGAACGATTCCGGCTGCGTCAATCACGTTGAGAGTATCAGAAACGTTTTTTTCAACAACGAGAGCTTTAATATTTTTTTCGTTGAGGAAGTCGGTTAAACTTTTCAAAGCACCGCCATTAACAAGAAATTCTATTTTGTTGTAAAGATCTTTAATATTTTCGGACATTTGAAATTTATTACACCTCGCTAAAAATTTATTTTCTATATTTTATCGCTTTTTGACGCGAAAATCGTATAATATTATTTCAGTTTATAATTTCGAGTAAAAATTTTAATTTAAGAATGAAGGGTTGAATTTATAATATAATGATTGAAGTACATCGTCTGAACGGCGAAGCATTTTTGTTAAATTCTGACATGATTGAAACGATAGACGTAACGCCGGATACGGTTTTGCGATTGTTGAACGGGCACAGATACGTTGTTAAAGAAAAAATTAAAGACGTGTACAAAAAAATAATTGCATTTCGCAAGGCAGCAGGTTACACGTGTATAATCGCAAAGACTGCGGACGAATCGGAATAAACTTGCATGAGGTGAATAAATTTTGGATTTAACAAGTCTTATAGGATTTCTGGCAACTTGGATTTTGGTTTTAGCGTCGATGGCTTCGGGCGGAAATTTCGGAGCATATATTGATGTTCCCTCAATCATGATTACACTTGGAGGAGCAATAGGGGCAACAGTAATTTCAAATCCCGGAGATCGTTTGAAATCTGTCGGAGGAGCATTGAAGAGTGTATTTTTCTTTAAGGCACCTGATTTAGTCGGAATGGTTCAAATGATAACGAGTTTTGCAGAGAAGGCAAGGCGTGAAGGATTGTTATCACTTGAAGCGGACGTTGCGGAAGTTGAAAGCGATTTCATGCGTAAAGCAATTCAGCTTGTTGTTGACGGAACAGACCCCGAACTTGTAAGAGCAATTCTCGACACTGAAATTGGAAATTTTGAGGACAGACACGGAGCAAATAAATCGGTTTTCGACACACTTGCTGAATTTGGCCCTTCATTTGGAATGATCGGAACTTTGATTGGATTAATAGCAATGTTGGGAAACCTTCAAGACGTTAATGCACTTGGTCCCGGTATGGCTGTTGCATTAATAACTACGATGTACGGATCAATGCTTGCAAACATGTTCGCAATTCCCACTGCAAAAAAACTCGCTGCACGTTCAGCACAGGAAGTTAAATCAATGGAATTAATGGTCGAGGGAATTTTAGCGATTCAGGCAGGAGAGAACCCCCGAATAGTTGAAGAAAAATTGAAAGTTTATTTACCGCCGAAAATGCGAGAAGCCTTTAATCAGGAAGGAGCTTAAACAATGGCACGTCAGAAAAAACCTGAAGAACCCGGATTATCAGCACCGTTTTATATGGGAACTTACGGCGACATGGTAACGTTGATATTATGCTTTTTCATTTTATTATTTGCTATGTCGTCAATCGATTCTCAAAAATTTCAAAAGGCTTTGTTATCGTTAAAAGGTTCGCTTGGAGTTTTGAAAGGCGGAGTTACAACTGAAGAATCCCAAGACCCTAACAAAAGCGGAGAAGTCGGGACAAGTCCGGGAGCGAGTGAACGTGTTGAAATTGATACAAGGCACGTCGCTTATACATTAAACTCATTTTTGAGGTCTGAAAATCTTACACGTGATATTCAGGTTTCAATTAATCAGAGGGGAGTTGCCGTTTCAATCAGCGATCAATTTTTATTCCAGCCGGGTAGAGCAGATTTAAGACCCGAAGGACAAAGAGCGTTATATAAAATTTCGGAACTTGTGAGAGATCGTGTTCCCGCAGCAGCAGTTGAAGGACACACGGATTCGGGAATTTTGAACGGAGGAATTTATCGTGATAACTGGGGATTAAGTGCAATGAGAGCCGCAGCGGTTGCAAGTTATATGGAACGTGCCGGAGGTTTTGACGCAACAAAATTGCAGGCAGTCGGTTACAGTTCCGCACAGCCGATAGTCCCGAATGATACTCCTGAACACAGAGCGTTAAATAGACGTGTTGAAATTGTATTTTTGTCGCAATATCCCAAACGTTAAAGGAGAAAAAATTTATGAAATTTACGGCATGTTACACTAAAATTGAAAATGGATATATGGGACAGCTTCTCGAATGGCCTAATGTTATAACGGAGGGCGAAACTCTTAACGAGTGCAAAGAAATGTTGATTGATGCGGCAGAAGAAATGGCGATAGTATATCGTGATGACGGAATAAAAATTCCTCAGCCTTCAATTTTAGTTGAACATGTTGATTTTGATATTCACCCCTCCGCAAGAGTCTCCCCTTGACAAGGGGAGATGTCAGTTTACTGACAGAGAGGTTAAAAACACAAAAGGAATATAAAATTTAATTTTAGATTTTCACACAGGGAGGAACAATAAAAATCTTATGAAACGTATTTTAATTTTCGCAATAGTAGGTCTCGTAATGTTCGGAGCTGGTTTTGGCGGAGGTTTAATTCTCGGTCGTACAATGGCTCCAAAAGATACAAACGAAATCGGTGCCGGACGAGTAATTCAAAATCCTGGCCCAATAGTTCCGATTGGTCAGTTCACAAGCAATCTTGCAGGTGCCGGGCGGCATGTTATCGACTGTAATTTATCTCTCGAACTTGTCGAAAAAGACGGTGCTTCAGCTTTGATTCAAACTCCTGGCTGGCTCAACAGAATTAGAAGTGAAATTTTCATGCTCCTTAAAGACAGGGTTTATGACGATTTAACAAGTGCTGAAGGTGCTTTGCAGTTAGCTGGAGACATTAAACGTTCATTAAATCGAATGCTCCCCGACGTCGGAGGAGAAGCCCCGATCGTTAATGTCTTGTTTGAAAGCATGATTTTGCAGTAGGATTCAAAAATGCCTGATCTTTTATCACAAGAAGATATTGATGCCTTAATGAAGTCAATCGCCAGTGGTGCGAATATTGATGAAATTGCCGCAAAAGCTGACGAATACGCTAAATTAAAAGTCTACGATTTCAAACGTCCTGACAAATTCAGCAAAGACCAGTTAAGAGCCATTCAAATGATTCACGAATCTTTTGCACGTCAGCTCACAACAGTATTATCAACTTTAATTCGTTCGATAGTCTCGGCTGAAATTGCTTCGGTCGAACAGCTTGCTTATGAAGAATTTGTTAATTACATGGTTCAGCCCACTGTAATTGGATTAATCGAAATGCACCCGTTTGAAGGCAGTATGTTAATGGAAATTAATCCGGCTTTGGTTTTTACGATTATTGACAGACTGCTGGGAGGTCGAGGGACATTTTCGGGAAACGTCAGGGAATTAACCGACATTGAAAAAACCGTAATCGAACGTGTAATAATGCGAATTTTGGAATTGCTCGAAGATAGCTGGAGTACCGTTGTTGACGTAAGATTCAGATTTGAAAGCATGGAAAGCAATCCGTTTTTCGTTCAGATCTGTTCGCCAAGCGATATGGTTCTTGTAGTAATTATGAAGTTGAGAGTTTCTGACGTTGAAGGAATGGTGAGCTTATGTTTCCCGTATTTCTTAATCGAGCCTATCATGGACAGATTATCAAGTCAGCAGTGGTTTGCTTCGACAAGCCATAAAGCCGATCCCGAAATTCAAAGCTGGCTTAATAATTCAATGCTGCAGGTTAAAATGCCTCTTGCTATGGAACTCGGACACACTGTTTTGTCATTAAATGACGTTTACGCACTTCAGGCAGGAGACGTAATTAAACTCGATGAACTTAAAGACTCTCAAATTGATGTCAGAGTCGGAAATCAGGTAAGATTCAAAGCCAAACCGGGCACTCTTAACGGACACATGGCCGTAGAACTTACAAAAGTTTTAGAAAATGACATTCCCGTAATTCAAACACAATCTGAAGAGAAAGGTGAGAAAAAATAAATGCCTGATGATTTATTAAGCCCCGATGAGATTAACGCATTATTATCAGGAGGCGGAGACGTAGGGGAAATTGAAGATATTTCGGATTCTGATGCTGAACAGCTCGCAAAAGTTTCCGACACTTTCGCAAATTCTGAAAACAGCGTTATTAACATGCTTGCGGGTAAGAACGTTACAACAAACGTAGGCAATCCCGAAGTATTAACTCAGGACGAATTTTCCGGGAAATTTTCAGAAATTCCGTTTTTATTTTCAACAACTTTCGGAGGAATGGACGATCTTCCTTTGGCTCTTGTAGTAGATCAGAAAGGTGCCTTGACTCTTGCTGATTTCATGATGGGCGGAGGCGGAGGAGATGTTCCAGAACCTAACGACATGCACTGGAATGCTGCTCAGGAAGGTTTAAGCCAAGTTGTAGGTTCAGCCTTTACAAGTTTAAGCCCCATGCTTGCCGGAAGACGTTTAATGCCTGAAAACACATCGTCAGCACTCGGCGAAGATTCATGGAGAGCGTTTTCCCTTGAACCTGCCGATAAAAAAATCTGGGCAAGTCCTGTAAACGTTACGATTGACGGAGTAAAACCGTTTAATATCTGGACATGTTTAACGCTTGATACGGCTTTAACGATTGCTCAATATATGCGTGATGCTATCGAAGGGAAAAAACCGCAAGCCCCGGCACAAAATAATAATCCAATGGGAGGAATGGGAGGAGGAAGACAAAACGTGGCGGCTGTAGATGTTAGACCTGCGGCGTTCCAGCCTCTGGGAGGTTCAAACGCAGGCGGTGTACCAAGTCCAATAGATTTAATAGCAGATATTCCGGTCAGAGTTACGGTTGAATTAGGAAAGGCACGAAAAAGTGTTTCCGAAATTTTAGGATTAACTGCCGGTGCTGTCGTTGAACTTGATAAAATGGCGGGAGAACCTGTTGATGTTCTTGTAAACGGAAAATTAATAGCTCGTGGAGAAGTTGTTGTTATTGACGAAAACTTCGGAGTCAGAATCACGGATATAATTCAGGGAGCTGCAAGGGCGGCATCATAAAATCAAACAGGGGGGACTGCCATTTATGACTATCCCCTTTGCAAAACTTCCTTTATGATATTCATACCTTTTTGAACGAGATTTTCATCAGCTTGTGAACCCATGTGTCCAATTCTGAAAATTTTTCCTGCTAACTCTCCATAATTTCCGCCGACAGCAAGACCCTTTTCACGTAGTTTTGAATCAAAATCCTTCCAAGTGAATTTTTCAGGAACGTAAAAGGCCGTAACCGTAGGAGATGAATATTTTTCGTCTTTCGGGAAAAGTTTTAAGCCGATTTCATAGCCTGTATTTCTGCATAATTCAGCAGCTTTTGAATGTCTCGCAAACGAATTTTCCAGACCTTCATTAAGAATTTTTGACAATGAGAGATTTAATGCTTTCATGCTTTGCCAGTCGTGAGTGTAAGGCATAAATTTTTTCTCTGGAACTTCCTGCCAGTCTTTGTAACTTTCGTAACCGACGTAATTAATTTCGTTTATGACTTCCCAAGCCCTTTGAGAAATACTCGAAACTGAAATTGACGGTGTAATCGACAAAACTTTTTGTGAACCTAAAAGCCCGATGTCAATTTTTGCTTCGTCAACATCAAGCTCAACTCCTCCTGCACTTGAAACAAAATCAACGATAAATAAAGCGTTAAATTCGCGTGCAATATTTCCGATTTCGTTTAGGCATGTCGTAACAGTTCCCGAAGGAGTTTCACAATGTACGGCAGTTATGACTTTGGGACGAAATTTTTTGACATGTTCATAAATTTTTTGAGGTTCAGGAATCTTATCGAAAGGAAATTCGCAGATTTCGGCGTTAACACCTAAAGCTCCTGCCATTTCAGCAAAACCGGAACCGAATAACCCCGATGATATTGCAAGCATTTTTTCGCCTTGTCTCAAAGTGCATTTTAACGAAGCCCATAAAATCGACATTGCCTCGCCCAAAGTTATAACGATTTTGTTTTTTGTGCGTAAAAGTTTTTGCGTCAAAATTTGATTTTGTCTGTAAAGTTCAAAAAATTCGTCCTCTAAGTCCGAACTTGCATAATCATTTTCCCAAGCACTGCGAAATTCTTTAGGAATGCTTACAGGGCCGGGAACTAAACCGATTTTGTAATGTTCCATAATTTATACACCGCCTTAAATATTTTGCGTTCATGGTAAAATAATACCAAATTTAATTTATCAAGGGGGAAAAATTAAAATGGCAAATAAATACGCAGGAACACAGACCGAGAAGAATTTGCAGGCAGCATTTGCAGGCGAATCACAGGCTCGAAACAAATATACTTATTTTGCTTCAAAGGCTAAAAAAGAGGGATTTGAACAGATAGCGGCGATCTTCCTTCAGACTGCTGCAAACGAGAAGGAACACGCAGAAATCTGGTTCAAGGAACTTGACGGAATCGGAGACACAGCACAGAATTTGAAAGCTGCTGCTGAAGGCGAAAACTACGAATGGACAGACATGTACGAAGGTTTTGCAAAGACAGCCGAAGAAGAAGGTTTCAAGGCATTAGCGGCGAAATTCAGAATGGTTGCGGCAATCGAAAAGCATCATGAAGAACGCTACAGAGCATTATTAAAGAACGTTGAAGCTCAGGAAGTTTTTGCGAAGAGTGAAGTAAAAGTTTGGGAATGCAGAAACTGCGGACATATCGTAGTCGGAACAAAAGCACCCGAAGTCTGCCCTGTCTGTGCCCACGCAAAAGCATATTTTGAAATTCACGCAGAGAACTATTAATCTTCTATCATTAAACATTAAACATCTCTAAGTCCAACGTGAATGCGAAAAAAATCTCCTCTGAATAAAATAAACAGGGGAGAATTTTTTATATTTATATATGTCAAATAATATTCAAACTTGACAAATAAACACTCGGAGTTATAATACTCAATCGTGAACTACGACAGCGGGACGTAGCGCAGTCTGGTTAGCGCACCTGCTTTGGGAGCAGGGGGTCGAAGGTTCGAATCCTTTCGTCCCGACCAGATGAGAGTTTTGAAAATGTAAAATATATGCGGAAATAGCTCAGTTGGCTAGAGCGATGGCCTTCCAAGCCGTAGGTCGCGGGTTCGAATCCCGTTTTCCGCTCCAATTAAATCCCAAAATCCCCAACGCGCTCTTAGCTCAGCTGGATAGAGCAACGGCCTTCTAAGCCGTAGGCCGCGGGTTCGAATCCTGCAGAGCGCGCCAAGTGTATGTTTACGATACAAATGGTGAGTGTAGCGCAATTTGGTTAGAGCTTCGGATTGTGGTTCCGGCGGTTGAGGGTTCAAGTCCCTTCACTCACCCCATTTTATACAGATGCGCTCTTAGCTCAGTTGGATAGAGCGACAGACTTCGGATCTGTAGGCCGTGGGTTCGAATCCTGCAGGGCGCGCCAGAACGAAAAATGCCCATACGAGGACTGTTAGCTCAGTTGGTAGAGCAGCTGACTCTTAATCAGCGGGTCGTGGGTTCGAGTCCCTCACAGTCCACCATGATATTCTTGCAATGTAATTATCCAATAAATTAATTAAGTTCAGTGTCATTCTGGTTGAGTTTATGATGTTCCATTAACAATAAAGACTTAAAACAATTTTGAAAATCATCAAAAACTTGATATAATCATGCACAAATTTAGCACTATGATGCGGAAAGGCGGTATTAAAAATTACGCACAAAAACTGTAATGAAACAGGACACAAAATTTTAATTTTTACAAAGGAGATTTTTTTTCGTGAAACACAAATCTAACAAAATTGTAAATTTTATGTTTATGCTGGCAATGAGCGTTTTGCTTTTGCAGATGTTCACTCCGACAGCACAGGCAGTTACTCAAGTTAGTACTTTGGACGTTTTGAAATCAGCCCTAAGCAACGGCGGCGACATTCAGCTTACTGCGGACATAATTAATAATGGCAATGACCCCCTGACGATCTCTAAAAATACATCGCTCGATCTCAATGGCTTCGGAATCCTTATGACGGGAAACAAAGAAGTTATCAAAATTGATAAAAATCAAACTTTAACTTTATTAGACAGCAACCCCAACACTACGCACTACATCACGCTGAATGAACAAGGTCGAGGTATATCAGTCAGCACAACACAAACAGGAAATGCAATCGAAGTCAAGGGAGGCTACATTACCGGCGGTATAGAACCTGCTTCACACCATGGCGGAGGTATAATAGTCTATACCCAATCAACGTTAAAAATGAGAGGCGGCTCTATCATTGGAAATACTGCAAATTATGGCGGCGGTGTTTACGTCGCATGGCGTTTCGAAATGAGCGGCGGCTCCATAACAGGCAATACTGTAATTTCAGACGACGGCCATGGTGGCGGTGTTTGCTTTAATAATATTGGTTCGTTAAAAATTTCCGGCTCTCCGAATATCACAGGCAATTTCAACGTGGGGGGGGTACAACAAAGGATAACGTTTATTTAGGTAGTGGTAAAAAGATCAGTGTTTCAGGCAGTCTGAGCAGTGATGCAAAAATCGGCGTTACAATGGCCAATCCCGGAGTATTCACCGATGGACTTTCCGGCAAAGGAAGCATCAGCAATTTCACCAGCGACAATAATAGTTATCAGGTTGTACTCAGCGGCACGGAAGCGGCAGTACATACACATAACTTCACTTATGTGTCGAGCGGCGATAATACAATCATAGCAACATGTTCTACAGCCGGCTGCGGACTGACGGACAGTAAGGCTACACTCACTATCACTCCTCCTGCGTCCGGCGGAGGTGCGGCAGTCTTGAGCGGAGATACCGACGCATTCACCATCTCAGGAGATATTACGTATTCTCAAAAATCAGGCAGTACCTGGAGTACACCGACAAATACAGTTCCAAGCACAAACGGCTTTTTTAGGGCAAGCGTAACAATAAACACCGGCGGAAGCGAAACAAAAACTATTTCAGTTACTTACGGCGTTAATGCCATAACCGTACAAAGCGGAATAACTCACGGTACAATTACGGCTCCTGCAGTTGCGACTGTCGGTGCTGTTGTTCCCATTACAATATCACCGGAAACAGGTTACGTCTTAGATACTCTGATACCTACAAAGATAAATGGCGGTGCTTCAATCGCCGTAACAAATCAATCGTTTATTATGCCCGATGAAGAAGTTACCGTTAATGCGACGTTTAAGCTGGCTGACTACAATATATCCTGCAACATAACAAACGGCGCGATAACTCTTAATTCTCCGACCGCACACTATAACGATAAGCTAAGAATTGTTGTAAATCCCGATTACGGTTACGGAATTGAATCGATTAATGTTCAAGGTATTACTCTGAATTTAATAAGCCTTGACATAAATACCGGCGTTGAAGTTTACGAGCTGACTATGCCCAATAACAATATTTCCGTCAATGTAGAGCTTGCAGAAAGAACGATTTACACAATTTTTTACAAAGCAGCAGATTCTACAACGTCGGTTTTATATCGTTTCCATAACAGCGATAATGACAGCTATACCATGAGGTCAGACGCTAAAATGGGTGATGTTGCCTGTTGGGCTGGTCAGGTGAATGCAGCAGTCGGCAGAACATCATTACCGATCTCGTTTAACGTGAACGGAGGCGGCTGGGGAGCATTAACTGATTGTCCCATAACGACAGATCTAAGCAGTATTAACAGCATGGCAGACGGAAGTGCGGTTCTGATTCCCGGAGATGATAAAGCCTTCATAGCTTCTTTCCGTGCGGGTGCTTACGATACTGATGCAAACGGAAATATTACAGTCAGGGAGAATTTCGGGAATAAAAATTACTTTGTCAGCAGCAACACAACTGATATATCAGTTCCCATTCCTACAAAAACTAATTATGATTTTATGGGCTGGTCATATGAAGATCAGAACGGTGAAGCGAAAACGATTGCTCCCGGTTCCGGAAGTACAGTTACTGTTGCCATAAACGGAAATATAAACAAGACTACAATTTTTAATGCTGTCTGGCAACGTTCAAGACCGTTAATAGTTTATGATCTCAACGGAGGCAGTTGGAACAGGA
>JAFSKE010000097.1 GCA_017449135.1 Synergistaceae bacterium
TTAGGATCGAAATCAAAAAAATCCAGTAATTCGTTTGAAATACTTTTTCCCTGCATAGCCAGCAAAATTGAAACAGTTTTTTGAAGAGTAAGTTTTGAATTTCTTGAAAAATCTTTGCCAGGCCGTATTGAAAATAAACCGGAATTTTCTTCCATTTCCAATATCAATTTTTTATCTTTATTTTTAGTTCCTTTTTATGTATCATTTTTACCTCAGGATTTTTTTAATAATTATAAAAGAACCTCAGAGATTTTCAGAAGCTCTTTTTGTTTCTCTTAACTTAATGACATTGCTTTTTTGAGGGGAGATTTTTTCAAAAATAATTTCACTTTCCCAAAAATCTAATTAAAGATACGCAAAATAAAAACCGAAATTCAATACAAGAACTAATAAATTAATGTCAGCAAAATCTTTTGAAGAAGGAGGAGCGTAAATAAAATGATTGGCAGAATATCAGGGCAATACAATTTAGATGCTCTGAACGGAAAAAAATCAAAGCGTAGTGTTTCTTACAATAGTGAATTTACTAATGAATCAGACAACGCAAAATTCAGTTCTTTCGGGACGTTATTGGCACGAGCAAACGCTGAGATGAAAAATATTCCCGATGTCCGCGAAGATTTGGTTGCGGATTTGAAAGCTAAAGTTGAATCGGGAAATTACAATCCCCCGTTGGATAAGCTGGCTAACTCGCTAATATTTGCCGGATTTCTTGATTTAGAGTGAATATAAAATGCGTACAGAAGTTGAGAAGTTGATTAATGCGATTCTTGACGAGTCTGACTGCATAGAGGATTTAATTGATGCAATGCGTGAACAGCGGGAGGCCATGCAGGCACGGGACACAGAGGCAGTTAATGAGCTTATGAATGAGACAAGGGATATTTCATTTGAAGTTCAATCCTGTGAAAATTTGCGTAATGATATAGCGAAAAAGTTAGCTGCGGAATTTTCCTGCGATCCCAAAATAAGTTCGCTGGCATCAAAACTTACAGACGATGAAGAACGTAAAAAATTTAACGGGGCTGCTGAAAAATTAAGGCAGTCCGTTTTTGTGTTAAAGTCGGAAATTATGATATTAAACGGCCTGATTGACCAAAACGAAAAATATACGTCAATGCTGCTTTCTGAATGGCGCAGACTTAACGGAGATTCAATTTCGCAGACAGGTTCGGCCGATTTCAGGGGGTAATTAAAGATGAGTGGTACATTCGGTGCTTTTGAAACGGGGAGATCTGCGCTAAATGCTTTCAGGCTTGGAATGCAGACTACCGGGCACAATATCGCAAATATGAACACTGAAGGTTATTCCCGTCAGCGTGTAAATTTTGCTACGGTGAAACCTGAGGACATTCCAAACGTCGGACAGCTCGGACAGGGAATGTATGCAAGCAGCATTGAGAGAATCCGTGATGAATTTCTGGATTTTCAATATCGTGATAATCAGGCGGCTTTAGGTTATTGGGAAAAAATTAACGATTTATACGATTCGATTCAAAATTATATTCCGGAACCAAGTGCGTCAGGTATTCGAGATTCAATGGATACGTTTTTCATTAATTTGCAGGCTTTGCAGGAATCTCCCGAAGATACGAGTGCAAGAAGAAGCCTTGTTGAGAGTGCAAATGCTTTAGGGGGAATGTTGAACGGATTAATTCAAAATTTCAACTCCTATAACGAAAGCATAAATCTTGAACTTCAGCAGTCTGTCAAAGAAGCTAATCAAATGTTACACGACATTGCTGCGTTAAATAAAGAAATTTACGAGGCTGAAACTCTCGGACAAAATGCTAACGATTTAAGAGATCAGAGAGACGTAATCATTGATAAACTCTCAAAAATGATGGACATATCCTACAACGAGCCCTTAACAAGAGACGGAATTAGAGGAGAATTTTTCCTTTCAGTTAATGGCCGTGTTCTCGTTCAGGGGACAAACGTCCGTGAATTAAAAGCTCATGCGTTCATGTGGGATAATCATGTTTATTATGATGTTCAAGTCGCTGAAAACGAATTTGATATTGTCGATAACATCAACGTTGCCGAAGCTCTCGCAACAGGTCCTGAAGGTACATATTTATTGAGTGTTGACAGAATCGCTAACGGTGTCGAATGGACTATGGGCGGGGGAAATGCTCACTGTCTTGACACTTACGCCGTTAAAACTTCGGAATTTCTTGACGGGAAAATTTTAGATATAAATACTTCGGAGGATAAACCCTATAAATTATCATTCAGAACTCTTGACGATAACGGGAACCCTTCACTTCTCACAATAAAAATTGACAATGACGGAGGAACTTGGAAATTAAGAGCTGAAGTCAACGGAGAAGCTAAAAAACCTGATGGCACGGATTGGATTACGCCTGTTACTGTTGGGGACGAATTAACGACAACAAATTTACGAAGTTTTATCAATAGTACGGCAGGAACTTTGGGAATCAATTTGAATGTCGAAGAGGAATCTGTTACAAGAAACGGCGAAAACTTCAAGACATTAACATTTACAGCACCTACTACAAATAACGAATATTCTCCGGTTGAAGTTACTGACTACAGCGGAATCTTTGGAACACTCACCGAAGCAAAGCACGAATTAAGCAGTGTTTTAATGAGAACAGACCCTCACAACATTGAGGACGCATTAAACATTTCGGGATCATTCAGGATTCAAGTCGGAACACAGGGGACTCGTGTAACTTCCGAAAATTTCAGACAGACATCAAACCTTGCTGAAGGCGAAATTTTATCCGAAGGTACGGCAGGAGAAAAACATACTTTCAGAATCGGCGTATCGGGAGATCAGGTAGATTTTACTGTTTCATGGAACTCATCAACGAACAGGTGGGTTTTAAGTTCTGATTTAGGTACGAATAAAACCGTCGGAGAAACTTTAACCGTCGAAGATTTAACTGATTTCATGACAGAAACATTATCGAAAAATACGGGAGCGGATACACCTGCATTAAAGGGATTGAAGGTTGTAGCCGGAAAATCATCGACAGGCGTTTATACTCAATTTTACGTTGAATCGAAGGATAATTATTTGTTGTCAATTTCAGATGTCGAAGGGAATCTTGCGAAACAGCTCGGAATTGTAAACGAAAACCCTGTAATCACGATTGACGTTGAAAGTTCCGACAGTTTAATCACAATCCGAAACAAAATTAACGAAAAATATCAGGAAGAATTAGGACTTACAGAGCCTGAACAGTGGGTACACGCTTCAACGGATAACGGCTATCTTGAAATTTTTGCTAACGTCGCAGGTGAAGCCCAGCGAATTACTCTAATGGGAGCTGAAGACGGAAATATGCAGGTTTTGAGGAGACTCGGACTTACTCAAAATCAGCAGATTATTTCGGACATTAAAGACGAAAACGATGAATATTTAATGACTTACAGGGAAATTACATATATTCCTGATACCGGAATTGCGAAAGACGCTTCATTCAGTTTGAACGGTGTTAAATATTTATCGGCCGACAATAAATTCAACATGGCAAGAAGAATCCCCGCTGTAACGACAAATTCAAAACTTAAATATTCGGCTACTGAATTAAGCGAAGTTGAAACGGGAATGTGGTTGAATCTCAAAGATGCAGGAAACGCAACAATCACTGTCAGGCATCATATCCGTGAAGGTTCGATGAAGGGACTTGAAGAAGCAAGGGACGAAATGATCCCGAATTTGAAATCCGAACTTGACGAAATGGCTTACGGGCTTATAAAAACCTTTAACGCTTATCAATATTCGGGCTACGGAATTTCAAACGATATTACGATGACGGGCGTTGCATTCTTTAATCCTCTTGGAGGCCAGGCAGGTGCTTCCGAGAGATTGAGCGTTACGGAAAAAGTTGAAAAAGATCCTTCGTTAATCGGTGCTGCAATGGGTGCAAAAGACGCAAACGGTATAGCTTCTAAAGGTGTCAGCGGAGGTTCCGGAGACGGTACAAATGCCTCAAGAATGAATAATCTAAACTTCGCAAAAGTCCTCGAAAACGGAACAATGACAATCGGCGGAATTTATGATGCTATGTTATCTCAAATCGGAACTGAAGCAGCACACGCAAAAGCAATGTACACAACTCAGGCAACCGTGAGCGAGCAAATTGACGGTCAGCGTCAGGCAGTTTCAGGGGTAAATCTCGACGAGGAATTAATGAACATGGTTATTCTAAATCGTGCTTTCGGTGCAATGTCGAGATATGTTACGGCGATGGACGAAATGCTTAACACGATTATTAACGGTTTCGGTACTGTAGGCCGATAATCTTTGTATAAAATCATAAGGAGATTATAAAAATGTACAGTCGTCTTACAACAGCAACAATGTATAAAGGCCTGATGAACTCATTACAGCAAAGCCAGCGAAATATTCAGGATTTACAAAATCAAATAGCTTCAGGCAATAAATATACAAAATTATCTGATAATCCTGCTGCGATTTCAAAATCGTTAAATGTTCAGTCGGCTTTGACTGCTAATAATAAATATCAGTCCAACACTGAAAACGCCGTAACAATGTTGCGACATGCCGACAGTGCATTGAATAACGTTCTTGACGCAGCACAGACAATCAAGAATTTAATAATCGAAGCAGGGGACGCAGCATTAAACAGTTCGCAGTTAAAAGACATCACAGCACAAATTGAAGCGAACAAAAAAATAATGCTTGACAATCTTAATACTAAAATTGCAGGAAAATATATTTTCGGAGGAACAGACACTTCAACGCCTCCTTTTGCAGTACAGCCTGACGGAAGCATTGTATATCAGGGAAATGACGAACGAATGAAATATGCCGTCAGCGAAAGTGTTTTGGGCGATATTTCATTTGCGGGTAGCGATATTATTCCTGAAGATCAGGACAGTTATTTTATCTGCTCTCATTATGTCTCAAACGATTGGAAATGGACAGGACGTGAAGAGAAAGTTCAAATTACCGTCGGGAATCGTACATTATCAGTTTTCATTCCTGAGGATTGGAGCGACAACGACGTTAATAAAACAAATGCTGACGGAACAGTTAATTTTAGCGACCATAACCATTTCAGAGACCCTAACGAATTATCCGGAATAAGCCTTGAAGATTTAGCGAGTATTGTAAACCGTTCACTTGAGGAACAGGGTGCTGATATGCTCGTGAAGGCATATATCGAGTATGATAACGAAAACAGCCGAAAAAAATTAATCATGAAATCAACAACAGGTGAAAAAATCGGAATTACCGGCTGGCCTGACACTGATTATATGCCTACTCCTGCAAGAGCTGTATCGAGGGATTTAAGTTCTGCTGAATGTTCAGGCTGGAATGAAGACAATGCAAAACTCACGATTTACAACACTGAAGGTTCAATCGTAAAAACAACAATCGAAATTCAAGATACAGACACTCCCGCAACACTCGCAGAAAAAATAAATGCAATCGAAGGTGTTTACGCCCGACAATCCGCAGACGGAAACGGTTTAATAATCATGGCCGAGAGAATCGGTGAACAGCCTTCTGACGTTTTGAACATTGACGAAGCCCAAGAAGCATTACACTATCCCTCAATCACGATTCAAGCTGAAGGGGGAGCGTTAAAGATGTTCGATGAACTTTACGATGAAAATAAAAATTTGACGGGGGAATCATTCACTAAGGAACACGGTAACAGAATTTTAGATCAAAGCCATATCGATATTTTTGATTATCTCGGAATGGAGACAGCGTTAAAGAGCCGTGAATTTGACCCCAGCGAAGAAATGACTGTCGAAGAGGGTACGCAGTTACATTGGAGAGTTGTTAGCGGCGGAAAAACTGTTGACATAAAATTAAATTCCGGAACTTACACGATTGACGACCTTGCAGAGAGACTCAAAAATGCCGGTGCTGGGTGGCTTGAAGTTACTGTCGAACCAGGCGGCCATGATGTTACAGACCCTGAAAATAATAATCTGTCAAAAGATCGCGAAGAGGAAACAAAACGTCTTGTAATTCGCGGCCATAACGGAGAGCAGGTTATTTTCCTCGACATGAACGAATATAACTATGCTGATAAGGCAGGACTCTCAACGGCTTTGAGAACTGACTCATACAACGAAAATCATACGTTAATAAACGGAACGACTGATGTATATTACGGCAAAGGTATGAAATGCGTAAATTTCCCCTCTGCTCCGTGCGTTGATGATAATATCGGAGTTCCTATGAGAGTTCAAATGAATTGCGGAATGTATTACGATGTCAATATTAAACGTGCTGATGTTGTAGACCCTGAGACAGGCTTCGTAAA
>JAFSKE010000098.1 GCA_017449135.1 Synergistaceae bacterium
GACTGCTTAAATTTTTCGCCTAACGTTGAAGAAGCTAAAAATTTAGCCGAAAAATTAGGATTGCAGAGAGTGTTAAAACGTTTGGGAGCTGATTACGTCCCCTCCGGTACTTTGTACCACCTCCCCGCAAGCGAAGAGGCAGAGTCTCCCCTTGCTCAACAGGTTGACAGAGAGATTGAAATTCCTAATTTTGACATTCTCGCTTACGATTACAAAACTGAATTGCGAAACTCCCCCGAAAAATTCACGGCTTCAAAAAGTATTTGGGATTTGAAGACAGCTTATTATCTTTTACACCCTGACGAGACCGAAAGAAATTTCCCGAAAATTTTGCAAGATGTCTCAAACGAAAATTTTAACGAAGTCTACAAAAATCTTGAAAGCGAAATTTTAAGATTTGACGGCCTACACGATGTCATGACTAAGATAGACATTCCGTTAATTCCTGTATTAAACAAAATGGAAGATCACGGAATCAGAATCGACACAGACAAATTCGCAGTTATTCAAGATGAATTACAGGAAAAAATTTTTAATCTTGAAAACGAAATTTTTACTTTATCAGGAGCTAACATAAACGTAAATTCCCCTAAACAGGTTGCATGGCTGTTATTTGAGAGACTCGGTTTTGATCCCGACAAAAAAACTAAAGGCAAAACATCATTTTCAACCGATGCAAACGTTCTCGAAAAACTTTCAAAATTACCCGATGGAAAAATTCCTGCGTTAATCCTTGAACATCGTGAAATTTCAAAAATGCTGTCGGGCTTCGTTATTCCACTTCAAAAGGCCGGTGAGACTGACGGAATCATTCACACAACTTTTGAACCTGCCTTAACAGGTACGGGGCGATTGAGCAGCAGAGATCCTAATTTACAAAATATTCCTGCATTCGGAGAATGGGCTGAAAAAATTAAATCGGGACTCGTTCCTGTTAATCCTGAAAATATTTTTGTGTCTGCCGATTACTCACAAATAGAATTGAGAATCCTTGCTTATTTTTCAGGCGAAGAAAAATTAATCGACGCTTTCAATAATAATCGTGATATTCATTCTGAAACGGCTTCGTGGGTTTTTGAGACTGCACCTGAATTTGTTACACCTGAGTTGAGGCGTGCGGCGAAAATGATTAATTTCGGTTTGATTTACGGAATGAGTTCTTTCGGACTTGCCGACAGACTCGGAATTTCAAGAACTGAAGCAAAAGAAATCATGAACAGATATTTTAATGCCTTGCCGAGTATTCAAAAATTTCTTGATGAGATTGTCGAAAATTCAAAATCACGGGGCTTTTCTCACACTCTTGACGGAAGAATCAGACCCGTTAAAGAAATTCCTGCTCAAGGTACGGGACTTGAAAGGGCATTGATAAATTCTCCGATTCAGGGAACTGCTGCGGATATTGCGAGGAAAGCTATGATTAATTTTGAAAGTAAAGTCAAAGGAAAATTATTTTTGCAGGTTCATGACTCGTTAGTTTGTGAATGCAAAAATTCAGAGGCCGATGAGATTTCCGAGATTCTAAGTACAATCATGAAAGAGTCAGGCGGAGAAATAAAAAATCTTGAAGTTCAAGTTAAAAAAAGTAACTCATTAAACAATGTGTAATTTTGCGGATTATATGCTAAAATTATTTCGTAAAAAATACGTAATATTTTCAAATTATTTTTAAGGGAGAAGGTTTTACAAAATTATGATGAATTTTTTGCGAAAACAAATGAAGTGGGTTATGGCGATTGTTGTAGTTGCTTTTCTGCTTTCAACGTTCTTAATGTACGAGGGCAGCGGAAGAAGAAGGACTCCTACTGTAAACGCTGACGGAACAATGAGCGATTATGAGGTCGCCAACATCAACGGAAGATCTTTAATGCGTTCAGAGCTTGAACAGAGACTTAGAAATTATTTAAGCACTTACAGTTCAAGAAATGTTACATCGCTTGACATGCCTGCAATTTATAAAACGGTTTTGGATCAGGCAGTTTTAGATTCTCAGCTTGCAAAAGAAGTTGAGGAGAAGGGAATTTCTGTTTCCGATGCCGAAGCTGAACATGCCATGAAAATTTACGCAGATACTTATTATCCGACACGTGAAACTTTTTATCAGGCTCTTGCACAGTCAGGAATTAATGTTGACGATTACAAAAAGAGTTTAGCTCGTCAAATGGCTTATGAAAGATTATTGAGCGATGCAATAGGTGAAGTTGTAATCAGTGAGGACAAAGCTGTTGAATTTTACGACACAATGAAGAATTTAATTTACAGCAAGCCCGAAGGATTTATGATTCACATGGCCGATTTCAACACGAGTGCAGACGCTGAAAACTTCAGAGCAAAACTTTTGGCCGGTGAAAGCTGGGAAAAAATCGTTTCAAATGATGAAGTTAAATCAAGCGACATCATCAACATCACAAGAGACCCTGTATTTTTGCCTTCAAGTGCATTAAAAATGGGAACATTGGCGGTTTTAGAATCACTTGATATTTTACAGCCCAGCCCTGTGTTTGAGGTTGCAAGTTCTGATTTTGCCGTCGGACTTAAAACGAGTCATGTCGAAGAATCTTTAACGCCTTATGATGAAGTCAGTGCAGACATCAAAACTTTATTGACTCAACAGGAACAGAGAAAGAGACTTAGCGATTACGAAGAATCTTTGAGAAAGAAAGCACAATTAACGATTAATGATTCGTCATTATTTGCTGCGACGGAGAAACAGCCTGCTCCGGAAATTCCCGATATTACACCTGTAGAAACAAGCAAGGATTCAGAAGTCGTTAGTGAAGAACCCGAAATCAAAGTTGAAACCGTAAGCGAAGAGCCTAAAACTGAAGTTAAAGAAGTCAAAGAGCCTGTTGCGGTCGAAACTGTAAGCGAAGATGTCAAAACTGAAGTTGTAACGGAAGAAGTTAAATCTCCTGACGTTGTCGAAGTTGAAAAGGTTGAAGAGCCAGCTGAACCCGTCAGCGAAGAAATCAAATCTGAAGATGTCGAAATCAAAGTTGAAGAAGTAAAACAGGAAATCAAACCTGAAGTAATTAAAGATGCTGAAGAAGTAAAAACTGAATCCGTTGAACCTGTCGTGTCTGTTGAGCCTGTTGAACAAGTCGAACAAAAAATAATAGAGACGGTCAGCGAAGAAGTTAAAAAAGTTGAAGAAATTACTCCGGTGGTTTCCTCAGAGGATAAGTGAAATATTTAATGGCAGTACGTAAAGACATTCATAAAATTTTAATCATCGGTTCCGGGCCTATCGTTATCGGTCAGGCCTGTGAATTTGATTATTCAGGAACACAGGCTTGTAAGGCTTTAAGGTCTTTGGGCTACGAAATCATTTTAGTAAATTCAAATCCCGCAACAATAATGACAGATCCCGAAATGGCAGATATAACATATATTGAGCCATTGAACGTTGAAAGTCTCGAAAAAATTATTGCACGTGAAAAACCTGATGCACTTCTGCCGAATTTAGGAGGGCAATCAGGATTAAATTTATGTGCAGAATTAAACAAAGCCGGGATTTTAGAAAAATATAACGTAAAAATTATCGGTGTCCAGGCTGACGCAATCGAACGTGGGGAAGACAGAGTCGAGTTCAAAAAGACAATGCAAAAGTTAAATATCGAAATGGCTCGCTCTGAAGTTGCATATTCAGTTGAAGACGCTTTGAAGATTGCCGAAAAATTAAATTATCCCGTTGTCCTTCGTCCGGCTTACACTATGGGAGGCGCAGGGGGCGGACTTGTTTATAATCGTGATGAATTAAAAATTGTCTGTGAAAGAGGTTTACAGGCAAGTATAGTTCATCAAGTCTTAGTTGAAGAGTCAGTTTTAGGCTGGGAAGAATTGGAACTTGAGGTCGTACGCGATAAAGATAATAACATGATTACAGTATGCTTTATTGAGAACGTTGACCCAATGGGAGTACACACGGGAGATTCATTCTGCGTTGCTCCAATGCTGACAATCTCGGAAGAATTGCAGAAAAAACTTCAGGATATGGCATATAAAATCGTTGAACATATCGGAGTCATCGGCGGAACAAACGTTCAATTCGCACACGATCCTAAAACCGACAGAATAATTGTAATCGAAATTAATCCAAGAACTTCGAGATCTTCGGCACTTGCTTCAAAGGCTACGGGATTTCCGATTGCTTTAGTTTCGGCAAAACTTGCGGCGGGACTTTCGTTAAGCGAAATTGAATGCGGAAAATATAAATCACTCGACAAATATAAACCTGACGGAGATTATGTTGTCGTAAAATTTGCTCGCTGGGCTTTCGAGAAATTCAAAGGCGTTCAGGATAAATTAGGAACTCAAATGCGTGCAGTGGGCGAAGTTATGAGTATCGGAAAAAATTTCAAGGAAGCGTTACAAAAGGCTGTTCGTTCGCTTGAAAAAGACCGTTACGGATTAGGCTTCGTTAAAAATTTCAATTCGCTCTCAAAATCTGAATTATTAAGTATGCTTGAATATCCCACGAGTGAAAGATATTTTATGATTTATGAGGCATTGAGAAAAGGTGCAACGGTTGAAGAAATCCATAATTTAACTCACATTAAAAAATATTTTATTCAGGAATTAAAAGAACTTGTTGACGAAGAAGAAAAAATTTTGACGACTCCACTGTCAGATGAAATTTTAATTCAAGCTAAAAAGGACGGATTTTCGGACAAATATCTTGCAAAAATTCTCAACGTTCCCGAACAGTCAATTAGAGAACACAGAGAAAAATTAAATTTGCTTGAAACATGGGATAAAGTTCACGTCAGCGGTACTGAAAACGGAGCATATTATTATTCGTCATATAACAGCCTCTCCCTCAGCGATGTCGTAAAAACAAACAACAAAATTATGATTCTCGGCGGTGGGCCTAACAGAATCGGTCAGGGAATTGAATTTGATTATTGCTGTGTTCATGCGGCGAAGTCATTAAAGAAACTCGGCTTTGAAACTATTATGATTAACTGCAATCCTGAAACCGTTTCAACAGATTATGACACTTCCGATAAATTATATTTTGAACCTTTAACCCTTGAAGATGTTTTGAGCATTTACAATCACGAAAAACCTCTCGGAGTCATTGCACAGTTTGGAGGTCAGACACCTTTGAATTTAGCTTCCGAACTTGAACGAAACGGCGTAAAAATCTTGGGAACATCTCCGGAAATTATTGACCTTGCGGAGGATAGGGGACGTTTCAAAAAAGTTATGGACGATTTGAATATTCCCATGCCTGAATCAGGAATGGCAGCAACTCTCGAACAGGCTCACGAAATCGCAAATAAAATCGGTTATCCCGTTATGGTAAGGCCTTCGTATGTTTTAGGCGGCAGGGGCATGGAAATTGTTTACGATGAGAAATCACTCGAAAATTATGTTAAGGCTGCTGTCGGTGTTACTCCTGACAGACCGATTTTAATTGACAGATTTTTGAATCATGCACTTGAATGTGAAGCTGATGCAATTTGCGATGGATTTCACGCTTACGTTCCCGCAGTAATGGAACATATCGAACTTGCGGGGATTCATTCGGGTGATTCAGCCTGCATAATTCCTTCACGGCATATTTCCGACGAAGCATTAAACACGATTAAGGATTACACACGAAAAATTGCCGAAGCAATGCACGTTGTAGGACTTATGAATATTCAATATGCAATCGAAAACGGAAAAGTTTTTGTTCTCGAAGCAAATCCAAGAGCCTCCAGAACTGTTCCGTTAGTTTCAAAAGTCTGCGGGATTCAAATGGTTCCTCTTGCCGTTGAAGCAATAGTTACAAATAATTCACCGTTGACATCTCTAACTGAGCGAAAAATTCCATATTACGGAGTCAAAGAAGCTGTTTTCCCGTTTAACATGTTCCAGGAAGTCGATCCGGTTTTATCGCCGGAAATGAGATCTACGGGAGAAGTTTTAGGAATTTCAAGTAATCCCGGTGAAGCGTTTTTCAAAGCTGAAGAGGCTGCAAATTCAAAACTGCCTTTAAGCGGAAATGTTTTAATCGCCGTCAGTGATTCAGATAAGAAATATATTTCGGGAATTGCTAAAAAATTCGTTGAATCCGGATTCAAAATTTTTGCCACCGAAGGAACTTTTGAAACGCTCAAAAATTCAGGGATTAATTGCAACAAAATCGGAAATTCAAGACCGGATATTTTTGATTATATTATTAACGGCCATGTTCAACTTGTAATCAATACTCCCAGAGAAAAAGCATTGACTGATACAGGCTCAAGATTGAGACGTACAGCAATTAAAGCCGGTGTTCCGTATATTACGACATTGGCAGGAGCTGACGCAGCGATTGAAGGCATTATCAGCGTTAAAAATCAAAATTCAAATTCTGATTCGTTACGTTCGATTCAGGAATGGCATAAATTAATTAATTAACATCATAATAACCTCTCTGTCTCTGCGAGACATCTCCCCTTAATTAGTGTCTCAAAGAGGCGGAGGGGTGCTTAACTTAATGACAGCGAGATTTTTTTGCGTCGAATTTCTTGTGAAAAAATTTAAGTCATGCAAAAAAAAATATCTTTCTAACTCTTTATCAAAACTGAAATAAATTAATATTTTTGTAGTGGCAAATGTAGTGGCAAAATGTAAAATTTATTCTTTGAAGTTATTTGCATTTTTACTTTCAAAAGCCGTGAAGCGATTATAAGAAATTATAACACAAAAATAATTTATAATGTGTTGAAATTTATAAATAAAATGGTGCTTTGTCTCGATAAATATTTTGCAAAAGTCTGACGAAGTTTAATACTATTTTTCTTTCTTCGCTTGCATGAGTGCACAGTACACATGAAACAGTTTCAGTGCAATTAAACGGTATCCATGCAAATTCATCATAATGATCGTTTAGAAATCCGGGAGCAAGGCATATTCCTTTGTGAGTTGCAACATTTGTTAAAGTAGTTTCGTGATCGTTGCTGTTAAAATAAGGAATATTAAGTGTTTCAATGACTCTTTGCTGTACTAAGCGAAGTTCCGGCGGCGAACCTCCTCCGACCATTAATGTACGATTAGATAAATCATTCATTTCTATAATTTCTTTTTGAGCTAACGGATCAGATTTTTCTGTTATCAAATAAATTTTGCTTTCAAAGAGTTTATGAAGTTTTATATCAGGTATTCTCTTAACGTCGACTTCCATTGAGAATAATATATCTTCTTCGCCCTTAAGAAATGATGACGGATCTGACAACGGCAGGAAATGCGGTGTAACA
>JAFSKE010000099.1 GCA_017449135.1 Synergistaceae bacterium
CAAGACATTTTGTATATACATTTTTTGCGATATTTTCCTCTTCGGCCCTCTTTTTACTTCTGTAAATGTCTCGACCTCTTTGCTTGGAATTATCCAATAACTCCCTACTTTTTTCGCTCCCTTAAATTTTCCTGCCCTACAAAGTGAGCTTATTCTTTCATTTGTCTTTCTTAATATTTTAGATACCTCTGTTACTGACAAAAAGTCCTTTTCCGTAATAAAAGTCATAAAAAATCTTCCTCCTTCTTTTATTTTAATTATAACACAAATAAGTATAAATTCATTCATCTTTACTGAGGGGCGGGCGGGTACGATTTTCGGCGGTCATCAAAGCCAATTCGAGAAATACAGCCAGATACCGCCGAAACCGCTAACACACAATCAATTTAACGCAAAACCTTAATAAAAAATCAGTTATATTACTTAGTAATTTATGTATTAATTACGTATTGTATTTTTTCTTGTTTGTTGTAAAATAATAACCATCAAGAACGGGAGAGGAAAAACAAAAACCCGAAAAGGAAATTGAAAAAAGCCCGTTAGTTTTTTGAAAATCGAATACAAGGCAGTACAAAATAAAAACTTTGGAGGCTGATTAACAGTTAAAAATAACTTATAAAAATATATAAATATTTACTTGACTTTATAAAATTCCTTTGATATAATTATAAAAAAGGAGGTAATGAGTTGAGTAAGTATTATTCGATTCACAGTTTTTCAAAGATACTTGGTGTTACACCGCAAACTTTGAGAAATTGGGATAAATCGGGAAAATTAAAACCACATCATACGACTAAAAGTGGTTATCGCTATTATTCCAGCGAACAACTGAATAATATTACGAATGTTCAAGGAATAGATAGAATAACGGTTGGATATTGTCGTGTATCAAGCTATAAGCAAAAAGACGACCTTGAACGCCAAATTGCTAATATGTATACCTACTTATTAGCACAAGGAAAACCATTTCGCATTATTCAAGATATAGGTAGTGGAATTAATTATCATAACAAAGGTCTTATAGAGCTTATACAGCTTATAAATAATAATCTTGTTGAAAAATTAGTAGTATTGTATAAAGACAGATTATTGCGTTTCGGTTTTGAGCTTATTGAGGAAATTGCAAAATTACATAATTGCAAAATTGAGATAATAGACCATACAGAAAAGACGGAACAGCAAGAACTTGTTGAAGACCTTGTGCAAATAATAACTGTGTTTAGCTGTAAATTGCAGGGAAAACGTGCTCATAAAGCTAAAAAGTTAGTGGAGGAATTACTTAATGATAAAGACAATTCGAGTAATGATAATTCCGAATAATAGACAGAGAACACGATTATTTCAGTTTACAGGAACAGCACGTTTTGCATATAACTGGGCATTAGAAGAAGAGAATAAAAATTATGCTTCAGGCGGAAAATTTTTATCTGATTATGAACTGCGTAAACAATTCACTCAGTTAAAGCATGATGAAAAGTACAAATGGCTTTATACGATAAGTAACAATGTCTGTAAACAGGCAATAAAAGATGCAGTTGAAGCATATAAAAAATTTTTCAAGGGACTTGCACAATATCCGAAATATAAAAGTCGTAAACAGAGCAAACCAAGTTTTTATACAGACCCTATAAAAATAAAATTTACGAAAACACATGTAAAACTTGAAAACATAGTGCTTAGTAAAAAGAAAAATCGTCAAAGTATAAATTGGTTTAGGCTTGCAGAATACGACAGAATACCGAAAACAGGCAAATACTTTAATCCACGAATTTCGTATGACGGAATAAATTGGTTTTTAACTGTAGGGATTGAAACGGAGAAACAATGTACTAAAAAATGTGATAATGAAGGAATTGGAATTGATTTAGGCGTAAAAGACCTTGCAATATGCAGTTCTGGTCATGTTTACAAAAATATTAACAAAACAAGCCGAGTGAGACGGTTAAAGAAAAAACAGCGCAGATTACAGCGTCAAATCTCACGAAAATATCTTAAAAATAAGAAAGGAGAAAAGTTCCAGAAAACGTGTAATATTATAAAAAGTGAAAAGAAACTTTTGAAGTTAAATCACCGATTAACAGACATCAGAACTGATTATATTCAACAGGTAACAACAGAGATAATAAAGCGAGAACCAAGTTTTATAGTAATGGAAGATTTGAATGTAAAAGGAATGATGAAAAATAAACATCTGGCAAAAGCCGTTCAAAAACAAAGGTTATATGATTTTTATAAAGCGTTGCAATATAAATGCGATTGGAACGGTATAAAATTTATAACAGCAGATAGATTTTATGCTTCAAGCAAAATATGTTCAGTTTGCGGTCATAAGAAGAAAGATTTGAAATTATCAGATAGAACATATCGTTGCGAAAACTGCGGAGCTGTAATAGATAGAGATTTTAATGCCAGTGTAAATTTATATAAATATGGTAAATCAATAGTAAATCACTAACACGAAACTATTGATATGTACCGATACGTTAGTCGGGAATTTAAGCCTCTGGAGCATTATACCAAACGTAAGTAGCAGCAACATCGCAAAAACGGATGCAATGAATGAGGAATGAAACATAAGGGTTAATTTATAACTTTTTGTAAGTTTTCTGTAACGGCAACTTGTAGCAGGACTATCTGAACGAGCGAGCCGAGTACATAATCGTCAGGTTGAGCCTACGGAAGATAATATGCTAAAAATCACATCAGACGGTCGTAAAATCGGATTAGACCAGCGGCTTATCAATCCATTATTGCCAGACGATCCCGGAAGTAAAGTGAACACGTGCGTAAAAAATGTATTACAGATATGGCAGGACACGAAAGAGGACAGATTAACGCAGTTAATATTCTGCGATTTTTCAACTCCGGGCAAGGACAAGGGATTTAATGTTTATGACGACATCAAGCAGAAGCTAATTGCTGATGGAGTACCAGAAAGCGAGATAGCATTTATTCATGACGCAGACACGGAGAAGAAAAAAGATGAATTATTCGCCAAAGTCCGAAGCGGTGAAGTTCGTGTTCTTATGGGGTC
>JAFSKE010000100.1 GCA_017449135.1 Synergistaceae bacterium
GACCCAGAAAAAATAGATTATCTTTTCAGCTTAGGTCAGCTCGGGCTTATAGGCAAGCCCGGAAGCGAAAATGGCGGAGAAGCATGGATATTGACTCATCAGCCCGATGGAACACCACACTGGACTGCCTCAACGGAGAGAATGATGTTCAGTCAAATTGCTTTTATTGATTATGGGTATTTCTATGACGCTGATAATGTCTGGTATTACGTTGTTCCAGGCCCATTTCGCATAAAAATACCTCTAGAATATATTGAAGCGCATCTTGATGATGACGATAGAGAATTTAAAACACTGGAGCGCATTGAGCGAAGACTGCTTAAATATATTTTTGAGGATTATGCAAAAAACGACTCAAAACTACAATCTGTTGTAGCATCATATGATTTGACATGTGAAAAATTGCTTGAAAACTTAACAAAAGAAGAATTTTCAATAGAGCATATGTTTGATAGGTATAAAAGAGTTTATAGGTATTTTGATGACTGGGTTGTTGTAAAAACTAAAAATTACAGAATAACCAACTTTTTGATACGTCCTAAACAAGAAAATCAAGAAAATCGAATTGAAACCATAGATTGGTAAAATGTGTCTATGAACTAAAAACATTCCGCAGAAGGTTCATAGAAAATGAAAAAATTACTCTTGCTGCTCTTTTTATGTGCACAACCCTCATCTGCCCTAACAAAATATTTCTATTCTACGAAAATACAAGAATTTTGCATACAGGTAGATAGAGCTTATGCGGAAGAAGGGCATACAGCAGATGAGGCGCAAGAAACAGAAGAGTTAACCGATAAGGGGCAAGATTTTCAAGATTTTGTCGACATAATAGAGCTTACGCCATTAGTAGAATTTGAAATCCCCTTTGAAATCCCCGATGGCCTAGAAGAAGACCTAGCCTCATTGGATCAAGTTGAACCGTTATTTATAGTTACAGCATCAGGGGATAATAGTGATAATAGTGATCTTAGTTCTCTTCTTTTTTCAGACGAACCTTTCATTATTGTAAAACAAATCAACACTATTGTTGAAATCATGATGCGGGGATTTAGTTTTACGCCCACTGCGGGAATAGAACAATTCTTTTCTCTTCAATGGGATAAAATAACGGGGATTCTTGACATAAAAATAATCGAGGAGGAAGCACCTGTGCTTGAAGAGAATGAAATAAAAATCGGAAACATAAGGATTAAGATTAAATGAAACGTAATTTTCTGCTAACAGTTTTACTGATGATTGCTGTTGCAACATTAAGCTCAGCTTTAACCACATACTTCTATGCCGATGAAAAACGAATCATAACAGTTGGCAAATCAGAGTTCTATACGGTGAAAAGTCATTCCTTCTCTGTTGCTAATACGTGTAGACCTAATGAAAGTTTTCCAGTAGACCTTGCAATTACGAGCGAAGCATCAATACCGATGTACGTATGGATGCTCATAGAAATGCCGACTTTTAGCGGTAAAGGAATTTACACATTTGAGCCTGATTCAAGCTGGGTATTGCAAGAGGAAGGGCTTACAGCCGAAGACAAATATTTTTGTGCTTATCGCTATAGTGAACCTCTTGAAGCAGAGGAAATAACTACTTCACTGACTGAGCAATTCACAATGCGCGATATGTCGAAGAAAGAGTATGGAAGCTATCCAAATGTGTCTTTTGCGATAAGAGCCTTTTCTTCAGGAACTGACGGAGAGACGGATTCAAATACTGCATGGCAAAATATAAAAATTAAGTATAGTTTTTGATTCATCCAGACGCGTATCGTGTTGCTTAAATCCCGTTAGAGGCATATGGGCTCATTGATGAGGAGTTAAAAAGAAAAAGAATTTTATTCAGCATGAAATCTATAGCTATGTACAAATTAAATACAGAAAAAATAAAAAGCCCCATTGTGCTTATCATGCCCGATGGAGAGCAAAAACAATTTAAAGACGGCGTAGAGTTATCAAACGCATCTTTTCAAGACAGATATATCATTAACACAATAAAAGCTGTGAATAACAATATTGAAATAACTGTGAGCATAGCAGATCGAATGCCGCAGAATTATATAGACAGCTTCTTTTGAGGAAAAAAACAGCATGACTATTTTATTAATCCTCTTAGGTCTGTTTATAGGACTGAAAGTCGCGGCCTTCTTCGGAAAAGAAGAACAAAATATCGATGATAAAAACCCTTACTTACATCCAGAGCTGGCAGAGCAGGTTCTTCCCGAAGATATGCAAAAATATGTAAACAGCAGAGCTGAACATAAACAAAGAAATATATATGAATTCTTTATAAAACCTGTTATTGATAATGTTCTGTCTTTTTTAGGTCTGCTGCTGTTATCACCTGTGTTCATATTAATTATTGTCGCGATAAAGATCGATGATCCAGGTCCGGTATTCTTCATGCAGAACCGGCTAACGAGAAACAAATGTTTTTTCCGCTTGCATAAATTCCGTTCTATGAAAATGTCTACCCCACACGATATGCCAACTCATATGCTTACTAATCCGGAGCAATACATAACGCGGGTGGGGAGGTTCCTAAGAAGAAGCTCACTTGACGAACTTCCCCAGATATGGGATATATTCCGCGGGAAGATGTCAGTAGTAGGTCCGCGTCCGGCTCTCTGGAATCAAGAAGATTTAATTGCTGAACGTGATAGATGGGGAGCAAATGATGTCATGCCCGGTTTAACAGGATTAGCGCAAATCAGCGGCCGTGATCAACTAGAAATAGAAGATAAAGCAGAGCTGGACGGGATTTATACACAACAGCTCAAAGAGAACAGTATCTCTGGGTTGATTGTAGATGTAAGGTGCTTCTTCGGAACATTATTGCCGGTTCTGAGAAGCGATGGTATTGTTGAAGGGAGGCAAAATAGATGATGAATACTAAAGCTGATATAAAAGAAAATGTCATCAAAGCTGTAAATGAAGGAAAAATTCCGCTTAGTTCAATTAAAAATATTGGATTTAATGTTGCGGAAGAGATGCAGCAAAGAAATATCGCAATTCCGGATCAGGATATAATCAGCATAAGGTTTTATAGACAATATGCGGAGAGAATAATGCTTAGGCGAGGAACACGTGAATTATTAAAGTTTTTGACTAAAGATCAAGTAGAAGTTTTATTTAAGCATGTTAAACATTTCTTCGCTGGAAGGCCTATAGGAAAGGTTCAGGATACTATCGAAAAACCGACAAAAGACGCAGAGCACGAAAGGCGTTATAGGACTGATGTGTTCTATCGTCAAGGCGTTGATGAGGCAAGAGCTGACAGTCGCGCAGGAATAATTGACTACGTACATAAAGGGAGAATGGCTCTTCGTTTTGCTGAATATATGGGATTTGACATAAAGGAAGAAATGATTGAGCGCGACATTTCTATTCCTGATCAAGACTTACTGGATGTTGAATTTTATGAAAATCAATTTGCATGGAGTGTTTTTGATGCCGGAGTTAGAAAATTACTGAAAATTTTCACGCAGGAAGAAATAGCAGATTATCTAGAACTCGTCAGAACAAACACTGATGATGATTATTTGAAAAAATTTCCGGAGCATTCAAGCGAAGCAGTGAACGAAGACTCTGAAGAGAATGAAGACAGCGAAATGGGCGAAGGCAGCGAAGAAGATGACGATGACTATGAAGATGACGATGAAGAAGTAGAATTTTGCTTTTCTCTTCAACGTCATAAGCTGGAAGAACTTGACCAGTTATTTGAAGATATCGGTATAACATTTGACGATGCACTAAATATTTTCTGTGAAAAGGCTCTGGCTGTTCGAGGTTTTCCTTTTGATGTGAGACTTAGCGACAGTCATTAAATAATTTCTTAACGAAAAGAGTTGCCATAATTCAAAAGAAGTTGTTATTCTCCTTAAGTAGTTGACAAACTTAAAGCATTATGCTATAATTTTAAAAAACTTTAAAGGAGGATATGATTTATGCTGGAAGAAGAATTGATAAGTCTTGTAAGAAAAGTGCAAACGAGGCAGACGGAATTTCAAACTGTTGAGTTAAAAGCAGCACATATAGATTTTCCCAAGAGAATATATGACACGCTTTCATCATTTTCTAATCAGAACGAAGGCGGGATTATAATTTTCGGAATAGATGAAAACTACAACGTAGTAGGAGTCTATGATGTTGAAAATGCTCAGAAAAAAGCTATGGAAGCCTGTGGACAAATGGAACCCAGTGTCCGTGCTATTTTTACCAATGCGGAAATTGACGGAAAACTCGTGCTTTCAGCAGAAATTCCTTCTGTTGAATTTGGGCGTAGGCCGGTATTTTATAAAGGATCTGGGAGACTAAAAGGTTCTTATATTCGGGTTGGTGATGCTGATGAGCAGATGAGCGAATATGAAGTTTACAGCTATGAAGCCTTCCGCAATAGGATACATGACGAGTTAAGAACGATCCCAGAAAGCAGCCTTAAATTTTTCAATCAAGACCGTTTAAAACAGTATCTGGACGCTGTCAAAAATGAAAGAAATAATATTTCGTCATTATCTGACAACGAGATTATGGAGTTAATGGGCATCACTGTAAAAGGGATACCGACTTTAGCAGGAATACTTACGTTTTCAATTTATCCTCAAGCTTGGTTCCCACAGCTTTGTATCACTGCAGTTTCGCTTTCAGGAAGTACAGATGATGAGGAGAGATTTTTAGATAATAAGCGTATTACCGGTGCTATTCCTGATATGTTGGAGGAAGCTGTTCGCTTTGTGCGGAAAAATATAAGAACAAAAACTATTATCGATAAGAACGGCCATCGTGCTGACAGGGAAGAATATCCTGTGCTGGCAATTCGTGAAGCTATACTCAATGCCCTTGTTCATAGAGATTATAGTGCGTTAACTGAAAATACTCCGATTACTATTGAAATATATCGTGATCGCATAGAAATCAAAAGCAAGGGCGGAATTTACGGCGGCGGCTCGGTAAGGCAATTAGGTGTGGGAAGACCTGAAACCAGAAATGCTACTTTAGCAAATATTCTGGAGTTATTAAAAGTTACAGAAAATCGTTATTCCGGTATTCCAACGATATTGCGAACATTTGCGGAGGCAAAACTGCCCAAACCTGAATTTAAAGTTTCACGCGGAATTTTTCAGGTAACGTTCAAAAATGAAATTGACAAAGCCGATATCTATGGCGCAATTATCCAGTATTGCACAGAACCCAGAACCCGTGAAGAACTTGTAGCTTTTACTGGAATGTCAAGATTTTATACCATGTCAAAAATTATAAAGCCGCTTCTGCTTCAAGGAAAATTAAAAATGACAATGCCGGAAAAACCTAAAAGTTCTAAACAGCGTTTTTTTGCCGAAAGGAAGCTATGAAATGACATACACAGAATTTATCGAAGAAATTAAAAAAAGAGCGCAAGAAGAATTATCATATCCTTATGATTCCATGACCTTCTATCCGGAAGGCTTCACGTCAGAAGATCCTGAAATACTTGAATTTATCATGAATTCTAATGCCGTTTACTGTCCCGGAGAACCGTCTCCATGGCTGAAAACTGACCTCCTCGTCCTTATGGACGCAAGAGATGGCGGCGAAATGAAGTCTTTTCAACGAATTGCAACAAAAAACTTGTATGAGAAGCTAAACGACAAGAATTTTGATGAGCTATTTGCCCCTATCAAAAAGGATCACGAAATTTCAATCAAAAACGCAAGTACTATTCATGACCGTGCTGATTACAATAAGGTACAGCTTATTTTGCGTCCTTTGAATTATCAGCATCATGAGCAGGAACTTTACGATGCTGTTTATAAGCGATTTGATGATGTGGCACTGGTTCTTTATCAGCTTATCGAAGCTAAAGTAAGCGAACGAACAGCCATTGCTTCAAAAACTGATTTTGTCAGCAGTCGAATTCATAAGCTCGAACTTAAGGCATGGAATGTAACGGAAGAACAGGCATGGGACGATGCTATGAAAAATACATGCCGATTATTTCCGCCTCATGTCTTTCATTTTAAGAAAGGACACGAAGTTGATTTTCTGAAAGAGCCATTGAAAATTAGCGATATTATGTTTACAGGCTTAGGAATTAGGGGAATACTTCTTACGACATCAGTAACAACTAATGGAGCTGTCGCTTTATTTTATCCCGGAGTTGTTGAAAAAATGATGCGAATTTTAGGCGGGGCATTTGTCGCGGTCTTCATGAACGTAAATGATGTCATGATTTTTGAAAAAGACAGCCCGTTTGCTGAAAGTTCTGCACGATCAACACTCGAAGAACCCATCAAGCAAGCCGGATTCCTTTCTCAGGGAGTTTATATCTGTGATAAAAACGGAATCAGGTTGAAAAAAAACGATTTTGAGGTAAAATCTCCTTATAAATTTTACGATTTTGAGGAGATTTTTATGTTTAGGCGGAAAATTTACGACAAACTGCTTGAATGGAAGAGGGAAGCTGAAGGACGGACGGCTCTATTGATTGAAGGAGCGCAGCGTATCGGCAAATCTACGATAGTTGAAGAATTTGCAAAAAAAGAATATGAAAGTTACATCATAATTGATTTTGCAGTTGCTTCTAAGTCCGTAAGGGAACTCTTTGAAGATATTTCGGATCTGAATTATTTCTTCCTGCAGTTACAGCTACAGTTTCATGTTGACCTTGTTGAACGTAAATCACTGATTGTCTTTGATGAAGTTCAGTTGTGCCCGCTTGCCCGTCAGTCAATAAAATATCTCGTAAAAGATCATCGCTACGATTATATTGAGACCGGTTCGCTGATTTCAATTAGGAAAAACGTAAAGAATATTTTAATTCCCAGCGAAGAACGAAAGCTCAATATGTTTCCGATGGACTATGAAGAATTTCTCTGGGCTATTGGGGACAATAGCTTTTCGCTGACAAAGAAATTTTATGAGGCTGAAAAATCTTTGGGACAGGAAACTAATCGCAAACTCTTGAGAAAATTTCGGCTCTATATGCTGGTTGGCGGAATGCCGCAGGCTGTGAATGAATATATTGCAACAAATAATTTGCGGAAGGTTGACTTGATAAAACGGGATATTTTGAAACTGTATGAAGATGATTTTAAGAAATTTGATTCTACGGGCAGAGCGTCTATGCTCTTTGACGCAATTCCGGCACAGTTGAATAAAAATGCTTCCCGATATCAGGTCTCCAGCATATTAGAAAATATGAGGGCTAAAGACATTTTAAGCCTCATTGCGGAAATGATAGATTCAAGAACCGTTTTAGCCGCATATCATACAAATGACCCTAATGTCGGATTATCTGCCAATAAAGATTTAACGAAATTCAAATTGTTTGTGTGTGATACAGGTTTATTCACTACTCTTATGTTCAAGGACAGGGACTTCACGGAAAATGATGTTTACGAGAAACTGTTAAGCGATAAACTCCCGGCCAATCTTGGATATTTGTATGAAAACGCTGTAGCGCAGATTTTAGTAGCAAATGGGTATGAATTATTCTATCACACATTCATCAATGAAAAATTACGGCATAACTACGAAATTGATTTCCTGATTGCAAGAAAAAATAAAATATGCCCGATTGAAGTTAAATCATCTGGTTACAGAACTCATGCTTCATTAGACGCATTTTGCAAAAAATATTCAAGCCGAATTTTACAGAAATATTTAATTTACACAAAAGATTATGGCAAAGATGCTGACATTATTTGCCTGCCGGTCTATATGACACCGTTTATTTGAATAGCTTAAGATGCAAGAGATTAAAAAAAACATGAAGGACACGAAAATTCTTAATGAAGCTGTAGAGAACGTACCCAGCGGTGAATTTGATGATTTAATATTGGCTGATTTGATTAAAGAAGGCTACGAGGGGGACGCTCTTATGGCAGAATTTAAAGCAAGACGAGCAAGAGTCCGCCCGGCTGTGGAAATACTCTTGAAACAGGCAGAAGATGCCGCTAAGGGAATTGGAGAGTATGCAACATATGAAGAAGTTTTTGGAAAAGACTACAATACAAGCAATTCTCTCACGCGCCATTGAATATGATTTTCTATAGCTTTCAATCGCTTTTCGGGTAAGTTAATGCGTTCATGCCGCTTGAATTTAAATCCGATAAGGCGTTTTAACTGATCTCGCTGTTTTTTGCCCATTACTTCACGGCATACTGTTTCGTATGAGATGCCATACGGATTGGCTCGAGTCATGGCATATTCCTGCAAATTATCAATGTCGTCCTGCATGGCGTAATTGAACAGGGATAAGCCGTTATCAAAAACTGGAGCAGCACTAATAATCTTTCCGCTGTGATTATCACGAAGGATTCCAAAATTTTCAAAATGTCGGTCTTCGTTATAAATTACGGCATCAAAGATTAACATGCTTTTAAGCTCTTCAACGGCTTCAAGCCCGATGTTGTTTTCATAATAATCTAAGCAGGCAGGAATACCGCCGGATTTTACTATTCGGCCTATTGGAATGTACGAAGTATTAATATCAGTGAATAATTTACACGTAGATGCAAGAATGCCTTTCCAATTTTTAAGATCATAAACAACAGCATTGAGCCCCATTTGTCTTGCTATTTGAGAGGCATAATATTCGCTGTAAGGCTCGTTGCCTGTGTTGGCAGCTCCTTCGGTTCCGCCTTTGTATAAATAAATCCCTTTGTTCTCGATGTACCGCCAAGCCTTTCGGAGCATTCCATGTGTTGTTAATTCCGGCGAAGTTGTGTCTAAAGGTCTGCTGTGTCCTATGCCAGTGTAAGCAACAAGCGACAGAATATTTGAGAAACGGTTTTCATACAAATTATAAGCACTGAATTTTCCTTCAAAACCTTCAGGGACAATCCAATAGCTGTCATTCGAAGAAAGGCCTTTGCAGACATCAATTATTCCCTTGACATTATTCACGCTTAGGCCTAATGTTTTAAGTATTTCATTGACAAAGGCTCGATTTTTGGGAATTGTGCGTTTTCGTAGCCATGATAAAACGCCTTCATCGGTTAGTTCTAAGTCTAATGGAAATGGAAGAGTTTTATTCACGGTTAAAATTTTTGTCTGGATTCCGGCAAGCCCGGCATCTTCAATAGAAAAAGTCAGTAACTCATCGTCATACAATCTTAGACTGTAGGTCTGCTGCGAAATTCCTGCATTCATTAATAAAGCACCTCCTTGAAAAATATTATCATAAATAATAAATGCGGTCAACGATATTGACATTAATCACACGTTCGGCTAAAATACGATTATATTAGATTTTAGACGGAGGGTTGTTATGGCTTACATTAAACGAACTTTAGAAAAAATTATTCAGGAAATCAGCAAGGACTATGGCTGCTTACTTTTGACAGGTCCTCGACAAGTTGGGAAAACAACAATGCTGGAACACCTGATGGAAGGAACAGACAGGCTAAAGATAACATTAGACGATGTAGAAAATCGCAGGCTTGCAAAGAGAGAGCCGGAATTATTTTTGGAAATGCACCCTGCGCCGATCCTCATTGATGAAGTTCAATATGCACCCGAATTATTTCCTTATATTAAGATTAAAATAGATAACGGAGCTAATCCGGGTTCATATTGGCTGACTGGCTCGCAATCCTTTCAGTTGATGGAATTAGCTCAAGAATCATTAGCCGGAAGAACTGCCATTATTCACATGTCGGCGTTATCTCAATCTGAAATTTACGGGAATGCGGAATCTTCTCCGCTTTCATTAACTCTTGAGCATCTTAAGGAGCGAAAACTTCAGAAATGCACGCCTTCAGAAATGTATGTGCGCATTTGGAATGGCGGTATGCCCGGACACAGAAGCGGTAAATATAAAGACAGAGACGTATTTTACAGTTCTTATATTCAGTCCTATATTAACCGCGACGTTGCCGACATTATTCCAAGCGTTGATAAACTTGTATTTGAAGATTTCATCAGAGCCTCAGCATGTCGTACCGCGCAAATGTTAAACGTTCATGACATTGCAACTGACGTAGGCGTTTCTGATGATACCGCCAAAAGATGGCTTCAAGTCTTGGAAAAATCCGGAGTAATTTTTTATCTGCGTCCTTACTCGAATAATCTCTTAAAGCGCACGGTCAAAACTCCGAAAATGTATTTCTTTGACACGGGCTTAGTTGCATATCTGACAAAATATTCAAGTCCTGAAATTTTGATGAATGGAGCAATTAATGGCGCAATTTTAGAAAATTACGTTGTAGCTGAAATAAGAAAAACTTGGCTTAACAACGCAAAAGATTGTGTATTTCACTATTACCGCGATAAGGACGCAAAAGAAATTGATCTTGTGATTGAAAGCGATGGCGAACTTCACCCGCTGGAAATCAAAAAAAGTTTAAATCCTGGCACCGAAATTGTCTCAGCATTTAAAGTTTTAGACAAAGGTGCTGTTAAGCGAGGAGCAGGAGCTATTTTATGTCTGCGGGAAACATTATCGGCGATTGACAGAAATAATTTTATTGTCCCGATATGGATGATATAAATTCTCATGAATTAAAAAAAACAAGAATTTTAGAATTTTTGAGGAGCTCATGAATTTATTGTACCTGCACCGATAGTGAAAAATTAAATCTCTAATTTAATTAACATTGTATTGCAAAAAAACATAATAGTAGTACAATTATTAAAAATTATTTTGGAGGTTAAAAATTATGAAAGACAAAAACAGGAAAACAGCTACTATTACGTTACGCGTTGCACCGCAAATGAAGGCTGATCTTGAATATCTCTTTGAAACTTTAGGCACAAGTATTTCTGGAGCTTGCAATATGTTCTTCGCAAAAGCTCTCTCAACTGGCAGTATTCCCTTTGATTTAATTTCAAAAGAGTTTAATCCGGATTTTAATGAAGAAACGATTGAAGCACTTCAAGAAACAATGGACATAAACTCAGGAAAAATACCAGCGAAACGCTATCATTCTGCGCAAGAGTTATTTGAAGCAAATAACGCTGAGATTGCTGCTTCTAATGCTTGATATTATTCAAACTTCAAAATTCAGAAAAGATTACGAACTTCTTTTGAGGCAAGGCAAGGAATAAGAATAAATTGGGAAAATATACGGCAAATGCATTCGGATATACTCAAAAACTCATTTGAAGAAAGCCGAAGCCTAAAACAGGAATTAACATTTACAACATTGCAGAACGAACTAAACAGAAGAAATCTTGAGTTTGGCTTTGAGCAAATGAAAATGTTAAAATTAATTGGCGATGATAAGCTGTTTACTAACTTGGCGTTATTGCTTTCAGATCAATGCGCTCATACAATAAAAATTGCTGTATTTCAAGGTACAGATAATGCAATTTTCAGGGATAGACGTGAATTTTCAGGTTCCGTTTTGAAACAGCTTGAAGATGCTTATAATTATCTTGATTTGCAGAACAAGACAAAAGCTACATTTTCGGGCTTATATCGCACCGATACCAGAGATTATCCTGAAGACGCACTTCGTGAAGCTTTACTCAACAGCATAATTCATCGTGATTATTTGTTCTCGGGAAGTACGATCATTAACGTCTTTGATGATCGCATAGAGTTTATTTCTTTGGGCGGTTTAGTTTCGGGAATAACTATAGAATCAATATTTTTAGGCGCATCTCAGTCAAGAAATCCTAATCTTGCCGCTGTGTTTTATCGCTTGCGCTTAGTTGAGAGTTACGGCACCGGAATTAGGAAAATTTTACGGCTATATGATGGCTTTGAACCATTACCAGCGTTCCGAACCGCTGAAGGTGTCTTCGTTGTTGAAATGAAAAACAGGAATGAAGCAAAAGTTCAGAGCAAAAATACCTTAAAAGATGATATTTACGAATTTGTCAAAACAAAACAGGAAGTTACACGGAAAGACATTGAAAACACCTTTGGTTTCGGCTCCACCAAAGCCTACAAGTACCTAAAAATGTTGTGCGATGAAGGTGTCATAAGCCAAAAGCTTAATGGCAATAGAACGGTTTATAGATTGGAGATTTAATCATGAAAATACGAAGCGATTTTGTTACAAACTCGAGCAGTTCTAACTTTATATTTTCATTTAGGGGCGAAATTACTTCCGAGCAAAAAATGTCGATTCCTGAACGGGTTTTAGGAAAAATCTTCAAGAATCTGCTCCTTACACCCGGAGCTACGGACGATGACATTAAAAAAATTGCAAAGGATTATGAATTCGATGATGATGAAAATGCGCAAGAACGCATAAAGCAGGCCCTTGCTGAAGGAAAGGACATATATTGCGGTGCCGGTGCCTGTGATGAATGTTATGGTGGGTGTGCCGTTAGAGAAATCTGGGAAGAACTTGAAGAAGTCTGCGAAATTGATGAACTTGTGAGCGGAATTTATACGTGGCTGCCGAATAAAAGGTCTTGACTTATTGCATTAATTTGATGCAATAAAGGAGGATTAAGTAGTTATTCGTTTCTTGCTTCCTGCACAATTAAAACGCATGAGACGCAATGAAATGCTTGTAAATGCTGGATTTGATGTGCAAAAATTTGAATTAAATTTTTATGCGACAAAATCTTATTATTATTTACTTTTTCGACCTCTCATGCGTTTGACCTGATGTCGATTCCGTGATAAAATAATCATATTTTGAGTCCGCTCAGGGCAAAAAATTTATAGGGAGGTTAATAAATGAATAAATTGTTCAGGAAAGCACTTTTTGCATTCATGGCAGGAGTGCTGATTGTGCTTTTTGTATCAGGTTCAAGTGCAGTTTTTGCCCAGTCGAAGTTTTCGCAGGAAGAACTGGCATACATGCCCGCAGTACAGCTCATAGAACTGTTCAAAAAAGGTGAAACAACGCCTAGCGAAGTTCTGGAAGCACAGATTAGCCGTGTAAAGAAGTACAATGGCGAATACAACGTATCGCGCCGAGACTTGGTGAACGAGCTAGACACGTTCAATGCTGGCAAGGTCAATGCCATCACCTTCGACAACTTTGACGAGGCCAGGAAGCTGGCAAAGGAGGCCGATGAACGCTATCAGAATGGCTCTGCACGCAGGCTTGAAGGGATTACCGTCGGCATCAAGGATGAGAATGAAGTCAAGGGATGGCGCGTTGATGCCGCATCCATTATCCTGAAGGACAATGAGCCCAGCGACGCTGACGGAGCCATGATTCAGAAACTCCGCAAAGAGGGCGCGATATTTGTCTTCCAGACGACGGTACC
>JAFSKE010000101.1 GCA_017449135.1 Synergistaceae bacterium
TCATTGGCTTCAACGTTAATAAATTTTCGGAATTTCAATTTGCCATTATAAAACGCTGCCCCTCCAAGACGAATATTTAACACTCCTGCGAATGCACTTTCACCGTGCGCACTGTTAGGGCTGGAATGATTTTTGCGGTCTCGAAAAAAAATTCTAAGCCTCTCTGTCAGAACCTCTCTGTCTCTTACGAGACATCTCCCCTTAGTAAGGGGAGACTCAAGCCGTCCCTCATTGAGGGAAGGTGGCTCACGAAGTGAGACGGAAGGGTGAAACATTCCCGACAAAATTATAAAAATTCCTCCCAGTCTTGCAGGTATAAAATTCAAAATGTCATCAAGTCTTGCAGAGGGCGTTCCGAATTTCCCAAAATGTTCGTAGCCTATCATTGAGTCAAGTGTGCTGGAGGCTTTGAAAATCCAAACGCAGACACACATTCCGTAATCCTGATTTATGACATATCCGACAGCCGCAAAAAATATTACAGAGATTATTCCGTCAATCGAATTTTCTGCAATCGTCTCAATCGTTGCTCTGACAATTTCATGAAAATTCAAATTTTCCGTATCTCGTCCCACTACATATGACAAAAATTTTCGAGCGTTTATTATGTCGTCATTCATTAGGCTTGTGTAAATTTTTTCGGTTTCGTCCTTTAAGTCCCGCCATGCTAAAGCTGAATAAAGCAAATAAACCTGAATTATTAAATTACAGTCGAAAATGTAAAGTATCAAAAATACAAAAGACCCCGTTATCATGACTGTTGAAATACATGTAACAAGGCCTCTAATAAAGGAAGTGGTTGTGTTTGAAAATAATTTTACTATTTTTCCGATAAAAATCACAGGGTGATATAAAAATTTAGGATCGCCCAGAATATTATCAGTCAGAATTGCCAGGCTCAAAATCAGTGCGAAATTCAATTTTTAATCCGTCTGACCAGCTCTGCCTTCCTTGAACTCTGCAGAAACAACTTCATTATTTCTCAATGTAACTTCGAGTGTCATATCTCTTCCTGAAAGTTCATAGGACAAAATATCAACATCGGCATCGTCGTAAGGAGTCTCACGCATTGTAGCAGTTCCTATTTTTGCACGTAAGTCATCTCTGTCCATTCCATTTAATGAGTTAAGAACACTCTTTTTCTTTTTGTATTGCTTGTAGAGATTCGCAGCGGCTTTGCTTCTTCCTGAATTTTGTAATTTCAGCCTTACGCCTTCCTGTGCAAGCCAGCCCGATTTTTTCCCGATCTTAACTTTGTACCATAAACGATCGTTGCCATCTCTGATCGCACTTGAAACCTTAAACCATTCGTCATTAAAATCAACGTATTCTGAATCCGAATCTGAATCTGCTTTTTCATAGAGCGGAAGTGATGATGTCAAAGCAAATCCCCATTGGCCTTTTTGAGGCGGTACAGGTGATTCAACGGCAAAAGCTGAACTTGTTACTGCAAACAACACCAACAACATTACTAAAAACTTTTTCATGATTAAAATCGCTCCTTTTGTTTAATGATGTAATATACTATCACAAAATAACATCGAAAGAAGGAATTTTTTATAATGGCAGAAAAAAAAGGAAAAGTTGTTTTAGCCTACAGCGGAGGACTCGACACTTCAGTAGCCGTAATGTGGCTCACGGAACAGGGTTATGACGTTATAACAATGACTGCTGACGTAGGACAGAAAGATGTTGACCTTCAGGCAGCAAAATCGAAAGCACTTCACAGCGGTGCAGTGAAAGCGTATATTTTTGACCTCAAAAAAACTTTTGTCGAAAATTACGTTTATCCTTCGTTAAGGGCAAATGCGATGTATCAGGGAACATATCCTTTAGTGTCGGCGTTGTCTCGTCCGTTGATTGCGAAAACTCTCGTTGACATTGCAAATAAAGAAGGTGCAGTTGCAGTTGCTCACGGCTGTACCGGAAAAGGTCAGGATCAAGTCAGAATTGAAGTTTGTGCAACGGCGTTAAATCCGAAAATTAAAGTTTTAGCTCCTGTTCGTGATTGGCATTTTACGAGAGAGGCCGAAATCGAATACGCTTCAAAACACGGAATCCCTGTTCGTGCGACTGCTGCATCGCCTTACAGCACAGATGATAATTTATGGGGACGTTCAATCGAGTGCGGACTTCTCGAAGACCCTTGGAACGAACCCCCCGAAGACGCTTACGAAATGACATCGAATCCTATCGAAGCTCCCGACAATCCCGAATTTGTCGAAATCAGTTTTGAAGGCGGAATCCCTGTTGAGCTAAACGGCGAAAGAATGCACGGTGTTGAATTAATCCAAAAATTAAACAAAATTGCAGGCCGTCATGGTATCGGAAGAATTGACATGATCGAGGATAGATTAGTCGGATTCAAATCGAGAGAAGTTTATGAGTGTCCGGGCTCAACTGTTTTATTAGCGGCTCATCGTGCAATGGAAACTTTGACGCTTGATAAACAAGTCTTAAAATCAAAACGTGAACTTGAAATCAGATTTGCTGAATTAACATACGAAGGTTACTGGTTCTCGCCGTTACGTGACGCAATAAACGCTTTCATGAATGACACACAAAAATTTGTAAACGGTACAGTCAAAATGAGATTGTTTAAGGGTCAGGCAGTCGTAAGAGGTCTGAAAACTTCCAAGAGCATTTACAGACATGATTTAGCGACATACTCTGAAGGAGATACATTTGATCATTCCGCAGCAGTAGGATTCATAAATATTTGGGGATTGCCTGTTAGAACTTGGACATCAACATGGCCGAGACAGGACGCAGCAGAAATTCCGATTGAAGCATAAACCGCCCCTCCGTCTCTGCGAGACACCTCCCCGTAAACGGAGAGAGGCAGAGTCTCCCCTTTTTAAGGGGAGATGTCAACTTTAGTTGACAGAGAGGTTTATAATTTTGCCAATAGCCATTTGAATCCGTAACCTTCAATTTTGATTTCGTTTGAAGAGTTTACAAATTTTTCACCGGTTATCATGTCGCAGTATTCAAAAATTCCGTCAAGTTCCTCATTAGTTTTGAAAATTTGAGTCTGATCGCTGAAGTTGAAGAACGCCAGCATTTTTTCCTTTTGAGTTTTTTCGCCGTAATATCTGCCAATACCTAAAACATGATCGTTTCCAGTTTCGATTATCCAAGTGTCAGCGTAATTTGAAAATACTTCCTGAGTGTCTCGAAGTGTAATTAACTTTCTGAGAGCGTTGAAAATTTTTCCTTCAGGTGTCGTTAAATCTTCGCGTTTTTCGGCATCTTTCCAGTTTAATGCACCTCTGTGAACATAACGGCTGTCTTCTGCTTTGTCGGGATCGTTGTGATATGAATAATCGTTTTTCTGTCCGATTTCGTCTCCGCTGTACAAAACAGGTATTCCGCTTTGTGTAAACAAAAACGCATGAAGCATAATGTCAAGTTTAACCGCCATGTCTTTATTTGCTGATTCAAGTCCGCAAAGTGAAGCCGTAGTTCCGCACATTCTTGCGTCGCCAAGTTCGGGAGCGTCGTTGTAGGTTTCGCCTCTTGAAGGTGAATTTCTGAAATCTCCTTTGAAGTAATCATTTAAGAATTTTTTGTGTGCGACTTCATCAATTCCGAAACTTCTAAGGAAATCATAATCAAGTCCCCAGCCAATATCATCATGACATCTTAAATAATTTAAGAATACATATTGTTTGGGAAGGGCGAAAACACTTTCAAGCTGATGTTTCATTAATTTAACGTCTTGAGTTGCTACAGTGTGCCAAGTACTCGCCATTGTTGTAACGTTGTAAAGCATATTGCATTCGGGTTTTTCGACAGTTCCGAAATAAGGCACGACCTTTGAAGGCTCCATAACGACCTCGCCGAGCAATAAAGTTCCGGGACATACAATTTCAGCGGCCATTCTCATAATTCTAACGAGTGTATGAACCTGCGGTAAATTTCTGCAATTCGTTCCGAGAGTTTTCCAGATGTAAGGCACTGCGTCAAGTCGAATAATATCAATTCCCTGATTGCAAAGGAATAACATATTTTCGGTCATGTCGTTAAATACAACGGGGTTGCGGTAATTCAAGTCCCATTGATACGGATAGAAAGTTGTCATAACGACTTTTCCGGCTTCCTCGCAAAATGTGAAATTTCCGGGTGCTGTTGTCGGGAAAACTTCGGGCAAATTCTGTTCAAACTGATTCGGGATTTCCCAGTTATCAAAGAAGAAATAACGATCCTGAAATTCTTTCTCGCCTTTTCTTGCACGAACAGCCCATTCATGATCTTCGCTTGTGTGATTCATTACGAAATCCAAACAAACGCTTATTCCGAGTGAATGACATTTTGCCGACAAATCCGCTAAATCCTGAATCGTTCCTAAATCAGGACGGACTTTTCGGAAATTTGAAACCGCATAGCCCCCGTCGCTTCTTCCTTTTACGGTGTCAAGCAGCGGCATTAAATGCAAATAAGTTACCCCGCATTCCTGGACGTAATCGAGATGTTTTTTAATGCCCTGTAAGTTTTTAGCAAAGCATTCCGTGTACATCATCATTCCGAGAATGTCATTTCCTGCGTACCAGTCGGGGACTTTTTCGCGTGCTTCGTCGAGTTCCCTTAATAAATCGTTTCGTTCAAGCCAGCATTTTTTCAGCATTGAGCAGAAATAATCGAAAGCCTGTTTGTCGTTTCCGTAAAGTTCATAGTAAAGCCATTTAAGCTCATCGTAATGTTGTGAGAGCCTTTTTTCAAAATCATTCATGAGAATCACTCCGTTCATTATCAAACAAAATTTTTTGGCAGTAAATCGAATTTTACCATACTTTATTTTATAAAATACGTCATGAATTTTTTAGTGTGTTTTTAGTGTGATATAATTTCACGACATTTTAATTAAAAAAATTAAGCAGGAGGGAATAACAATAAATAAGATAAAAGTTTTTTCAGATTGCGAAATTTTTTCTTCAGCTCTTTTTGAGAGTTGTATGTTAATGTTGTCTGTTTTACTCTTGACTTTTTCAAAAAAACATGAAAATTATAATGTCATCGGTCATCGGTCATCGGTCATCGGTCATCGGTTGATTATTTCTTAATTTCGCTTCTTCTTTCTACTTATCATAAAGACTTCATAAAAATCTCCTTATTTTCCGCGTGCTTTAGGGAGGTGATGTTTGCTGTTGCAATAACGTGCTCGTAGTTCAGCATGTTTTTACATGTTGTAGGAATTTTTTTTACTCAAAATTTTTTTTTGAAAGGAGAATTTCTAAGAATGAGTATTAAAAAATTTTTTGTATTTGTTCTTTTAAGTTTTTTTGCTATGGGAGCTTCGGGAGCTTGGGCAGTATATCAAGGCGAAATTCCTGGAGAAGACAAAATAGTTCAGATCAACGAAACTAACTTCCCTGATCCTAAGTTTCGTGCTTATGTCCGTGCTCATTTCGATGACGGCGGTCATAACGGTACTCTTAATCCCGCAGGCGACGGTTGGCTGGGCGGAAATGAACTTGTCTCCGCATCGAGTCTTAATCTCAATAATGTATTCTCGGATGATGTAAGTGCGGTTACAAATGAAAGCATTCAAGGTCTTGAAAAATTAACTTATCTTATAGAACTGCGTTTAAGTAATACCGCTATTACTTCCTTGAGCTTGAACAAGCTGCCCCATCTTGAAAAGTTGTATTGCTGGTACAATCCAAGTCTGAAAACTCTTGATGTTAGTGCCTGCACGAGACTGGAAGATTTAATCTGCAATAACTGCGTTCTTGAAGGTACTTTGGATTTGAGCAATAACACTTCTCTTGGCGATTTGGAATGTTTCAATAACCCTGAACTCGAAGTAGTTTTGCCGGCAAGAACCGATGCTTATAATGGAAACTACAATGGAGTCAGGAGTATCTATGCCTACAACATAAAAAACATAGGCCCTGTTACTCCGTTGGGAACTTTAAACCCTGAGGTTTTAGGCGGCAACTTGAGAAACTTTTATATCAGCGGATTAACCGGCAATACGTTCACAGGGGTAGATTTCAGCCAAGCCACCGGCGTAGAACATGTGGAGATGAATAACATTGCTAACTTAGCGAGCGTAACTTTTGGCAGTGCTTCCTCTTTATATACTTTCAGAGCATCAAACACAAAACTCGGCACTGGAATTATTAATGCCTTAGCAACCGCAGGAGCAAAAACGAAATTATCTACGTTGGAACTTGCTGGTGTCGGTGGAGCAACTACAGTCGATCTAAGCGAATTTACAAATCTTTCTACTTTGGATCTCTCAAGCAACGATTTAACCGCTGTAGCTCTTCCTGATGATTTAACTAATGTTACGCTGAATCTTTCAAATAACGCCCTGACAAGTTTAACAGTCCCGACAGGAACAACTCATTTAATTCTGACAAACAACAATTTCACTACATTGCCGGCAATTCCTGAGAGTGTTAAGCTTCTTGAGATCGGCGGAAATAAATTCACCGCATTTCCGACAATTCCTGTAACCGTAACGGACTTGGACATTTCAAATTTAGGATTAACAGAAGTGGATTTAAGCGGACTTACAAATTTGCAGGTACTTATCGCAAGTGATAATGACTTTACAACTTTGGATTTGACCGCAAGTACTCATTTGCACGATGTCTCTGTTGACGGTAACAAGAATATGACTTCGATAAATCTTGACGGGCTTACGGAGGTTAAACGTGTAAATATTTCAGGAACAAAAATTCCGCTCTCAAACGTTCCTAAAATTGTAGGATACTTGTATGCCAACGGAATGGACGAGTCATTTTTCGGAAGCGAGGGTGCTGTTGATTTAAGCCAGCATACGAATGTTTTTGTTTTGCATATGAACGATAACGGCGAAAATTTCAAGTATTTAACTATTGCACCGTCCGATACGGGATTTTCACAAGAGTACCGTTTAGCAAACAACGGCTTACAGTCCGTAAATCTCCCTGCCGATGCCTGCTGGGTAACTTTGGATAACAACCACCTTACAACCCTTGAGCTTGCTCAATGCACGCACCTTGAAGAAATTTCATTCGAGGGTCAGACTTATCCGGGAACTTATGCTCTTGTTGAAAATCTGGACGGCTGGAGTATGAACATGTCAGATATAGTAGGAAGTGAAAATTTATCGAAGGTTTCGGCAGTTACGGGCTACAATTCCGGAGGCACAGCAATAACTTCGACAAACAGCGGCGGTGTGTACACATTTACAACAGCTCCTTCAAAAGTAACATACAGATACGACACCGGCGGAAAAATGAGATACACCGGAGAA
>JAFSKE010000102.1 GCA_017449135.1 Synergistaceae bacterium
ATTCCTGATTCTGATATTTGCATTTTCGGCGGAGGATTCCCTGAAGTTTTTGCACGTGAATTATCCGAAAATATTTCAATGCTTGAAAACGTAAAAAATTACAACGGAAAAATTTTAGCTGAATGCGGAGGCTTAATGTATCTCTGTAAAAACATTAGAACCATCGACAATAAAAATTTCAAAATGGCTGGTTTAATTCCGTTTAATTCTTTCATGACTGACAGACCCGTAATAGGCTACATTGAAGCAAGAGCATTGAAGGACAATATTTTATGCGAGAAAAACAAAATCATTCACGGCCATGAATTTCATTATTCAAGGATTGAACCCGAAAATTATTTCGATGATTTCACATTTGAATTTACGAGATGCAGAACAGGAATTAAATATTACGGTGGATATTCTGACAAAAATATTTTAGCGTCATATTTACATGTTAATTTTTTCGGAAATGTTGATTTAGTTAAAAATCTCTTGACTTAAACTATTGTTTAATAATTTATAATTCGTGAAAATTTTTGTTAATTGGAGTGAAATTTTTTAATGCGTAATTTAGTTTTAAGTTTAATGGTTTTGTTGTTTTCGTGTTCAGCTTGTGCAGCCAATGCAAAATCCCTCGTAATAATTTTCTCAAGAGCCGATGAGAATTACACTGTCGGTTATATTGAAAAGGGAAACACAATGATTTTGGCGGAAATGATCGCAGAGAAAACAAATTCCGAATTATTCGAGGTCAAACCTGCGAAAAAATATCCTGCCGATTACGACACCTGCATTGACGTTGCAAAGCGTGAACAGAATCAAAATGCCCGTCCCGCAATTCTTGAAGACAAAGACATTTCGGAATATGACACAATATTTTTCGGCTATCCCGTATGGTGGGGAGATATTCCGATGTGCATGTACACATTTGTTGAAGGACACGACTGGAACGGGAAAAAAGTTATTCCGTTCTGCACTCACGAAGGCTCAGGATCAGGACGAACAGACGGAACTTTGAAAAAATTAATGGCTGGAGCAAATATCGAAAGAACTTTTGCAATGGCAGGACACACTGCACAAAACAACAGAACTTCAGCCGAAAAGGAAATTGACACATGGCTGAAAAAATTAGGATATTAAAAAACTATTTAACTTCTCTCGAAAGTGTCGCAGTGGCATTTTCGGGAGGAGTCGACTCAACTTTTTTGTTAAAAACCGCACACGATGTTTTAGGTGAAAAAGCAATCGCCGTTACAATTTCATCTGATTTAATTCCTAAACGTGAACTTGAAGAGGCTAAAAATTTTTGTACCGAAAACAAAATAACTCAAATTCTTTGTGAAGTTAATGAACTTGAAATTCCTGATTTCAAGAATAATCCTAAAAATCGCTGTTACATCTGCAAAAAACATTTATTCACTAAGATTTTAGAAATCGCACGTCAAAATAATATTTCAAATGTTGTAGAAGGCTCAAATCTTGATGATTTAGGGGACTACAGACCGGGATTAAAAGCCATTGAAGAACTTGAAATTAAAAGTCCGTTGAAGTTTGCAGGTTTAACGAAATCTGAAATCAGGGAATTATCGAAAAACTTAAATCTCAAAACTTGGAATAAACCTTCATTCGCTTGTCTTGCTTCAAGATTTGTCTACGGCGAGGAAATTACGAAATCAAAATTAAAAATGATTGAGCAGTCCGAAGAAATTTTATTGAGGTTAGGTTTTAATCAATTCAGAGTCAGGATTCACGGAAATATTGCAAGAATCGAAATTTTGCCCGAAGATTTTATTAGAATAATTCAAAATGAAACTCGGACAAAAATTTATGATGAGTTAAAAAATTTGGGCTTTTCTTACGTTACATTAGACTTGAAGGGTTACAGAACCGGAAGCATGAACGAAATTATTTAATTACGAAAAATATTCAAGTTCTGCCATTTCTTCAACTATTGCTTTGAATGGAGGGGTCGCAAGTTCTCCTCCGTAAATTCTTCCGCTTGAGGGTTCTCCTATCGCAATAAGCATTAAATATTTCGGAGCTTCGTACGGCCAAAAACCTATGAATGACGCTACATAACGATTTCTTGAATATTTGCCGCCTTCCGCTACCTGTGCAGTTCCTGTCTTGCCTGCCAATTCCGTAATTTCAGTTGCTGCTCTTTTCCCTGTTCCTTCGGTTACAACTCTTCGCATTGTCGAACGAAGCCATTTTGTAGTTTCAGGTGTGAAAACTTCACGCATAATTTTTGGTTCGCCCCTGTAAACTAATTCACCTTGAGAGTTAATAGCTTGCTTAACGACGTAAGGACTCATTAATTTTCCGCCATTAACAATAGCAGCCGTTGCAGTAATTAATTGTAAAGGAGTAACGGCAAGTCCCTGACCTATCGCAATATTTGCAGGTGTAACGCCCCGCCAGTTTTCGGGATAAGGCAAGATTCCCTTAGCAACTCCGGGAAGTTCAATATCGCTTTCCTGTCCGAATCCCATTGCTAAAAGGCTTTCGTAAACTTTTGTTTTTTCGGCTCTGATTCCGATTTGTGCCATTCCAACGTTTGAAGATTTTATTATTAACTGTGCCGTGTCAACATTTCCAAGTGCAACACCAACCGTTGATTCCCTGATAAAACCGTCAGCAACTTTCAATTTTGCAGGGCAAAAGAACATTTCATCTTTTCTAACCCAGCCTCTTTCAAGAGCAATTCCCAAATATATAGGCTTGAATGTCGATCCGGGTTCATAACCTCGACTCACAACTGAATTTGAAAGCGAATCGATCGTTAGACTTCTTCGGTTTTGAGGATCATAACTCGGCCAGCTTGTCATAGCTAAAATTTCGCCGGTGTTGGGATTCATACATACACACACAGCCCATTTTGCACCGTCAGCTTCAGCAGCCTTGAATAAATGTTTTTCGACAACATATTGAATCCTGCTGTCAAGAGTCAAAGTTATAACAGGTGTAACGGATTTTTGTTCTAAACCTCCGTCGAAAAGTGTTGCGGGTTGGCTTCCAGGTCTTCGTACAACAATTTTTTGTCCAGGAGGATTAAACAAAGTATCGTTCCATTTTTGTTCAATTCCTGCTTGTCCCTGATTATCGTTGTCGCAAAATCCCAAGACATGAGACATTAATTTTTGATTTGTATATTTTCGATAGGGTTCGTCAATTTCAATTATTGCACGTGTTTTTGACATTAAATCCTTGAAGCCTTTAGCTTCATTGTCTGAAACTTTGTGATTGAGCCACATAAAACGATTTTTTGTGTTCATTGCGGCCTCAACTTTTGCGAGAAGGTCTCCCGAAATTAATTTTGAAAGCTCTACAACGTCCGAAGATTTTAATATGGAGGGATCGACTGCGAATGACGGCATTGTTTCCGAAATTACGAGTGCATTACCTCGAACGTCCTGAATGATTCCACGTGTCGATTTAAGGGGAACTTTTCTCCAATACTGATGCTGGGACTGCTGAACGACTCTCGGATTAGGGTAACAGTGTCTTGCAACTAAAGTTACACTGATGACCGTAAAAAACAACACAAACAAAATCCAAGGATTTCCAGCCCTGTTTTTATGCTTGTTCGACATTTCAACTAAAAATTAAATTAAAATCTGTCTCCGAAAAGCCAAGCCAAACCTGCACGCCAGCCTTTGACTTCAGAAGCATTATTTTTCTTCATTCTCGATGCCGTAAGAGTTCCGATACGTGATCTAATCGGTAACGTTTCAGCCTTAAGAACTTTTTGCATTCCCAGAGTTTCTTTACAATAACTGTAAATTCTTATCGGAGCGACTAATGCCGACAACTCCTGACGCAAAATTACTTCCTCATCTGAATATTTCTGTATCGACTGATTTACGGATTCCAGATAATATGCAAGTCTTGCAGCATGAAATCTGAGAATACCTAAACCGATTACGAGACATATCACTACCCCTAATACACACATGAATTTGAAAGTTGTTTTTAACTTCTTTGAATCTTCTTTATGCACCCTTATTCCCCTCCAATTTTTTACAAATTTTATAATTTTTAGTGAGAGAATAATATCACATTTTGCAAAAAATACCTAATCAGAATTAATACAAAATGCCCTTAATTTTCCGCTCCTCGACTTATAATTACTTTTAATTTCTTCATCTGAAGGAATCAATGGGTGTTTCGTTAAAATTTTTCCTAAGTTTTCATTCTGCCATTCCCTGAAATTTTTTTTCACTAATCTGTCTTCGAGTGAATGATATGACACAAAAATTATGAGTGAATTTTTTTTCGCACATATTTTCAACGCTTTCAATAATTTTTCAAGTTCTCCGGTTTCGTTATTAACGTAAATTCTTAATGCTTGAAAAATTCGTCGGGCTGGGTGAGTTCCCATTTTTCTTTGAACTGGGGCAGGCAAAGTATCTCTGATTAAATTTACAAGTTCTGCCGTTGTTGTTATAGGAGATTTTGATTTTTTTATGGCAGAGGCTATTAATCGTGAATATCTTTCCTCGCCGTATTCCCAAAAAATTTTAGCTAAAGTCTTTTCGTCCGTAACTCTTAAAACTTCCGCAGCAGTCATTGAATTTTCATCAGGATTCATTCGCATGTCTAAATATCCGTCGTTTTGAAACGAAAACCCTCGCTCAGGAATTGTAATTTGCATGTTCGACACTCCTAAATCAAACATGTAAACGTCAAAGGAATTTATATTTTCGATTTTGTCGATGTTCCCGAAATTTTCGTGATGAGCATAAAATCTGTTTCCGTAATCTTTTAAGCGTTCCCTTGAAAAATTTATAGCCTGATTATCTCTATCAATTCCAAAAACAAAACTTTCGGGAAAATTCTTTAATATTGCTTCGGAATATCCTCCGAGACCTAAAGTTCCGTCAAAGATTCGCGAATGTTCGTGAGAAGTTACAAAACTCAAGACTTCGTTTAATAAAACAGGTTCATGATGAATAATCAATCTAAAAAATCAATCCTTTTTGCAAAATATAATATCATTAAGCTAAAATTATAAAATTAAAATTCAAGTTTCAAAAATCAAAGGAGAAAATTTTATCATGATTAAAAAATCAAATAAGAATCTTACGGATTTAGTCGATGAAATTCTTGAAAAAAATCCAAAGCCTTACATGACTGTTGTTACGCTTGTAAAAATTCTTGAAAAACGTAAAAATGAATTTGATAGTTTAATTGATGTCCGCAGAGACAACATCGAACGCCTTGTAGGGGATAGTTTCACATTCTTGAAGAAAAGATCAAAATATATAGTTAGACCGTGTGAGCCTTCTGAATTAGTTTTTAATGAAATAGCGAGAATTCAGGGAAGAAGTCCGAAACAAATTGCAAGAGATATGCCGGTTACTAAGAAAGATTTTTCGAGAATCCTTGCTGTTTTGCTTGATGAAGGCCGAATTAAAGTTAAAATAAATGAAGACCTTGAACCCAGAATTTATTTGAATACTCCAGTTAATCAAATTGTGAAAACAGAGTCAAAAGTAATTCCGAACAATCAATTTACACTCGAACAATTCAAAAATGCCTTCGACAAACTCGACAAGGGAAGAATTTTCGTGAGAATTTGCGATTTACGAAGAGAATTAAAATGGCCTCGTGAAATTTTTGACGAAATGCTGATTCGGTTAAGAGATGACGGGATAATTCAATTACAGATCGGAGATGTTTCAACAATGACAAGAGATGAAATTGAAAATTCTTTCATTGATGAAAATAATTTTAGAATGGGATTGGTAACTTGGAATGACAGATAATGAAATTATAGAACAATTAAAAGAACACAATCCGTTTCTTTCAGGTGCTTCACCGTTGCCGTGGGGAAATTCAAATCCTGATTTGCAACAGTTAAGTCGTGAAACGTCAGAAGAAATAGAGCAGCTAATGAGAACCAAGAGACGAGAACCGGCGTTGCCTTTAGCAGGATTAATTCTCGGTACTCCAGGCTCAGGAAAAACTCACATGCTAACGAGAATTTTACGAAAACTTAAAAGCAATGGAACTAAAGCAATTTTTGTAACGGTCAGAGCTTTCAAAAATCCATTAACTGCGACACAGCATTTGTTATCGGAAATTTTTATAAGCATGAAACAAACTCACAGCAACGGAAAAACTCAATTTGACATGCTCATGAGTGAATTTATTGCTTCGTACGATGAACACAGACGAAACGATGATTATGAACACACTGATGAAGAAGTCAAAACAAATATGCGAAAATATTTGGCTCTTGATATGCCGGGGATAGATAGCTCATTTGTAAAAGCCTTAATTCTGTACATGCAAAACATGAATACGAAAGATCCGTTCAAAAAAATGGAAATTTTGAAATGGATCAGTGAAGGCCTTGAAAATGAAGATTCAATGGCTTTGGGATTACCGCCGAGAGATTTAACTGGAATGAGCGATGATGTACGAGAACAGGAAGCAGAAAATACTCTGGTGAATCTTGGACTTGTTTTGGCATATTCAAAAGTTCTAATGATTGTGTGCTTCGATCAGCTCGAAGAAATGAAATCGAAACCGAATTTAATTGCTCCGTGGGGGAATCTTATTCATCTGTTGGTAAACAACCTTTGGGGAGTTCTTCCGTTATGTTTTGTCAGCGTAGAAACATGGAATCAATCACTTTATGATAATCTCGACGATTCAGTCAAATCACGTTTGAAAAATAACGAAATGACAATGAAAACATGTACTATTGAACAGGCGAAACAATTAATTCGTACGAAAATAAAATCTGCGTTCGACGATGAGACAAAATCTGAAGAAATCAGTAAATTTTTGCTCTCGGAAATGAAAAATTCAATAAAACAGGGATATTCTCCAAGATTCGTAATTGAACTTGCTAACGAGGCAATAAAAAAGCTGTTTATTACAACAAAAAATGGAGATAAGAAAATTAATTTGCCACCTGAATCTCATAAAACGATTTTCGAGAAAATCAAAGAAATTTACAATGACGAATACAAAAAAATTCAGTCTGATCCTGAATCATGGCCGCCAGATACGGATCAACTTGCATTAGCTCTTGAAACTTGGTTAGAAGCACGAGGAAAAGTTGAATTTTCATCAAGCACTCCCAAGCATATGAAACTCAAGGGAATTTTTAATGATAAAACGTCTTTTGCTTTTATAATCGTAACAATCAAAAACAATTCCTCAGCTCTTGCAGGCGGAAAACGTGCGGTTGAATTTTTAGAGAAAAACCCCGGAGCTTTTTCATGTTATATTACTGAAAAACTGGTTTATAAACAACAATGGAAACATGTTGAAGAAAAATTAAACGAACTACAAAATCTCGGCGGCCATGTAATTTTCCTCGACGAAAATTCACGCATTCAATGGTATGCTGTCGTAGCTCTGATTAACAGAATTGATAACGGAGACGTGAATTTATATTTGGACTCTGGAAACAGAACAGCAACCCGTGATGACATTAAAGAATTTTTGAAAACGATAAAACTTTTGAACTTCAAAAATTCTCCCGCTCCCGCAGCCCCTGCCCTTGAAATTAAAATCCCTGCGTCTGACGTTATTGCAAACATAACAGATATTGTAACCTCTTCGCCTATGGGAATTATTAACGTTAAAAAAATTTCGGAGTTAATGCAGCAAAGAAATTTCCAATTTGAGGATTCGGAAATATTAAATTTAATTCAAGACCGTAAAGACATTTTCAAAGTTCTTAAATCAGCCGGTGGAGATGTGCTTGTTACTTTGACAGCGAAAAATGATACATAAACAAACTTGTTATATTTCCGTGAGCGATCTTGCTTTGTGTCAGAGATGTCCCGCTCTGTTAGCTTACAAAATCCACAGAAACGAAAAATCTGCTTGGCATGTCGGCATTAACGGCAGCGGTTATGCTTATGGAACAATTTTTCATAAAAATATTGCTCAGATATTTTTTGAAGGTGCTTCAAATCCTAATCATGAACTTCATTCAAAAATTTCTGATGCTGTCTCAGGCGGCTATAAATCTCTCAACAAAATGATTCGGGAAAATATTTTTATTCCGTTTATTGAGAAAAATTCGGAAAGGTTTTCAGTCGGTCAAATCATTTCAATGGCTAATGGCGTTGAAATATGGGTTAAGGAGATGTCAAAGTTTTTTTGCGGGATACCTTCATTAATCGAAAATCCTGCTGAAAATATGTTGACTGTGTTTGCAAAACCGGAATTAAATCTGCGTGAAGTTTATGAATTTCATGATTCACGGCTCATAATCTGCGGACGTTACGACGCTTTAATGTTTAATCCCGATAAAGTCGAAGCAAGATTGTTTGAGTTCAAAAGTTTTAGAAAGTCTGACATCACGGTTTCTTTATCTCAAAGTCTGATATATTCATGGCTGATTGAAAGATATTCGGGAATAATTCCTTCTGTTGAGATAATATATCTCGACGAAAACAAAAAACCTTCGGAGATTTTTAACTCCGATAATGTCAGAGATATGATTAAAATGCTGCCGAATTTATTTTATACTGCATTTAATATAATTTCGTTGAAGGAGGAACCTAAAATTTTGAGAAACGAGAAATTGTGTTCAAAATGTAAATTTAGATTAACATGTAAAAATGATATTAATAAAATGTTCACAAAGGCAAAACATAAAAGATCAGGAGCTGCATTAATAAGCGTAATGGTATTTTTCGTTGCAGTAGCGATGATTTCGGCACAGGCTTTTTTCTTTTCGACAAGTGCTAATGATTCGTTGGAAGACGACAGGGAATTAGTTGGAATTAGAATGAAACTTCAGCAGAAAGTTGCAGAGGCAAAAAATAATATTCCGTCAATAATTGTTAATAATCCGATAACATGTGATAATTTTTATACGAATACAACTAATAATGATCGTACAATTCCACAAAAAAATACCGTCGGCGTAAATATTCATAATTTGGATTATACTATGACAGATTATACGTACACTGAAAAGCCGCTATATGCGAAAATTTTTCCAGCAATGGGAGCAGGTCATTATTTAATTCGGGCATTCACAAAAATTGATGATAAAACTACTTTAATGTATCAGGTACTTGTTTATAAAAACGGCTCTAACGTAATCACAAAATCATTCGAGGAGATATGGTTCTAAAATGGAAATTAAATTGGGTAATGTTCATCTTGAAAGAACTTCCGCAGGTCTCGCAATACTAAATGACAGGATTTCGTTCGTTGAACTTGACGAAGACAGCAACGTAATTCAAAAAATTAATATTCTTCTCCCTGAAGGTTGTGTCGCAAATGGACAGATTAGAAACTTCTCGCAGCTCGAAAATGCTTTTGAGCAACTTTATCAATCTGTCGGAAAAATCAAAGAACCTATTACAATCGGACTCCCAGCCGGTGAATGTATGATTTCACTTCTGAATTTTCCTAAAATGGAAATTGAAGACGTTAAGGGAACTATGGATTTGAATTTCGAGGAATATTTTCACGTTCCAAGACAAGAAAGGGTTTTTGACTTAATACAAATTAAAACTCATGCTGATAATCGCGAACGAACCGACATGACAATCTTAGCTGCTCATGCAAGAAAAAATATTGTCGAGCAGATTTTAGACGCTATGTGGAAAGCCGGATTGCCTGCCGGAGCTATTGAACCGTCAAATTTTGCCATGCTGCGTGCAATACCTGAATGCCAAGAAGATTTCAGTATTTTTGCAAACCCTTTGAACGTGATCGCCGTTTATGAAGGAATTGGAATATATTTCCGAACGAGCAGCAGCACAAATGCAGTTCAAGACATTCTCAACACAACTCAGTATATTGAAAGTCATAACAGAGGCGTAAGAGTCGAAAAAATTATTGTCGCAGGATTAAATATTCAGGTCGATGAAAATCAGGATTCAACGATAAAATTTACAAAGGTTGAAGACGAATTTTATGTTGCCGAAGGTTTAGCGTTAAGGACTCTTGAAGGTGTTAAAGTTCTTGATTTAAGGCCTATGGAATTTGTTGAACTTGAACAACGCCGTTATCATTTCAACGTTTACAGATTGATATTATGGTCATTGGTTGTTGCGTTCATAATGCTTTCAATCGGGACAATCTCATTTGCTTATTCGTGCATTCAAAATTTAAGTTACGAAATGGACGTAATGCGTGAAAATGTTGATGACATGACACGACAGAGAATGGAAATCGCCGCCGAAAATGCAAGACTTGAAAAACAAAAAAATAAAATCGGGACAGTTCTTGATTTTTTGAAAAGCGATCTTCCTGTTCTTGAAGTTTTGAGGGCTCTTGAAACTGCCGTAGCCATTGTAAATAATGAAGGATACGAATTAAAATTTGATAATGCCGAATTTGTAAAGGGTGCCGGCGAATCTGTAATAATAAATATTAACGGGAAAGCTAATAATAATACTGCTATCTCGATAATGACCGATGAATTAAGAAACGGTTTCAGTCAAAGTGAAGTCGATCTTGAAGCAATAAAAGACCCGGCCATGCAGGAGAAATTAAAAAACATTATCGAAGAACAAAAGAAAGGCGGTTATAAAATTTTTAACAGTGTTTCCGTTCCTGTTGCAGAAAAAGATACATTGGGAAGGGTAGTTTTCAAATTAATTTTGGTTGTAGGGGAGGCAAAAAATAATGGTTAAAAAACGTTACGGATTTTCACTTGTCGAATTGTTAGTTGCCGTTGCAATAATTCTTGTGTTGGCCGGAGGAATAATTTTGAACATAAATTCAATGAAAACAACTCCTAAAAAAGAAGCCGAAAAAGTCGCACACTTTTTGATTACGGAAATTAACAAAGCTGACAAAAGGCATCGGGAGATTATATTTGCTTTTAACTCAGAGGATAAAAAGTTAGAAGCCAAAATTAATTCTACTTCTGAAGTTGTCGGAGAAATGAACGCAGGTACAGGTTTTACATATACTTTTACACCGTCAGAAATTAAATATAATATCGATGAAAATAAAGCAATAAAACCTAATGACACAAGACTTGTTACAATAAAGACAACAAACTCACCCGCAAACACGGATTTTAGAATTGAAGTTAAGGGGAAAGATGTTGAGGGCAAAGACGCTTCATACTATGCAATTATCACAGTTTCTGGCGATACTACGATTGAATAAATTAAAATCGTTTAGTCTCGTTGAACTTCTCGTCGCAATCGCAATAACTTTAATTTTGGCAGGCACGATAGCTCTATCGGTCAAAAGAATCGGCAAACCCTCCGCAAAAAGTGAAGCCGAACGTCTCGCCTCATATTTAATTGGTTTAACGAAAAAATACGGGAGCATACGAAAAAATTTTGACATTGAATTTGATTCGCATAATCAATTAACACAATTTTCTGTCTGGCCTGCCGAAAAAAAACTTAGAAAACTTGATACTTACAAAATGAAAACCGGCTGCACTTTTGAATGGGAGGGAAGAAATTTAGAATTAAAATACAGATATGACACAAATACTTTTCAACGACAAGGCGGAACTTTTATTATCAGAGACTCTGAAAATCGAGGTTATTATGTAATCATTTATCCCATTGGAGGCAGAATTAGAACTTCATCGACTTCACCGAAAGATAAGCAAAATCCCGAATAAATTTGAAAATGTTGATATAATAAGCACAAAACTAAAAAAACGACAGGACGTGCTTAAATTTGCAAAAAAATTCACGATCTAAAATTAGAACTAAACGTAAAAAATCTGGCAGTAAATTTTTATTATCAGCTTTGGCATTAATATTTTTCTTAATAGGAATATCCGCAGCAGCTTATTCTTCATATCTCATGAAAATCCCTTCAAAATTCTGGGAAGATTTAATCCCTATCCCCGAAGGAAATAAAATTAATATCTCCATTGCAAACGGAATGAATGCTACACAGGTCGCAAGAGCTTTTGAAATTCAAGGTGCTTTGTCAAAAGGTTCTCCGGTTGAATTAGCACATTGGTTTGTAAAATTCGGGATCGATAAGAGAATCCGTGCGGGACATTACAGCGTTGTACCGACAGATGCCTGGAATCTTGCGAGACAGTTACGAAATGCAAAACCTGCGTTGTTAAAAGCTCAGATTTTGCCCGGACTTGATATTTTTGCCTTAATTGACGCAGTTGAAAGTCAGGATCAAAAATTAACACGTAAAAATTTTAATGAGGCTCTTTTAAGAGATGATAATTACCCGCCTGAATTACGTGAAGTTTTGTTGTCCCTTCCCGATGACGAATACACACGTTACGCTTTTTTAATGCCGGAAACTTACATGTTAATAAATCGAAATTCTGACGAATTAATAAATGCTTCAGCTTCGGCATGGTGGAGTCATTGGGGAGAATTTATAAAATCTCACAAATTAACCGCTGAAGATTTACAAAAAGCCTCAATAATCGCCTCAATGATTGAACGTGAAGTCTTGCATGATACTGAATGCCGGACTGTTTCGGGAATTATTCAAAACCGACTCAAAAAAAATATGCTCTTACAAATTGATGCTACTGTCGTTTATGCTTGGAGACTGAAAGGCAGAAAATTAACCCGTGTGTTAAATAAAGATTTAGAAATCGAATCCCCGTATAATACTTATAGGGTTACGGGATTGCCTCCGAGACCTATCTGCGTTCCCGGAATTGAAGCGTGGGGGGCGGCTCTTGATCCTGAAAATAACGATTATTATTATTACGTTGCAGGTAAAGACGGTTATCATTATTTTGCAAAAACTTACAAGGAACATTTGCGAAATATCAGACAGGCTCGATCTGAAAAATAATTTTTAAGGAGTTGAAATTTTTGAGCAGGCGGAAACAAAATAACGAAAGAAATTTTGGAGAACTTTTATTATTTGTCGGAGTAATTCTGTGCATATATTGTATTTTATCTTTATTCGACAGTTCATTAGCTGGAGACGGCGGGCGTGAATGGGGAAAATATCTTCGTAATGCTTGGGGAGGAGCAATAATTGTCCCGTTATTGTTTTTGCTTTATCTCAGCGTTGCAACTTTGTTAAAATTTCGGGTTCCGAGAGTCCCACGTCAGGTTTTAGGAACGATTCAATTATATATTTCATTTGCTTTTATGCTTGGATTGTTAAAAGAAACGGGCTGGGAAGCAGAGAGTACTTTATTTTTGCCGGGAAATTTCGGACATGGTTTAGCAAGATTTTTTGTTTTGAACGTCGGAACTTTTATAACACTTTTGTTAGTTGCAGGGTGTTTTATTTTGTCAGCGTTTTTCTTCGGTTCTAAAATTTTGCGAATCTCTCTTCCTACGTTGCCGACAATAAAGACAATAAATAAAAATACTTCCGAACGTAAACGGCCAAGACGCAGGAAAAAGACCGATAGTGAAGATATTTATGACGATTTTAGCCCTGACGATATTTTATTCATGAAAAAATTGCCGACTCCGAATTTGAAATCTGATGATGACGTAGACGAAGATTCTTTACAGTTTTCTCTGTCAGGTAAAAAATCAGGGAATATTGATAATATTCAAATGCCTAAATTAAAGCCTGCTCCTGATAATGATGACAAAAAAAAATCATTGTCAAAAAAAAATCCTACGGACAATCCCGCAGTCGAAAAAATAGACAATCTTTTAGCTATGATTGATTCGGGAGCGTTTGAGATTCCTAAAAAAAGACTTTCAAACAACAAATCTTCACGCACAAAGAAAATCCGCAGGCCTTTACCCGAAATTAATTTTCCTGACCTCACAAAAGATTTTCCCGACGAGAAAATAAATCTGCCAACAAATAATAACCCCGTTTTCCCTCCTCCGCTTGAAATTTTCGGCTCTCCCACAAAGTTTGAAATCGGCAAAAATTCTCAAAAGAATTACGACAAACACGGAAAAATTATTATTTCGACATTAAAGAATTTCGGAATCACTGCAACTCTTTCACATATCGTAACGGGGGCTTCGGTCGTTCAATATCAGCTTGAACTTGCTCCCGGAATGAAAGTTAATAAAGTTTCGGGATTGTCGGAGGAAATTGCTATGGCTCTTGCCGTAATGTCAGTCAGAATTGAGGCACCTATACCAGGCACTCATTTTGTAGGAATTGAAGTTCCTAACGATGAAAGAAAAATTATATCGTTGAGAAATATTTTAGAATCCGATGAATTTCAAAATTCACAGGCTCGTTTGCCTTTGCCTTTGGGAGTTATGACTGACGGAAAAAATTTTGTTTATCCTCTTGAAGATATGCCGCACATGTTAATTTCCGGAGATTCAGGAGCAGGGAAAAATACGTTTATTAACTCCTGCATCTTAGGAATGTGTGCAAAGCGAAAACCTGACGAATTGCGATTAATTTTGATTGATCCGAGACACATTGAATTTGCGATTTATAACGACTTGCCGTATTTATTAACACCTCCGATCTCAAATTTTGACGATGCTTTGCAGGTTTTACAAAAGGCTTGTGAAGAAATGGAATCGAGGACGGCGGATTTTGCTAAATCAAGAGTCAGAAACCTTGCTGCTTACAATCGAAAATTACCGAAAAAAGACAGGCTCCCCGAAATCGTAATCGTAATTAATGAACTTTCGGATTTAATGTATTCTTCGGGAAATGAATTTGAGGATTTAATTGTCAGACTTGCTCAAAAATCGGGCGTTGCTGGAATTTACCTGATAATTTCGGCTCAAAGACCTTCCCCAGATGTTGTAACAACTTTGATTCGTTCAAATATTCCGGCTCGTGCGGTTTTCAGATTGTCATCGCAAAACGACTCGAAAAATATTCTTGGAATCTCTGACGCTGATAAATTAACGGGGAAAGGCGACATGCTGTTCAAAGTTCCCGAAAGCCCGCAGATTTTCAGACTTCAGACACCTTTTATAAGCGAAGAAAAAGTTTCCGAATTTGTCGATTACATGGGAAGTAATTTAGAATCTCCAGAACTAAATAAATTTTAGGAGTGAATTTGAAAATGGATAATATTAAAAGGGTACATCTCATGGGGCTTGGAGGTGCCGGAATGAGTGCCCTTGCAAAATTATTAAAAGCTCATGGACTTGAAGTTACAGGCTGCGACCTCAAAGAACCTCATTATGACTTGGAAAATATTACGTGCGAAATCGGACATTCTGAAAATCATATTGAGAAATTCAAACCTGACGCATTAATTTTAAGTTCCGCCGTAAGCCATGATAATAAAGAAGTCGTTAAAGCTGTCGAAAAAGGAATAAAAATTTTGTCCCGTGCAGATGCTTTAAGTTATTTATTCAACAAATCTTACGGAATTGGAATTGCAGGAGCTCACGGAAAAACTACAACGTCATCAATGACAGGTTTAATATTTTTGAAGGCCGGATTAAATCCTACAATTTATGTCGGTGCAAATGTTCCGGATATTGGAAATAACGCAGTTTCTGGAGACGGAAAATATTTTGTTGCAGAACTTGATGAGAGCGACGGAACTTTTGAATTATTCCACCCTTCAATCGCAATTATCACAAATGCAGATTGGGATCACGTTGACCATTACAAGACAAGAAATGACGTTATTGAAGCCTTCACAAGATTTTCTGACGGACGAAAAGAAAACGGAATTTTGATTTTGTGCGGTGAAGACGAAGGAGCTGAAAAAGTTTTCGAGAAATGCGACAAAAACAGAGGAAAAATTATTCGCTACGGATTTTCAAAGGGATTTGATTTCGGAGCTTATGAGATTTCAGAGAATCACGGCGGCGGAATTTCCTGCAAAATTTCTCAAAACGGCCATGAAATCGGAGTTTTGAATTTATCGGTGTCCGGCAGACATAATATTTTGAATGCACTTGCTGCGATTTCGGCGGGATTTTTCTGCGGTGTAAGTGTCGAAGATTCGATTAAAATTCTCAAGGATTTTCACGGCTCTGAAAGAAGAATGCAGATTAAAGGCGTAACACAAAATAATGTTTTAGTCATGGACGATTACGCACATCACCCATCGGAAATTAAAGCAACGTTGAACGCAATAAAAGGAATTTATCCGGAACGCAGAATAATTGTAGTTTTTCAGCCTCACAGATTTTCAAGAACCGCAATGTTTGCCCCTGAAATCGCAAAATCGTTATCAATAGCCGATAAAATATTTTTGCTTCCTGTTTTTTCCGCAGGCGAAAAAGAAATTTCTCACAGCTCATCGGACGAAATAATAAAATTATCTGACAAAAAAATTACACAAATCACGTTTGATGACGCTCTCGACAAAATAAAACCTGAATTAAAAAACGGAGATTTGTTTTTAACTATGGGAGCTGGAGATGTCTACGTTATCGGCGAAAAGATTTTAGCTGAAAAATTATGAATAAGGTATAATTACTAAAAATTTAATCAGGATTTTGTATAAATGCGTGATGTTACGTGATGTTATTAAATAAATTACATGTTGCTCTACCAAACTTAAATATTGAAGAAAACAAACCTTTATCTCCTTTGTGTACTCTTCACGTCGGAGGAAAGGCAGAATTTTTTGTTGCTCCGTCTTCGATTGAAGAAATGAGAATTTTGTATAATTTCGCTCTAAGTGAAAATTGTGATATTTACGTTCTCGGAGGAGGCAGCAATGTTATTTTTCCCGACGGAATCGTTAAGGGAATTGTAATCTCAACTGAAAACCTAAATTCTTTTTCATGGCGGACTGAAATTACAGCGGATATTGATTCGGGATTCAAACTGCCTTTAATCATGAAAGAACTTCGCGAAAAAAATCTCGCAGGTATGGAATTTGCAGCAGGAATACCCGGAACTCTCGGAGGAGCAATTATGGGAAATGCAGGTGCTGGAGGTCATGGAATTTGTGAACTTCTCGACGAAGTTATAACACTTGAGTCAGACGGTGAAATCAAAACATGGCCGATTAACGCAATAAATTATTCGTACAGATATTGTTCGCTTTCGGATTCAAAACGAATAATAATCTCGGCACGAATGACTTTCAGAAAATCAAATCCCAAAGATAAAGACGTTCTCGAAAATTTTTTGTTAAGGCGCGGGAGTCAGCCTCATGCTTTCGGGAATGCGGGCTGTACTTTCAAAAATCCTGAAGGTTATTCGGCTGGGAAATTGCTTGATGATTGCGGCTGTAAAAATCTTTGTGTCGGAGATGCAGTAGTTTCCGAACAACATGCAAATTTTATTCTTAATCGGGGTCATGCGAAAAGTTCTGACGTTATAAAATTAATGAAAATTTGCATTCAAAAGGTTTTCGACAGTACTGGAATTAAACTCGAACCTGAGATTAAAATTTTAGGTGAGTGATTTGTTGTGCGACCGTTACGGATTTTTTTAATGGCGATGATTGCAGGCTGTTTAACATATTTTGCTGAATACGAATCTTGGTTTGCTTTGAAGGGTTACAAAGTTGAGGCTCAATCTCAGGAACTTGAAAGAAGGTTATGGGAGATTTTTCCTCAGAGATGTCTGACGTTCTGGCCTTATCTGTTAAAAGATTCAAGAGGGCTGAAAGAATTTTTTGAGCGTGATATGCCTGTTACTGTTGAAACTGAAATGGTTAAACTCGGAAGATTTACAACTAAAATCGAATGGTTAAAAGCATGGATTAAAGTTGATTGGCGGGGGAAAATCTGGTGTATTTCGCATGATGGCAGAATGTGGCTTTACGACCCCGGAAGGCAAGATGATTCGGAAGTCGGAAAAATAATTTGGCGGATTCCTGAACAGGGAAATGTTCAAAGCGATTATAATATTCAAATTCCAATGAATGGCGTGTTTCAGTCTCCAATAAATACAGGTGTAATTGCTTCATTCGTTGAGGATTATAAAAATTACAGTTGGTTCAATTACATCAACGAAATTTCATGGGAACGCCGTGCAGGAATGAATTTGTTTATTTTGCGGATTGTCAAAGGGGAGCAAAAATTTGAAGTACATTTTCAACCTGATAAATATCCGGGTCAGGACATAGCTGCTAACATTGAAGATATAATAACAGACTTAACTGACAAGGGCGGAGATCATATTATTGATGCAACGTACGAAGGGAAAATTTTTTTACGTGGTTTATAATCTATGTAATATAATAAATTTTTATTTTGAGTGTGTAAAAATTAAAATTAAAAATTGAAATTTGAAGAAGGGAAATGAAGAAATAAAATGCCGGGAAAATCAGACGGCCTGCTCGTAGGTCTCAGTATGGGAACAACAAAAACTACAATGATAGTAGCGGAGAGAAATACCCGTTACCCTGATTCTGTACATGTAATAGGGTTCGGGAACGCTCCCTCTCGCGGCATTACAAAAGGAATAATCACAAGCCTTCAGGACGCCCGGCAGTCCGTAATGAAAGCCTATCAGGAAGCTCAGAGCATAACGGGAATTTCAGCAAAGAGATTAAGCAATGTTATCGTATCTTTTAATGCTATGGAAATTCAAAGCGAATCGACTCATGGAATGGTTACGCTCGGAGGAAGGGAATCAAAAGCTGTTCAGACCGGAGACTTGGATCGTGTAATTGATCGTGCGAGAGATAATTTAGCTTTACGAAGCAGCATGTATTCTCTTCACATGATTCCTACGAGTTATGAACTTGACGGCAGACCGATTGACGAACCTTTGAACATGAACGGTAATCAGCTTGATATGTGGCTTCAGACGGTAGCAGTTCCGATGACAAACGTTCAGAATGTTATAAATTGCATTCAGACTGCCGGACTTGAATTAAGGGGACTTGTGTTAAAACCTCTTGCATCATCTTTGGGAGCTGTTTACGAAGAGGAAATGAGAGCCGGTTGTATTTCAATCTGTATCGGCGGAGGAACTACGGGAATCGTTTTGTATCGAAACGGCAGAGCATTCCGTGTTGTGAGTATTCCTATTGGCGGCGAGCATATCAGAAACGACCTTTCAACTATCTTACATGTTCCCTTCGGTGAAGCAGAACACTTGAAAAAACGAATCTTTAACACCGATCCCGATGATTTAAGACGTGAGGGAATCGATGTTAATTTAGCGACAGAAACAGTTGTTGCACGTGTCGATGAACTTTTCAATGATTATATTCGCGACGCACTTGCTGAATGTACGCCTCAACATTTCCCAAGCGGAATAATTTTGTCAGGCGGTGTATCTGATACTCCGGGAATCGATTTAATGCTCGAAGATATTTTGCAAATGCCGGTGCGAAAAGTTCAGGAACCCGTTTATAAAATGCCTCCAGGACTCGATAATGCTTCGTATGTCAGTGCCGCAGGAATTTTGAAATATCAGACTTTGGTCGAAAAAGACCCGTATTTAATCATGAAATCGGATCAGACTTTGCCGGGACTCTCTGAACATTCGGAACTCAGAAATCGTCAGGAGCAATTAAAGGCTGAGCGTAAAAGACGCAATGAATTTGTTGACGAAGACGAAGAATACGAAGATGAATATTACGAGAGAACTGATGAGGGCGAGTATTATGACGATGACGAAGACTACGAAGAAGATAATTCACAGCGTAAAAACTTCGGTGAATTTATCAGGCAGTTAGGGGAAAAATTTGGGAATTTATTTTAATATTTGTTGATTAATCATGAAAATTTTTATAAAATTTCGGACAGACTGAGGAGGAGTGGATTTTTCAAAATGAATCAAGATCAGTTGTTTAAGTTGACGAATAATAATGTACGTCAAAACGAAAAAATTGTAGTCTTTGGTGTTGGCGGCGGCGGCGGAAATGCACTGAATCACATAATCGAATCAAACGTTCAAGGTGTTGATTTTGTTGCTGCAAACACAGATGCAAGAGCTTTAGACATGAATCAGGCACCAAATAAAATAATTTTGGGCGAAACTTTAACCAGAGGGCTTGGAGCTGGAGCAAATCCCCAAGTCGGAACTAATGCTGCGAAAGAAAGTATCGACAAAATCAAAGAATATATCACCGGTGCTGACATGCTTTTTGTAACTGCCGGAATGGGGGGCGGAACAGGAACTGGAGCTGCTCCGGTTATTGCCGGTGCTGCAAAAGATATGGGCGTTCTTGTCGTCGGAGTCGTAACAAAACCTTTCGGCTTTGAAATGGGTAAACGAATGAAAACTGCAGAGCTCGGAATTGAAGACTTGAAAAAAAATGTTGATGCTTTGCTGATAGTCGAAAACGATAAACTCCTTAAAATGGACAACGGAGTAAAAATGAAAATCGTTGACGCTTACAAAAAAGTTGATGAGGTTCTTCGTCAGGCTGTTCAAGGCGTTACGGACTTAATTACGAAATCGGGATTTGTAAATCTTGACTTTGCCGACATTAAAGCAATTTTAACCGGTGCAGGCACAGCAATTATGGGAATGGGCGAAGGTGAAGGCGAAGATCGTGCAAGAAAAGCCGCTCAAAATGCAATAACATCTCCCTTAATGAATTTCCCTGTTACAGGTGCAAAGGGAATTTTGTTAAACGTTACAACTGGAACTGAAATTACTCTCGGCGAAATGTCCGACGCTGCACAAATTATCGAAGAGACAGCAGACCCTGACGCCCAAGTTATTTGGGGACATGTAATCGATGAATCTCTCGGCGAAAAAGTTCACGTTACATTGATTGCTACATTCCCGGAAGACGCAATGTTACTTCAGCAAAAACGTATGGCTAATATTGCGGAAACGAAAAAAGCTGAAGAAGCAAAAGCTAAAGCATCTCAACAGCCCCAGCAGCAACAGCCCGCACAGAATCCAACAACAAGGACAGGGACGTTATATGACGTTTTCACGAAAAATCGTATACGTACCCAGCAGGCAGGACTTGAGGAAGCAAGATTGACAACTCCGAATGTAGATGACGCATTCCCGGGACTTCCGAGAAAAATTTACGATCAGCCTTCACTTTACAGGAAAAATCGTAAGGATTAAGGAATAAAATTATGTCCAGACGTTCAACAGCCAGAAGAAATGTTAGAAGACGTGGTGTATTGCCTTCGTTCGGAGATATGATTCTCCCTGTTGTCGGAGTTGCTGCGGTGGGATTGCTGATAATTGCGGGCAGACAGTTTTTTCTAAATGGTTTCAAGACTTCGCCCGGGATTTCGTCGACAAGAGCCTATGCAGAATCGCCTGCTTTAATTGCTGAACGTGAAAATAAACTTGAATCCGAAATGCTTTTGCCGCCGGTTTCAACTGATGCAGCTAAAAATGAAATTGAGAAAAATGAAAATGACAAGGCTAACGAACATGACGATTTTATAGCTATGGCAGTCGCTGTTCAGGCACCGGCACCACAGGCATCACCGCATGTTAAATTACAGCCCTCGAAAACTCAAAATCAGATTCAGACATCGAAAAAAATATCGTCGAAATCAACTTCGTCTTCGGTCGTAATGAAAACAAAAACTAAATCTGCGGCGGAAAAATCAAATTCAAGTTCAAGTTCTAAACAATGGCGTGTTCAAATCGGTGCTTACACTTCAAGATCAGGGGCTCAGGAGGCTGTGAAGAAAATCAACAAAGCAGGTTACAAGGCAACAATTTATCAAAATCCTGCTTCAAAACATTTCAAAGTATGGGTTCAGGGCGGTGCAAGCAAAAGTTCAGCCGAAAAAGTCGCTCAGGCAATGCAGAAAATCGGATATAAAGGGAGTTTTGCATTTCCTCCAGCTAAATAGATTATGAAAAGTTTTAACGATCTCGAAGAAATTTTATATTCACATTCAACAAATAAAATTATTCCGGGTCTTGAGAGAATTAAAAAATTATTATCAAGGCTCGGAAACCCACAAAATTCTTTCAAATCAATTCACATAGTCGGCACAAACGGAAAAGGTTCAACAGGTGCGTTTATCTCGTCAGTATTTCAAAATTCGGGTTATAAGACGGGATTTTATTCGAGTCCTCATCTTGAAAGTCCGGGAGAGAGATTATTAATCAACGGAAAAGAATTGACTCCTGACGAATGGATTGACGCAGCTAACGAAGTCATAAAATTTATTTTCCCGAATGAAGATCCGCCGTCATATTTTGAATTATTAACTGCATGTGCATTTTATCTGGCACGAGAACAGAATATCGAAGTCGGAATTATCGAAGCAGGTTTGGGCGGAAAACTTGATGCGACAAACACAATGGATAACACAATATGCTCGGTTATAGCTTCGATTTCGATAGATCACACGGAATATTTGGGAAATACTTTAGAGAGCATTGCGGGCGAAAAATTCGACATCGTGAAAAAAAATATTCCTGCTTGTTTCTCCGGACTTGATAAAACTTTGATTCCGATGTTCAAAAATATTTGCGGCGAAAAAAAAGCAATTCCTTTTGTATTATCGGAATGTGCGAAAATCGAAAATATTAAAATTTCACCTGACGGAAATAAATTCGACTTTGAAACCGAAAATCTGAAATTAAAAAACGTAATCACAAATTTAATTGGGAATTATCAGGTTAAAAATTCGGCTTTGGCATTGCTTGCGTTATCGTGCGTAAAAGATAAATTTTCAAAAATCACGGACGAAAAAATTTATTCAGGAATTAAAAATGCTTCATGGCCTGGAAGACTTGAAATAATTTCGAGAGAGCCATTAATAATTTTTGACGGCGGGCATAATTTTGACGGCGTTAAAAATCTTTGTGAGAGCGTTAAAAGTTTATGGCCTGACAAAAAAATCGGAATAGTTTATGCTGCAATGAGAGATAAAAATTTCGTCGGCTGCCTTGAATTATTAAATCAGAATTTAGAACCTTCACTTTATGTTACGACAGTTCCAGAGATGATGAGAGCTTTAACCCCAGATGAATTATTGAAAAGTGCGAAAAAATTTTCATGGCGAAATTCCCCCGAAGGTTTTAACAATCCGGTTGAAGCGATAAAAAAATCCGTGAATGATAAAAATGATTTAACAATTATGTGCGGAAGTTTATATTTAATAGGCTACGTGAAAAAATTAATTTGTGAGACATTATAATTACTGCGAAAAATAAAGATTTTTGTAGCTGTAAATGTAGCTGTAAAAATGATATTCCCCAAAGCCATTGTTGAGACTTCGGGGTAATTTTTTTATTTTTTAACTTAATTTTCCCAAATTTGCGAATGCCCTTGTAATTGCGTTATCGACAATTTCTTGTACTTGTTCAGCCGTCGTGAATTTTTGTTTTTCAGATTTCTCTTTTCTTGACGGTCTCAGACTTACATAAGCTACTACAAAAGCTATCACCGCAAATCCCCAATAAATCGAATGTTGAAGCCAGTCAATTTTTGCACTGTTCAATCTGTTTTCGTATTTCACATCTTTAATTTCGGAGTGTAAATTTGAAATTTCGTTTTTTATCTCTTGAATGCCCTGATTAAAAATTTCAATCGTTACGTAGTTATCGTTGCTTGTCATTTTTTCTCACCTCATAATAAATATTATAAAACAAAATCCCCAAAGCCTTTATTGAGACTTCGGGGAAAATTTATTTTATTTTTGTGTGTCCTTAAAATTGATTTTTTATTCTTTGTCCAAGTTATTCACATTCTTTTTTTCAAGTAATGTAGAATAGTTTTTAGAACGTGAATATCCTGCACCTGCCGCATATAATGCTCCCCACAAAGCAAATTCCAGAAATGCTATCCTAATTGAATTAACGGGTTGCTTGAAAATCTCAAAGGATAATCTGTATAAGCCTGTGTTGAGACAAATATTGATAAATGCAAATATTCCGAAGCATATTATTGAACTTGTTTCGAGACAGTCTGCCTCTTTTCCAAACAGAGCCATAATACTTCCTAATAATCCCAGTATAAATGCAATAACAACCAATGCTAATATTACAATTACTACAATAAAATTTTCGTTATTTGGTGAAAATTTTATTTGATTCACAAATTCGGAAAGATAATTGTTTTGAAACGCCTCATAAGCCTTTTGAAGTATCCAAAAAAGATTTATTCCTTCAACAAAGCCAAAAGAACCGACTTTCTGAAACAAATTCAAAAGAGTTCCTGTTAAGGCAAGGACAAAAGCTATAATTCCCATAACAAATATCCTTACACGTTTGCTCCGAATTTTACGTCCTGATAATCATCGCTGTTTGTTAAAAGCAATACCACCGTGTCAGGGTGTCCGGCAGCTTTGATTTTTTCACGGTCGAATTTCATTATCTTCTGGCCTTTTTTAACTTTGTCGCCCTCTTTAACGAAATCTTCAAAGCCGTCGCCCTTCATCTCGACTGTGTCAACTCCGACATGAATCAAAACTTCCATATCGTTTTCACCGGAAATTCCGATTGCGTGTTTGCTCTCTGCTACTGATGAAATTTCGCCGTCGATTGGTGCATAAACATATTCATCTTCAGGCTGAATCCCTACGCCCTGTCCGAGTGTTCCTGCCGCAAATGTAGGATCGGGAATTTCTGTGTAAGGAATTATTTTTCCTTCTGTACATTGTGCAATTTCTCCGCCTGATGACGAAATTACTGTCCCAAACTCTACGAATTTTTCGGGGATTTCTTCAACTGCCGGTGCGGGGGCTGCTTCGGCTGCTTCGGGTTCTTCCTCTTTCCAAAGTATCCATGACAATACGAATGCTATTCCGCCTGAAATTGCAAGAAGAATTGTATATTGAACAGGCTGTTGAATTGTCAAATATCCGGGAATACCCGTAACTCCGTATGCTGCTGCTCCGATTCCTGAGAATGCTCCGTAAATTGCTCCGATTGTTCCTCCGATCATTCCTGCGATAATCGGCTTGAAGAAACGTAAATTAATTCCGAAAATTGCAGGTTCGGTGATTCCGAGTGCTGCTGATAATGACGAAGGAATTGCGACAACTTTTGTGCGGTTGTTGCGTGCCTTGAAACCTACTGCTAAACATGCTCCGAACTGTGCAAAGTTTGCGGCTGAAGCTATCGGCATCCATGTATTCAATCCGCCTTCAACTGATAACATTCCTGCTTCAATTACGTTATACATGTGGTGAAGTCCCATAACTACCGTCCATGGATAAATCGCTCCCATTACTCCCGAACCGATCGGATTTTTGACGAGAATTTTTGCGCCTTCCAATACCCATGTTTCAAGCTGTGAGAAAATAGGCCCAATGATCGTAAATGTTAAGAATGTCGTTACTAAAACTGTCGTAAACGGTACAACAAACAAGTCAATCATTTCAGGCGTGTGTTTGTGTAACCATTTCTCGATTGCACACATAAGCCAGACCGCAATAATTACGGGGATAACATGTCCCTGATAACCGACTTTATTAACACTTACGATAAAATTGAAAATGTTGAAATCCCATTTCGGAATCTCTGCCAATGTTCCGACTACCCAAGCATTAACCAAATTTGCATGAATCATAGCAAGTCCGATTACTGCACCTAAGAACATATTTCCGCCGAAAACTCTTGCAGCTGAAATTGCAACGATTACGGGCAAATATGCAAATGCCGTGTTAGCTACCATGTCGAGGAAGTCATACCATGATGTCGAAGCAAATTCCGGATAAACTTTACCCATTGCCTCAACAAATCCCATCATTAAACCTGATGCAACGATTGCTGGCAAAATCGGAACGAATACGTCGCCGATAGCTTTTAAGATTCTCTTCCAAATGGGCTGTCCTGCTGCTGCTGCTGCTTTAACGTCATCTTTAGTTGCTTCGGTCATTCCTGTTACACTCAAAAATTCAGCGTAAACTTTATTAACCGTTCCTGTTCCGATGATTAACTGAAGCTGGCCGTTGTTTTCGAACATTCCTTTAACGCCGTCAACATTTTCAAGAGCCTTTTTGTCAACTTTTCCGTTGTCTTTAATTACGAGTCTTAAACGTGTTGCACAGTGTGCAGCCTGAACGATGTTTTCTCTTCCTCCAATGTGTGAAACGATTTGTTCAGCACATTTTCTGTAGTCTAATGCCATAAAATAAAACCTCCTGAATTAAATTAAATCTAAATCCGCAAACGCCTTCGCAAGTCCGTTTTCTTTAACTGAAGGACACACAATGTCAGCTATTTTCTTCAGAGCTTCCGAGCCGTTCGCCATACAAACACTTTTTCCGACCGTCTGAATCATTTCGAGATCATTCATACTGTCGCCGAAGCCGATTGTATTCTCAATTTTTTCGTGGAATTTTTCGCAGATTATTTTAACGCCTTTTCCTTTGTCAAAATCCTTGTTAATTATTTCGCCGTTAATGCACGTAACAGGTTCTTTGAGTTCCTGAATGACAAAATTAAATTCGCCGCCGAGCAATTTTTTCGCCTCATCAAGCTGAGACATTTTAGTACACATTATAACGACTTTATAAACCGGTGAGCCGTCATATTGACTCATTGGTTTAATTCCGAGATTGCTTGATAATGCTTTTCTCCAGCGTTCAATCTCACTGTTTCCCTCGCCCTGAGTGCTTAAAAATTCGCCTAAATCCTCATCGCCCCATGAACCTTTTTCAGCCTCGATCGTGCAAAAGACTCCGTTATCGTGTAAGGCTTTTAACGCAGTGTCTCTCTGTTCGTCAGTCATTGGGTGAGAGTATAAAATCTCATCGTAATTTTCTCCGACCGCAATATATCCTCCGGCGCATGAAATAAAACCGTCAAATTTATATTTCAGTAATGGCTTCAACATGTCGGGATTTCTTCCGGTGCAAAGAAAAATTTTATGCCCTTTTGCTCTTGCTTTGTTGATTGCATCAATGGCAGACTGCGGGGGAGTGTTTTCGCCGGGAACCGTCAATGTGCCGTCAATGTCTAAAAAAATTAATTTCAAAATGTCGCCTCCTATTTTATTTACGCATGAAAAAATGAGTATTAAGAATTATAATATCAAAACTCAAATTCACAAAAAAGGAGCGTTCAAAATTATGAAAAAGTTTTTGTTATCGTTAATGTTAGTTTTATTTTTATCTTCCGTTGCAAGTGCTGCACTTCCCTCTGTAGTAATGCTTTCAACTCAGACATGCCCCGCGTGTGTTCAAATGTCGAAAGTCTTAAAGGATCTCAGAGCAAAATACCCAAACAAACTTACAACGGCTCACATTTATCTTGAAAACAATCCCGACATTGCGAAAAAATATAATATTCGTTATGTCCCGACATTGATTTTCAGAGATTCAAACGGAAACGAAATTGCTAAAGAAGTCGGCTACAGATCCGTTGACGAAGTTATTAAGATTTTTGCCAATGCAGGTGTAAAAATCTAATATGAAAAAATTTCTTTATGCTTTAATTTTTGTTTTTGCGTTCAGTAATTGCGTTTTTGCCTTCGATTTTTCAATGCGTGATTCATTTTCTCAAACAATGCTTGTCAATGACAAGGCTGTAAGTTTCAGATCATGGCTCGATATTTCCTACGTCAATAACCCAGTTGAGCCTGATTATCAAAAATTAAATGTTTACATTCCTGAAGAATATTTCAACGGTCAAAGCATTAACGGATTCACTGCCGAGACCGCACCTATTTTAATGCCAAATTCAGTCGGAGGTTATTTTCCGGGAAAACAATTAATCCCCGCAAATGATACTCAACACGGAGGAGCAAATATTTCGTTAATGGGATTGTCAAAGGGTTATGTCGTTATAACTCCCGCAATCAGAGGCAGAACTTTGAAAAACGGTAAAGCCCCCGCATTAATTGTTGATTATAAATCTGCTGTCCGCTGGGTTCGTCATAACAAGGAAAATTTACCCGCTGGAGACACCGAAAAAATTATCTCAAACGGTACAAGTGCCGGCGGTGCTTTGTCGTCATTGCTCGGAGCAACGGGAAACGCAAAAAATTATGACGAATACTTAAATGAAATCGGTGCTTTTGATGAACGTGATGATATTTTCGCTTCGACGGTTTATTGTCCGATTACGAATCTTGAGAATGCCGACATGGCCTACGAATGGATTTTTAACGGCATAAATGAATATCACATGAGAGATTCCCGTGAAATGAACGAAAAACAGATAAAAGCCTCCGACGAATTAAAAAAACTTTTTCCCGAATACGTTGACAACTTAAACTTTGAAAATTATTCGCTTGATTCAAACGGTAACGGAACTTTCAAAAATTTTGTCGAAGAACTTTACATCAATGCCGCTCAAAAAGCACTTGACGAAGGCAACGAAATTTCTGTTGACTGGCTCGAAATTAAAGACGGAAAAATTTTATCGGCAGACCTCAAAAAATACGCTGTCTGGGCAACAAGAATGAAAGCTGCACCGGCATTTGATTCGTTAAACATGGATTCGTTCGAGAATAACGAATTTGACGACAAACATTTCACAAAATATTCGTTTGAACACAGCAACGCAGAAAATCCGAAATTGGCCGACAACGAAAAAATTTACGTCATGAACCCCATGAATTTTATTGGAAAAGCTGACACGGCAAAATTTTGGAGAATCAGACACGGCGTTAAGGATCGTGATACATCAATGGCAGTTCCTGCGATTTTAGCATTGAAATTAAAAGAATTTGGCTACGATGTTGACATTGCAGCGGTGTGGGACGTTCCCCACGACGGAAATTATGACCTTAACGAATTATTTGAATGGCTGGATAAAATTTGCAAATAGTGTTAATATAATTTTGCTTGCACTCTGAGCTATGAATATTGCTTGCTGGATTTGGCTTTATTCTTGGCTTTCAGGTAGTAAAAAATTTTATAATTTATAAAATAAGAAAGGAAGGTAAAAAACGTTACAGAAATTTTTATAAGTTAATTTGACCTTGTAACTATGGCAGATTATAATCTCGTGCGGTGTTAAGCATTGGCGACTGAATGTTTGGGTGTTGGATGAAGAAAAAATAAATGCGATAACCAAGCTAATAAGGTTTCGTCCGTAAAATGTTCAACCATCGATAGCGAAATTTAATCAGTCTTAGGATTGATATACCGATGCGTTAATCGGGAATTAAAGCCTCCGGAGCGTTACACCAAACGTGAGTAGCGGCAACATTGCAAAAACGGACGCATTGAACGAGGAATGAAACATAAAGGTTAAATTTATAACTTTTTGTAAGTTTTCTGTAACGGATTTCTATTTATCATGATCCAGAAGGATAAAAAACATGCAGTAATTGAAGAGTTCAAAACTCACGAAAAAGACACAGGTTCGCCCGAAGTTCAGGTCGCAATTCTCACAGAGAGAATCAGAGAATTAACCGAACATTTGAAAGTTCATCAGAAAGATTTTCATTCGAGACGCGGACTTTTGAAAATGGTCGGAAGCAGACGAAGATTGTTGCGTTACTTAATGAATAAGGACTTCAACAGATATAAAACGTTAATCGAAAAACTTGGACTCAGACACTAAAATTTTTGCGAAAGGAATTTTTGCACAACAATGAAAAAAGATATTCACCCTGATTATCAGGAATGTAAAGTTACATGTGCTTGCGGAAATACTTTCATGACACGTTCAACAATGAAAGAAATCCGCGTGGGAGTTTGCTCAGCTTGCCACCCGTTTTATTCAGGCAAGAAGGGCAGAGTTTTAACTGAAGCAGGCCGTCTTGAGAAATTCCAGAAGAAGTACAAAGGAGTCAATTACGGTCAGAAAACAGACGTATAAGCACCCTTCTGATACTTCATATCACCTCCCCTCAACGAGGAGAGGCATTTTTTTTATTGACAGAGAGGTTTAATTTTTAATTTATGAACGTAATTTTATTAGCTCACACTCCGGAACCTGACGAACTCGTTGCTGCCGCCGCAAAAATTTGTTATCGTGATGTTGCAGCCGTTGAGTTATTGAAGGGCGAGGAGAAAAATTTATCACGCAAATTAATTTCCGAATTATTTTCAAGCGGTCATACTTCGACATTTGAACACGTAAGTTTTACATTCGGGATTGACGGTTTAAGCCGTGTTGCGTCTCATCAGTTAGTGCGTCATCGTTTGGCAAGTTTCAGCCAGCAAAGCCAGCGTTACGTAAAAATGAATTATGATCCAGAAGCCGTTGTTATTCCTCCGTCAATTAAAAATAATCCTGAAGCATTAGAAATTTATCTTGACGCAATAAAAAATTCTCAAGATACTTACAAAAAATTAATTGAGCTTGGAATTTCAAAAGAAGATGCAAGATTTATTCTGCCTCACGGACATTCGACACGATTAGTTGTAACTATGAATGCACGAGAATTACATCATTTTTTCAGTTTAAGGCTTTGCAGAAGGGCTCAATGGGAGATTCACGAATTAGCACGCAGAATGTTGATTTTATGCCGTGAAAAAGCTCCCGTGTTATTCGAGAAGGCCGGCTGTGCATGTATTTTCGGAAAATGTACGGAAGCAAGAACTTGCGGAAATCCTTATAAAGATATGGAGGCGTTAATGTTTGATTGTGATTAAAAAATTTAATATGCTTTTATTGTTGATTATAAATTTATTTGCGTCAGAAACTGAACGTGTACCCGTCGGCGGTCAGGCAGTTATCGAAGGCGTTTTAATGAAGGGAAAAAAATTGTGGGGGCTGGCAGTCCGAAGACCTGCGGGGGAAATTTTCAAAATGACATGGCCTCACAGTTCACGAACAGAAAAAGCTCCGTATAAATTCCCGTTTATTCGCGGAGTTGTAGTTATGTGCGAGATGATGGCGGTAGGTTTTAAGGCTTTGTCGAAATCCGCTGAAGTTGCACTTGAAGAAGAAGAGGAAAAATTAACTTTCAAGGATATTTTAATGGCTGTAGGAATTGCGATTTTTGCGGTCGGAGGCTTATTTATAGCTTTGCCGTTATGGATCGCAGGGAAAATTTCGACAGTTCCCCTTTACGTTAATATTATCGAAGGAGTTATGAGGGCAGTAATTTTTATCGGGTATGTTGCGATTATAGGTCTATGGCCGGATATTAAACAGGTTTTCCGTTATCATGGTTCAGAACACAAAACTATTAACGCATTTGAACACGGAATGGAAATGACTCCTGAAAATATTATGAAATGTTCAAGAATACACCCGCGCTGCGGAACTTCATTTTTGTTAATTGCCGTAATCGTCAGCATAGTAATTTTTTCTCCAGTTAAAACTTTAATTGCAGGCGAAAATTTTGCTTTGCAGGTTTTGGCGAGAATAATTCTGATACCGTTAGTAATAGGAATTTCGTACGAGATTATTAAATTTGCTTCAAACTCCGGGAAAATCGGCTTTTGTGTTATAGCACCGTTTTTGACGCTTCAATTTTTAACGACACGTGAACCCGATATTAAAATGGCTGAAGTAGCTTTGACATCTCTTGACGCAGCACTTGAAGGGAGTTTATTATCATGAATATTGAACCTAAATTGCAGGCAATCGAACAGGAATATATTGAGACCGGCGAAAAACTTTCAGACCCTTCGATAGCTTCAAATCCTAAAGAATTGCAGACGTTAGGGAAAAAACGTGCTCAGCTTGAACCTGTCGTAATAAAATATCAGGAATATAAAAATGCTTTGAAATCAATCGCCGAAGCCAAAGAATTAATTAAATCCGGAGACCCCGAATTAGAATCTTTAGCACGTGAAGAACTTTCGGAGCTTGAACCTCAAATTGAAAATTTCACGCATGATTTAACTATTTTGTTACTGCCTCAAGACCCTAACGATGAAAAAAGCGTTGTCGTTGAAATTCGTGCAGGTACTGGCGGAGACGAAGCAACATTATTTGCTGCAGATCTGTTCAGAATGTACACGAGATTTTGCGAACGTCAGCGTTGGAAAATTGAAATCATCGACAGCTCAACAAACACTGCCGGAATTGGAGGATACAAAGAAATAGTTTTTAGAATCGATTCCAAAGGTGCTTACAGCAAAATGAAATACGAGTCTGGAGTTCACAGAGTTCAAAGAGTTCCTATTACTGAAGCCGGAGGACGCATTCACACGAGTGCAGCAACGGTTGCAGTTTTGCCGGAAGCTGATGATGTCGAAGTCGAAATTAAACAGGAAGATTTGAAAATCGACACTTACCGTTCAAGCGGTGCAGGCGGTCAACACGTTAATATGACAGACTCGGCGGTGAGAATTACGCATTTGCCTACGGGAATTGTTGTAACATGTCAGGACGAACGAAGCCAGATTAAAAACAAAGCCCGTGCTATGTCATACTTGAAAACAAAATTATTTGACCTTGAACAGCAGAAACAAAATTCCGAACAGGCCAGCGAACGTCGTGGAATGATTGGAAGCGGCGACAGATCCGAACGTGTCAGAACATATAATTTCCCTCAAAATCGAATCACGGATCACAGAATAAATTTCACGTCATATAAACTTGATGCTTATCTTGACGGAGATTTATATGAGATGATTGACGCAATGATTTTGGCAGAACAGACACAGAAATTGCAAGACCTTGAAGGATAATAATCAGGAAAAATTATGGTTGACGGCTCACGCATTGGGTTTGTCAACCACTCAAATTTTAGCCCGCAAAGAATTTTCACAAAACGAAATCGAAAAAATTAATTCGCTTATCTCACGCCGTGAAGCCGGAGAACCTTTGCAATATATCATGGGAGAAGCTGATTTTTACGGAAGGGATTTTATTGTCGGAGAAGGTGTTTTAATTCCACGACACGACACTGAAACATTAATCGAAGGTGTGAAAAAATATTTTGCTCCCGAAGAAAAATTTTCGTTTTTAGATTTCGGCACAGGTTCAGGCTGCATTGCTATAACTATTTTGCTTGAGTTCAAAAATTCATTTGCTTACATGATTGAAAAAAGCGATAAGGCTTTAACATTTGCGAAAAAAAATCTCGAACGTTACGGCTTTGCCCCTCCGACCTTTCAGGCCACCTCCCCGCAAACGGAGAGGCAGTCTCCACTTGCTAAGGGGAGATGTCAACTTGTTGACAGAGAGGTTAAAAAAACGACAATCGACTTAATAATCAGTAATCCCCCATATATTTCTTCAGGTGAAATTTCAAAACTTGATAGAACAGTTAAAGATTTTGAACCTTCAATGGCACTTGACGGAGGAACTGACGGAACGGATTTTTACAAAATGATTTTGTCTATGGCCATGAAAATATTAAAATCAAAAGGGTATATAATTTTTGAAATGGGAAATCTTAATCAAATTAATATCGTTAAGAATTTCAGCGATGATTTTGTTTTTGTCGATGAAATTTTTGACACGGGAAATTTTCCGAGATGTTTAATCTTGAGACGAAGGGATTGAATTTTTATGACCAAACGAAAAGCTGAAACAATAGTCGAAGTTGTAACGGCGATGGCAATTTTCGGAATGATTATGGCGGGAGTTAGCGATTTTATTGCAGGGCAGACGAAAAATGTTGCGGATATTCTTGACAGAGATGCGATTATGTCTCATGCTCCGATAATTTTAGATTATCATATTAAAAATCCTACGATTAATTCATATTCATATAACAATGTAAAATCTAATGTATCGAGAGACAGTAGCGGAAATCTTGAAGCCATGACATTAACAAAAGGTACTGCAACAATGGAGTTCAAATTTTAACATGAAAGAAATTTACAAAAATTTATATCAATTTACGCTTTATATTCCTAATATGGATTTCACGATTCATCAGTATCTTTATAAATCGAATCCATCAATATTATTTGCTGCCGGAACTGTTCAGCAGATAAATATTAACATGGCCGAAATCAAAAATATTCTCGGTGAAAGAAAATTAAAATATATTTTTGTTTCTCACATGGAATCTGACGAAGCAGGCGGAGTCTTTCTCTTGAAAAATGAATTTCCTGACGTTAATATAATCTGCGGTCAGCTTTCGGCTCGTGAACTTTTCGGTTTCGGATATGACGGAAAGATTTTGCCGATGAATAATGATGAATATCTTAATGACGGCGAATTAAAACTCAAATTCATAAATTATCCTTCGGAAGTCCATTTACAAAACGGTTTAATATGTTTTGAAGAGAACAGCGGAATTTTATACACGTCTGATTTAATGTTGAAATTCGGGAATGGTGAAGGCAAAATCATAAATTCAAATTGGCATGACGAAATTAAAAATGTTTGTGATAATCGTATTCCAGTTGAAAGAGCCAAAATTTTAAGCGAATCGTTAAGCAAAATTAATCCAAAATTTATCGCAGTAGGACACGGATTTTGTGTTAAATTGTAATAAAAATAATAAACCCCTCTGTCAATCTGTTGGCAGAGAGGTTTTTATCACAAATAAAACTTACCTAATTTTTACATCAGGCTGTTCACTGCCCGTAAATCTTATCGAACTGTCATACATTCCGTAAGCACTAATCTGAGGAACTTTGAACGTTCCGCGTGTTACTGCTCTCATCTTAAATCCGTATGACCTTTCAGAGCTGATCCTGTCAAAGAATAATATTAACCTGTCGTCCCTGATGTCATTTACAACACCATATGAATTTGATGATTCGCTGACTCCGTCGTCAAGTCTCGGATTCTCAAGTTCAAATCCAGCAGGCAATAAATAATTCAAAACAAGATTGTTAATCGTCATTGAAGGCTTTACTCCGATTACGACCTCAACAATTTTTCCGTGTTCAATCGGCTGTGCAAAGTTTAAGACATTGCCCTGTTCGTCGAAATAAAGACATTCAACGTTAATATTTCTGCGTTCGGGTTTAGGTCTGTGATTCGGGAAGCCGTTGATGTTCCATGAATAACAGCCTTGTCCGTCGCCGTCAGCCTCGATTAAAATTCCTGAATCTTTGGGAAGGTCGCTGATTTTTATACTCACAGGATTTTCGCTGCTGTCGTAAGTTAAAAGAGTCTTATCGCTTGTGTCAGTGTTGACTTTTGCTTTAATGTTGCTCTTTGCTCCTGCGACTTCAACGTTATAGCGTGCAAGTGCAGATATTGCCATTGAATTATCCTGTGTGCTGTACCAGTTGCCTTTTGATCCTAATTCCATGAGACGCACTGCAAGTTCCGTAACTTCGGGTGCCTGAGGTTCAACGTCAAGCCACATCGTTAATAATAACGCCGTGTTTCTCGTGTCGCTCTCAAACGTTCTTCCTGAATATCCCGACTTCCTGCCTAAATTCAAATTTCTTAAAGCGTTTGCGTTCCCGTCGATTAAGGCCTGCGCTCCCGCAAGATAAATCGTTCCCGATGTTCTGAGATTATTTTGATTCTCACGGAGATATTCAATCCAGCCCAAAGGTTTTTCGCCGCTTAAAGTCAAAACGTAAACCGCATAGGCTTTTGTCGTTAAATCGTCCTGTTCGTCAGAATCAGATTCGTAATTCGGCATTGAAGGCAGATATTGTCGAATCCAGTTCATGACTCCCGTCAACATTTCTTCAGGGAAAACGATTCCGATGTTCTTTGCACTTAACAGGAAATGTGCGGCGTAAACACTGCTCCAGTTATTTGTTACTGATGTCTTAGGCCATAACGCAAATGATCCGTCATAAAGCTGCATCGACTGAATTTTTGTTATAGCTCCGTCAGTGCGTTCCTTTAATTCTGAATCTGTCGTAACAAGCGGGTCAAGTTCCGCCACAACATCACGGAGAATTAAGAACGGCCATGCTGTCGAAATTACCTGTTCAAGGCAGCCGTAAGGATATTGACGAAGGAAATCTACAGCTTGAGTCAAACTTACAGCAGGTGTGTGAGCAAGTGTTAAAGTTCCGTCAATTTCGCCGAGAAAATCTTTGAATGGAATTTCGAGTCTCGTTACACCGTTCTCAAATGTTCCAGTGCCTCCGATCATTATGCTTGGCCATGCTGAACGAACGGGCATTTCGATTTCGTCAGTGAATGATTTTCCGTCCCATTCAGTCAAAATTTTGAGAACTGCTCTGTTGCTTCCTCCGAGTGCTTTTGCCTGCGTCGTGAAATTAGCTTTTGAACCTGCGGAAATCGCCATATCCTTAAACGATTCATTCAACATTAAACCTTCGGGGATTAATGTAACTTTTACGTTTTTATTCTGTGAACTTGTATTAAAGACTGACACAGGAATTACAAAGAAATCTCCGGGTGCTGCAAATCTCGGCAAACTTGTTTCAGTTACGATTTCACGAGCAATTTCGATTTTCTGTTCGGCACTTCCGAAACTCCTTCCCGAAGCTGCAACAACAAAAAGCCTTCCACGTCCGCTAAATTCGGGAATGTCGAGTTCGGTTTTAATTTCGCCGTTCTTATCAGGATATAAAACTCCGTCAAACAACGAGAGAATTTTGAATCTCTGAACGTTTCCGTCAGATGCCAAAGCTCCGAGTCCTTCGTCTCCTGCGGGGTGCAACTGTTCTGTCGTTTTATCCTCAACAGGAATTAACTGGTCGTAAATATCATAGCCTTCCGAATTTAATTTCTTCAAACCCCAGAAGTGATTTAAGAGGTCAGGTGTCTTGTAATGAGTCAGCCCTAAAACTCCGTCGTCGACAAATGCAATAGAAACATCAGCGTTGCTCGAAATTGCTGCACTGCTTCCGTTTAATTTCAAAGTTACAGGAAGTTTTGAAGACGGCTCAATCTTTTTCGGTGCGTCAATGGCGATGTTGATGTTGTAATCCGAAATATCAGTTTTGATTCTCGTTAAACCTACTGCCCTGTGTGAAGCCCAGCCCTTAGAATCGTTTTGTGTTACGGGTCTGATTAACCATGCTGTGAACCATGCGTTAGGCCTGAATGCCTGAGTTACAGGAATTTCAAATGTGATTTCGGACTCTTTGACGTTCTGAATTTTTCGTGTTTCAGGAATCATCTTTGAGTTTTCAACCATTACCATTAACAAGCCTTCAAACGGAACTTTAACTTTAATTCTTGCAGTCTCGCCGAGTTTGTAAAATTCTTTTTCCGTTGAAACTTCGAGTCTGTCAATTAATTGTGAGCCACCGTCGGCATATTCAGGATCTGTTGCGTAAAATTCATAAACTGCTCTTGCCGTGTCGTTTTCATCTGCAACAGTTACAACATAATATCCGTAATTTTCAGGTTTGAATGAAATTTCGCCGATTCCATTGCTGAGTGTGAAGTTCTTGGTTTCGACTTCGTTTAATTCCTTTGAACTCTGCCAGCGTTTTCTGCCGTCAATCTCAACAAGATTGTAATTCCATGTAACTTTGTTGAGGGTTGCAGTTAATTCTCCGGGATTTGCGGGTTCTTCTTCAGGAGTGATTCCGGCAACTTTGAATTTAATATTATTTCTTACGGCAAATTTATCGGATTCGGGTGCAATTCCTAACAGGTAAGGCGCAGGGAAATATGGACGTGTTATTGAACTTGATACCCAGCGTCCGCTGTCTTCCATAACTTCTGCTCTCAAAGTTACGTTTACGATTGTAGGTGCCTGCCAGTCATCTTCAAGTTTGAAATCGACATGAGCATTTCCGAAATTATCAAGTTGTTTCTGTTCAATCTCGCCGTCAAGGAATGAGAATGTTCTATCGGGATCGCCAAACTGAAAACCCTTCCAGCGGTCTTGAGTAACTTCAAAATTTCCCTGTCTTGCATACCATGATGTTTTATAATTCAGGTTTGCTCCGTCAACTCCGAAGAGCCATCTTGCATAAATATCCGCTGTGAATGAATCATTTTTCACGAGATATTGTTTGTAAGAATTTAATTTAACTTCAAGTCTCGGCGGTGCGAAATCTTCGACATGGAAGTTATAAACCGTCAATGGAGAATCTTCTTTTCCGGGAACTGCTACGGAAGCTGTCCAAACACCTGTTAAAGCGTTCGTTGGCAAATTTAATTCAGCTATTGCACTTCCCTTAGCATTGAGAGTTATTGACTCCTGTTTAACTTTTCGTCCCAAAGTATCACGGATTATAAACAAAATCGGGAATGCTTCAGGGGTTGTTAAGTCGGGATTTCTGACAATGGCCTTAAAATATGCTTTTTCGCCGGTTCTGTAAATATCTCTCGGTGAGAAAATCGCTGCGTCATAACCTTCACGAATCCAATCACGTCCCGATGTGTCAAAGACTTCACGATTCAATAAATTTCGGGTTAATTGTACATATGTTAAATCGTTGATTTCTCCGTTACGTTTTGAGACTATCGCAACATCAGGCAGATTATTTTTGTCCCAAGTCTGTTTGTCGGGAAGTTCGTAATAAAATACTCCGCCCGAATTTGTTTTACCTTCGGCCAATAATTGTTTTTTGTCGGAATAGATTCTTACGATTGCGTCAGGAACTCCGTGTGCAGTCGTGAGAGTGTTTACCCAGATTAAAATTCCGTCTTCCCAGAGTCTTGCAACGGCTCCCATGTCGCTTAAATTAATAATCTGTGTAGATTCGTCCCACCATGATTTTTCGGTGTCTCTTGCAGTGAGCAAAAATAATCCTCGTTCGCCCTTCGCAATATCCTGTAATGAAACACTGCGTCTGACTCTTTCATTCAACGGGAGATTTAATGGAATTTCGCTTGTGAAGACTCTGTTAGCGATGTCCTTATTGAAAGATTCATATTCTCCGTTAAGAACATAAGGAATATTATTTTCATACATACGCCATAAATCAAGCTGCAATTTTTTGACGTTTAATAACTCAATGGGAATTAATCCTTCGTCAAGAGCCGTTAAATATGTTCCCGAAGCAGGAAGTTTAACATCTGATTCCAAGTCCGGCATTATTATTGCTTGCTTGTAATCATCTTTGAGAACTAAACCGCTTTTTGACGGCAGACCTTTTCGGAGTGTTATAACGAATCTGTTTCGTGCTTTGAACTCCGGAGAACGTAGAATTATTGTTTCATCGCTCCAGCTTGATTCAAAAGTTACGTTATTAACTGCGGGTTCGATGTTGATAAAACTTTTTGCGGTGTTGGGATCGATTCCGAAATTAAAAGTCGTTTTGATTTCGTTTTCGTCAGGATAAAAACCCTGCACCATTAATTCAGGATCAAGGACTACGCTTTCGGTAAAATCTCTGTCGAATCCCAAATCCCCTTCGCCGGACTTCAAACCAGCCGCAATTTTCACCGTGAATCTTTGACGTGATGATGACTTCGGGACATAAGCACCGACTCTGATTGTCTTAGAAGGTAAAGCACCGTTAATCGTATAGGAAACTTCTTTGCCTTCAGAATTTAAGATGCTCAAGAAACCTTTTAATCTTGCAGGATCGATTCTCATGTTGAAATTAATATCGAAGTACGCCATTCCGTTCCTGTTCATTGAGGCTTTGATGTCGGTGGGCGATAATCCTTCAGTCTGAAATCTGAACTCACCGGGACCGATTTGATTTCCTCGTCTGTCCCTGAGATCTTCCTTCAGTTTCGCAGTGTAAGTCGTGGCACTTCGTAAGGGCGACAACAATTTTGCTGTGAAAGTCCTTTCGTTCTGCCATCTTCCTTCAAGCTGCAAAGGAGGATTAATTTCGATAGGGAATAAAGAATTTTCGGGCGTAATAATTTTGCCTGTCTGATTCTTATTCACTACGGGATTTCTGAAAACGGCTCGAAACGAAACATTATCAGGAACAGTTCCCGTCGGTGCAAAACTTTGAACTCCTGCCGGCATGTTTGACCGTGAAGCTGAAAACGCAGTCGAAACACTCAGCAGAATAAACAGAAAAAGGAATAAAGATAAAAATCTGTTAAACTTTCGCAATTAAAACATTCCTTTCATTAAAAAATTATATTTCTAACAAATTATACCCGCATTTTGCTATAATCTAAAATGTATTTCAAAGGGAGGCAAAAATTTTGTCATGGAAGAGAAAAGAAACGTTGAAGCAGCAAGTCGAAAATGGGAAGTTGTAATTTTCACATTGGGTAAAGATGCCTTTGCTATAAACGTAAACAAGACTCGGGAAATTTTACGCTGGACAGGTTGCAGGCCGATCCCGACAAAGACTCCTGCATTCGTAGGAATAACTACATTAAGAGATGCTTTACTGCCATTAATAGATTTAAGAATATTTTTAGGGATTCATTCGCCTGTTCCCATGAGTCAGACTAAAGTAATGGTTGTTGAATTTAACGATATAAAACTTGGATTTCTTGTTGACGGAGTAGAACGAATAAGACAGGTGAACGCAGAAGATTTGGATTCTTCAAAGATGCGTGGAGTTTCATTAAAATGGGTTTTATATATTATAAAGAGGGACGAGAGAAATATTTTGCTGCTTGACTACGAGGCAATAATTCAGGAGACAGCCCCCGCAGTAGCCGAACACATGTTCGATCAGACAAAATTAAATGCGTTTCATCAACAGCTCGGCCATGTTGAGGATTTTCATATTTTGGTTGCTGACGATTCGCCGTTACTTAGACAACAGACCTGCGATGTATTAAAACAATCCGGTTTTTCGAGTATCTATCCTGTTAAGGACGGTGTAGAAGCGAGAAAATTATTGCTGGATCAGGGAGAGAATTTTGACTTATTAATTTCAGATATTGAAATGCCATTGCTTGACGGAGTAAGTTTAGTTGAAACGTTGAGAGAAGATTCGAGAACAGCAAACATGCCCGTGATTTTATTTTCTTCGATAATGGTAAAGGATTTACTCGACAGGGCAGAATCATTAAATATCGTTCACGTTTTGAAACCCGATGTTTATAAACTTGTCGAAGGAGTCATGAAAATTTATCAGGAGTGTAAAAGGAACAGGAATTATTAAAATTGACATCTCCCCTTAGAAAGGGGAGACTTAGCCTCTCCGCTTGCGGGGAGGTGTCTCGTAGAGACGGAGGGGGGAAATATTCAATTATCCTTTAATTACAATATTCACAAGTTTATTCGGAACTGCGATAACTTTAACGACATCTTTACCTGCGATTTTCTCAATTATTGACGGCTCCGACATAATGCTTTTTTCGAGTTCGTCCTTTGAAAGGTCAGCGGCTCTTTCAAATTTACCTCTGATTTTTCCGTTAATCTGTGCAACAATCGTAACGCTGTCTTGAACTAACGAATTTTTATCTGCTTTCGGCCAGTCTTCAAGGCACAACATTTTTTCATGGCCTAACATTTCCCATAATTCTTCGGTTATGTGAGGGCAGAACGGTGAAAGGCAGTTTAACAAAACTTCAATGGCTTCGTGTTTAACTTCCCATGCTTCATCGGAATCATCATTCACTGAATAAATAGAATTTGTTAATTCCATTAAGCGTGCTATGGCTGTGTTAAATTGTTTTTCGTCGTAAATGTCGTGTGTAACATTTTCAATCGTTGAATGAATCCTGCGTTTCAAATCCCTTAATTTCGAGTCTTTGATTTCGTTCATAGGAATAATTTTTGAGCCGAATTTTTTAAGACTGTCGCAATTTTCCTCAACGAATCTCCAAACACGATTCAAAAATCTGTGTGCTCCTTCAACGTTTCTGTCAGACCATTCAAGATCGTTATTCGGCGGAGCAGCAAACAAAATAAATAATCTCACTGTATCTGCACCGAACTTTTTAACAATTTCGGTCGGGTCTACGGTGTTTCCGAGAGATTTTGACATCTTCGCACCGTCTTTAATAACCATTCCTTGAGTCAATAATCTTGTGAAGGGTTCACGGTATTTTGTTAAGCCAATGTCAGTTAAAAATTTCGCAAAGAAACGAGCATAAATTAAATGTAAACATGCGTGTTCAATTCCTCCGATATATTGATCAACCGGCATCCAGTAATCGACATCGGATTTTTCAAACGGGAATTTCTCGTCGTGTGGCGAACAGTATCTGTCAAAATACCATGAAGAACAGAAAAATGTGTCCATTGTATCGGCTTCACGAATCGCAGGGCCTCCACAGTGCGGGCATGTCGTATTCAAAAATTCGGGCAAGTCTAATAACGGTGAATGTCCGACTTCTTTAACTTCGACATCTTCGGGGAGTCTGACGGGTAAATCTTTTTCGGGAACGGGAACGACTCCGCATTTTTCGCAATAAACAAAAGGAATCGGAGTTCCCCAATATCTTTGACGTGAAATTAACCAATCTCGTAATTTGAAATTGACTTCACGTTTACAAATTCCGTTTTTCTCGCCCCAGTCAATCATTTTTGTAATGGCTTCGGAAGTTTTGAAGCCGTTAAACTGTTCGGAGTTGCATGTTATGCCGTCTTCTTCAAATGCACTTGTCATAGTTTCGCCGTCTAAAATCGTACCGTCTGAAGGATTTATGACGGGAATAATTTTGATTCCGTATTTTTTGCAAAAATCGAAGTCTCTTTGATCGTGTGCAGGGACTCCCATAATTGCGCCTGTTCCGTAATCAATCAAAATATAATTTGCAATCCAGATTGGAATTTTTTTGCCTGTTACGGGATTAATTCCGTAAAATGGAGTCTTGAATCCTAATTTTTCGGCTTTTGCGTCAGATCTTTCAATCGAACTTTGAGACGTAACTTTTTTGACGAAATCATTTAATTTTTCTGCGTCATCAGGATTCATTTTCTCAAGCATCGTTTTAACAAGTTCATGTTCAGGAGCAAGAGCAATAAACGTAACTCCGTAAATCGTATCGAATCTCGTTGTGAATGCTTCAAGATTGTAATCGAGTTCGGGAATTTTGAAAGTCAATTTTGCACCTTCGGAACGTCCGATCCAGTTCGTCTGCATAATTCTGACACGCTTAGGCCAACCCTGTAAATCTTTTTCGATGTCGTCCAATAATTCCTGAGCGTAATCGGTGATTTTTATAAACCACTGCTTCAAATTTTTCTTCGTTACAGGGTTATGACATCTCCAGCAGCAGCCCTCTTCGACCTGCTCATTAGCTAAAACAGTTCCGCATGTTTCGCACCAATTAACGGGAGCTTGTTTTTGATAAACAATTCCTTTTTTGTACATCTGAAGGAAAATCCATTGATTCCATTTGTAATATTCGGGAAGGCATGTAATAGCTTCACGGTTCCAATCGTAACTGTAGCCCATTCGTTTTAATTGAGCTGTCATGTATTCAATATTTGAAAGCGTCCAATCGTGGGGCTTAGTTTTGTATTTTATTGCGGCATTTTCGGCAGGCATTCCGAAAGAATCGAATCCGATAGTGTATAAAACATTTTTTCCGTTCTTTCGTAAAAATCTCGCTAAGACATCACCGATCGAGTAATTTCTGATGTGTCCCATGTGTAAAGCACCGCTTGGATAAGGGAACATTTCAAGACAAAAGAATTTTTCTTTTGAAGTGTCGGTGTGAGATTCAAAACATTTTGATTCGTTCCATTTTGACTGCCATTTATTTTCTATATTCGCAAAATCATAAGGCATTAAAAAATTTTTACCTCCGTTAAAAATATTTGTTTTTGCGAAATTATACAACGGCATAAAAAAATTCCCCTACCTTAGGGGATTAAACTTGGATTTTGTTTAGCTAATTTTGCGTTATTTTCCTCAATTAAACGTTTGGTTAATTGTTCTACATCTTTCAAATTAATTGAAGGTTTGCGGAAATCTTCAATGATTGATTCGATTTTTATTATTGAGAGAGCTACAACATATATTCCTAAAATAAATTCAACAAGATAAGCTCGTGCATCAAAAACTTCTTTGCGAATATACTCGCCGTCCTTGTTTTCAGCTCCATAACTCACTGACGAAATTACAAAAATTAAAATCATTGCCGCAAAAAATTTTTTCATCTTTTACACCTCCGTTAAATTTTAATATTTTTGAAATTATACAATGACGTAAAACTTTTTGAAAACTGGAACTAAATCGCTTTTTTGTAGTTGAAAATGTAGTTGAAAAAAATTTACTTCTCTGATAAGTTTTGAATGTGAAAATCTTTATGGAATGAGTGAAAAAATATTTGAGTACGATTATAAAACGAAAAATAAATAATGCAATCTATGTTATCGAAATTACAAGTTACAGAGACAAAAACGGAAATCCCCGAAACAAACAAAGATGTCTCGGGAAACTTGATGACGACGGCGTATTAATCTCTTCAGGAAAAAAATTGCCCGCCGAAATTAAAGAAGTCAAGAAAATCACAAAAAAATTCATCGTTACAGAAAAATAATTTAATTTAACGTCCCGATTCAATTTCCCCGATTTTTTCCTCAAATCCGTATATTGTCGGGTCAATCGTGTCTACTGTCTCGTTAAGTTCCCGCATTAACCTGAATTTTCGATTTTTCGGCAGTCTGTTCGCAAACCTTTTCACCTTCAACAACGCCTGCAAATAATTTCTCTCGTAAAGCGTCAATAATTTCGCAGCCATTAATGCACTCGGAGTCGTTTCGTCAAAAAATAATTTCGCCATTTCCAAATTTTCATCGATACTCATTTCATCGTACCAGATTTCAGCTAAAACCTTTTTGAATTTTCCCCGATTTTTTCGTCGTGCAATTTTTGAGACGGCGTGATCTATTTTTATCATGCTGTCTTCAATCATTTCAAGCATTTTTTCAGGCGTTGATTGAGGCAGTGAATATTCAGCGATGTATTCAGCTTCGGCCTCGATTAATATTTGATTTCTCAATAATTTTCCGTATGAAGGCGTTAAGGAAATTTGTGCTGACTCCGACGACTTATCCATTAATTTTTTGAACTCAATTCCTGTATCGAAAAATTTGCTCTCAAACGGCGAATCCTGAAGCCATGTTACATAACCGGGATCAAATAATCCTTTCCTGCCTGCCCTTCCTGACATCTGCAAAAATTCATTTTTCGTTATCGGCTGATATGAATAATAATTCACAAGCTGGGCAAAAATTACATATTGTGCCGGAAGATTTACACCGAGCGATAATGCACTTGTCCCGCAGACAACATCTAACAATCTTTCACGGAAAGCACTTTCAACCAATAATTTTTCCTTCGGCAGCATACTCCCGTGATAAATTCCGACTCCTCTGAATAAACTTGAAAACATACGCTTGACTTCTAAAATTCTTGCGAGCTTCTCAAGTCTTGAAACATTTTCAGGCTTTATTCGTTTTCTTGTTGCTGCGATTCTTTCGGCAAGTTCGATTACTCCCCTTTGTGAAAATACAAATACTAATGCATCATGAATATCTGAAAATCTCACGGGCTTTTCAGGCGTATAAATTAATTCGGTGATTCTTTTTCTTGCGGCGTGAATCACAAAATCACGATAACAGATTGCCGACAAATATTTTCCGATGTCCTTAATATTTCCAAGCGTAGCCGACATTACTAAAATATCCGTGTCAAGTGCCGTGTTCTTTAATCCGTCAATGTAACTTCGTGAACGGTCTGACTCGTTAAATATATAATGAAATTCATCGATGATTAATTTTTGATGTGATTTTAGAGCGTATTTCATCGTGTAAATTTCTTGAGTGCAGCAAATTATTTGAGCTCCTTCGTTACGTTTGAAGTCTCCCGTTTCGATTCCGACATCAAGCCCCATTCTTCGTAAATCTAAATATCTTTCATTGCTTAGTGCCTTAATCGGAGCTGTAAAAATTATTCGTGAAGCATCAGGATTTTTTATTATTTCGCCATTCCTCGATAAAATTCCAGCCCACAAATACGCTACTAAAGTTTTTCCTGAGCCTGTCGGAGCTGACAAAACCGCATTTTGATTCTCAATGTGATTGAACGCTCTAATCTGCCAGTCATAAAATTTAATTTTTTCCAAGTCTTGAAATATCTCCTTATGAAATAAAGCGGGCAACTCATAAGCCGGGTTCTGTGTGATTAACGGTCATTTATCTTAAATACTCCTCACGAAATATTTTTAGCGATCGTACCCAGAGATATGCGGGCAACATAATTTCTCTCTATTCGATCTTGCTTCGTATGGGGTTTGCAAGGCTTGAAATTTACATTTCAACCGGTGGGCCATTACCCTTCACCATTTCACCATCGCACAAAAAATTTTTTATGCTGTTTGTTTTCTGTTGCACTTTCCCTCGAATTGCTCCGGCCGGACGTTATCCGACATACTGCCCTGTGAAGCCCGGACTTTCCTCTGAAAATTTTTTCCAGCGACCGTTTGAATTACCCGAAATAATTTTAACATGGGTTTGGATTTTAATTCGTATATATAGTATAATCTACTTATTGCACAATCATGAAAAAATGAAGGGAAATATTTATTAAAATGATAAAACGAAAATTAAACGGAATATTTTTATTGATTATAGCCTTTATATTTTTGCAATGTATTCCGAGCGAATCTGCTACTAAAAAATTTAATGGAACTTATCTTAATAATTTTCACCTGTATCAAATCGGCTCTAACGAATTTGTAATTAAATTATACGGTAAAAATCTTGATTTGTCTGAACCTGAATTTTTTGAAAATACGGCTCAGATTATTTTAGCGAACACAAAAATTAAAAATACTCACGCCATGAATCTTTTAACGGATAATATCGAACATTCCGTCCCTATTGTTAGC
>JAFSKE010000103.1 GCA_017449135.1 Synergistaceae bacterium
ATGTTCCGAGATATTCAATTAAGGGATCATTAAACATTTTAACGCAAAACTCCTTCCGTAAATTTATCAAATGCCTCAATACCTTTTGAATCACGTTTATAAACTCCACAATCGGTTAAAACTCTTGCAAAGACATGGCCGACTTCAGAGCGTATAACATTTTTGATTTCGTCAAAGTCATTGAGATTTTCATATTTTGAACGCAAATATTGATACCAGTTTTCATGGATTTCAAGTTCTGAAGGCAGAGAATTTTTGTTATCTCGTAAAGCCTCCGAAATTTTTTCAAGCGATGTCTTTAATCTTGCAGGCAAAACAGCAAGTCCCATGACCTCAATTAATCCTATATTTTCCTTTTTAATGTGATGAACATCTGAATGAGGGTGAAAAATTCCAAGCGGGTGTTCTTCAGTTGTTCTGTTGTTTCGTAAAACTAAATCCATTTCGTAATTTTCGCCTTTTCGTCTTGAAATAGGAGTAACAGTATTATGTGCTTCGCCGTCTGAATACGCAAAAATTCCAACGCTCTCATCAGAGTATTCACGCCACGCAGATAAAATTCTGTCTGAAAGTTTTATTATTTTTTCGGGATTTTTTGAATTTAATCTGATAGCTGATAACGGCCATTTTATCCTTCCGACTTCGACATCATCATTATAATTATAAATTTTCTCAATCGGTGCGTTATCCATTGCGAAAACATAACGTCCTCCCTGATAATGATCGTGTGAAAGGATTGAACCTCCTACAATCGGCAAATCTGCATTTGAACCTAAAAAATAATGCGGGAATTTCTCAATGAATGCAAGTAAATTTTCAAATGTTTCATGCGAAATTTTCATTGGGACATGATCTTCGCAAAGTACTATGCAATGCTCATTATAATAACTGTACGGCGAATATTGAAAATACCATTTCCGGCCATTAAGATTAATGGGAATTAAACGAATATTTTGACGTGCAGGGTGGCCATGATGTCCGTAAAATCCTTCATTTTCCTTACATAATAAACATTTAGGATAGCCCGAAGATTTTATTGTTTTAGCTTTTGCAATGTCTCTCGGATCTTTTTCGGGTTTTGAAATGTTAATGGTTATGTCGAGATTTCCGAAATCCGTTTTTGTTTTCCAACAGATATTTTTTGCTGTACGTTCGGAGCGGATATAGTTCGATGAAATTCCTAATCCGTAAAAATAATCTGTTGCATTAACAGGCGAAATTTTCATTAACTTCTCAAATTCCGAAATCACATCAGAAGGACGAGGCGTTAAAGCTCCCATTAATTTTGTATCGAGTAAATCACGCTCTGTTTCGGTGTTCTCGATTAAATTATTCTCAACCGCAAAATCGAGAATTTTTGAGAGAATACTATCCGGCGATTTTGAAAATGTTGTCTCTCCCACTGATTCAAGGTTAAACGAATTTAGCCCTAAAATCCCGATTAATGAATTTGCCGAAAAAATTTTATCTTCATTCTTAATTAATTTATGATTTACGGCAAACGAAATTAATTTATTTATTTCGTGATTAATATCAATCATCAAAAAAAATTCCTTTCATGAATTAAACTTGATTTTTGTTCTGAAATGATGATAATTAAACGTATATTATACTAAAAAAGGTGAAACAAAATGAATCTAAAAAAATTTTACGTTGCGATTCTGATTTTGTTATTCGCAATAATAACATCTGATGCAATTTCTTACGAAATACCTAAAAAGTCGGAAATCAAAAAAATTACTGCTATGGGAAGCCGTGAAAATCCTGTTTTAATGATTGAGTATAAAGACGGCACAATTTTAATGTCTAATATTTTAGTTCCAGAATATGCCGATAATATGCCGCTCCCCGAACAGTCTCCTGCACCTTCCCCCTCTTCTCCTTCTTCGCCTCAAACATCAGTAAATAATAATGACGGGAATAATAATAATCTTTCAGATAAACTTGACTTAAACAAACTCTCACAACCTAAAAATTACGACGAATCCGTTTCTGAAGAATGGTTTGCTTCACATGGTTTTCAAAGACTTGCGAAACTCAGGGAAACAATGCCTTTGAATACGATAGTAATTACGAGAACAGGCAATCATTATCACTCGTTAGAATGTAGAAGTTTAGAGACATGGGTTAAAGTATCGACAATCCAAGATGCAAAAAAATCAGGTTTTACAGCGTGCAGAAGCTGTAGACCTCCCGAAAAATAAAACTTAGGAGAAAATATGTTACATAATAAATCTCGCAATATTGATATGCTTCACGGATCTTTGTCCGATAAAATTTTGTTTTTCGCATTGCCTTTAGCGATAAGCATGATTCTGCAACAGTTATTTAATTCGGCTGATGTCGCAGTTGTCGGAAGGTTTGACAGCCCCCAAGCTATGGCAGCAGTCGGAAGCAATGGAGCAGCAATTAATTTAATGGTAAATTTATTCGTGGGGTTATCAATCGGGACAAATGTAATCGTAGCAAAATATATCGGCAAAAATGAGTTCGATAAAATTCAAGATTCGATTCACACTTCAATTTTGCTGGCACTGATAAGCGGAGTAATTTTGTTAATTTGGGGATTGTTTGTAGCACGTCCGATTTTAATTTTGATGAACACCCCAGCCGACATTATCGACCTTGCAATAGTATATTTCAGATTATATTTTCTCGGAATGCCCTTCATAATGCTTTATAATTTCGGTTCTGCAATTTTAAGAAGCAAAGGAGACAGCAAAAAACCTCTATCGAGTTTAGCAATCGGAGGAGTCATTAATGTAATCTTAAATTTAATTTTCGTGATTATCTTTCGTTTAAGCGTTGTAGGGGTGGCACTTGCAACTGTAATTTCAAATATCGTCAGTGCATTAATAATTGTTCACGCATTAACTCACGAAGAATCGACATTCAGATTATCATTTTCAAAACTTTCTCTTAAAAAAATATATCTGCTTCAAATTATAAAAATCGGATTACCCGCAGGACTTCAGGGAGCTTTATTTTCGATCTCAAACATAACGATTCAGACGGCTATTAACGGATTAGGTTCGTATGCTTCGGCAGGGAGTGCGGCGGCTGTGAACTTTGATTTTTTAACATACTACATTGTAGCGGCATTCACACAGGCAGTTGTAACATTTACATCACAAAATTTCGGAGCAGGGAATTATCAACGCTGTAAAAAAATTTTCAACGTAACATTAGCTTTAGGCGTATTATTTACGGGAATAGCCTGTGCATTATGTACGATTTTCAGAATTGAGCTTTTGAGTTTGTACACTGTAAATCCCGAAGTTTTGAATTATGCCGAAATCAGAATGATTCACGCAATAGCACTGTTATGGCTTTGCAATTTTTACGAAATTCCGGGAGGC
>JAFSKE010000104.1 GCA_017449135.1 Synergistaceae bacterium
CAAGAGTAAAATGTTTATAATTTGACATAATATCTCTTTCTTACAAATAAATTTTAGTTTTTAACATTTTATCAGAGGAGATTTATGTCATTTTTTGTTGTTTAGCACCTCCCTGTTGCACTTGATATGATAACCTACCGTGGCCGTTCTGATAAAAAACAAATCGCCTCTGAAAATAAAAATTTCGGAGGCATTTTTTTTTCGTTGCGAATAAATATCTTGTAAACTGGAAAATAATTTAATGTTAAGTGTATAATTACGGCAAAATTGAATTTTTGATTAAATTAAGAAAGGAGAAATTTTTAGGATATGTCAACAATCGGACATTATGATCCCGAAAACTTCAAAAAAGTTTATCACGCTCAACCAAGAACAACAATCGAAACTTTATTTTATGGCAACAACGTTCATCACGTTTTAGATCTCAAAGAGGCTTACAACCTTGCGAAAAATTCTCCCGGTACAATCGAATTAACCGGAATGCCCGTTTACAAACCGACTGAACAGGAACTCCCAATGGACGCAAATGTTTTACTCTTCAATGACGGTGCAATTTTCGGAAGAACAGCAGCCGCACGAAGAATCGTAGGTTATCCTGACGTTGACGTTGCAAAATACTGCAAAATTATTCGTGAAGCAGTTTACAATATGCGTTACAGAAAACTTTATCAGGCTGATGCTTATGTCGGACTTGACGAAGATTTCATGACAGCAGCACACATAATTTTACCCGAAGGCTACGAAAGCAATTTATACAACTGGATGATTAACTTCCAATATGCTAACGAAGCCTACAAACCAAGATATGAAAAATCACGACGAATTTCCGATCATGACGGCGATATTTTCTTTGTCGCAGATCCCGACTGGACACACCCCGATTTCCCATTAGGATTGGCTTTCTTCTCACCTGAAGAAAACTGTGCAATCGTTCTCGGACTTCGTTATTTCGGAGAATTGAAAAAAGGAACTTTGACTCTTGCATGGGGAATTGCAGCAAGAAACGGTTACGCTTCATGTCATGGCGGATTAAAACGTTACACCCTCAAAGACGGAAGCAACAAAAAATATGTTATGGCTGCTTTCGGGCTTTCAGGTTCCGGAAAATCAACAATCACTCACGCAAAACATGACGGAAAATATGATGTAATGGTTTTACATGATGACGCTTTTGTCGTAAACGTAAAAGACAAATATGCAATCGCTCTCGAACCTACATATTTTGATAAAGTTGCTGACTATCCGATCGGCTGCCCTGATAATAAATTCCTTTTGACAATGCAGAACTGCGGCTGTGTTAAGGACAAAGACGGAAAATTAATCGCAGTTACAGAAGATGTCAGAAACGGAAACGGCAGAGCAATTAAATCCCGTATGTGGTCGCCAAACAGAGTTGACAGAATCGACGAACCGTTAAACGCAATTTTCTGGTTAATGAGAGACCCGACAATCCCGCCTGTTTTGAAACTCGAAGGAGCTTCACTCGGATCAGTTTTAGGTGCAACGCTCGCAACAAAGAGAACAAGTGCCGAAAACCTTGCACCCGGTGTTGACCCTGATGCATTGGTCTGTGAACCTTACGCAAACCCGTTCAGAACTTATCCGTTAGGAATGGACTACGAAAGATTCAAACAGTTAATTTCTGACGGAGTAGACTGCTACATTTTGAACACAGGAAACTTCATGGGTAAACCGGTCGGAAAAGAAAACACGTTAATGATTATCGAATCAATCGTCGAAGGAAAAGCAAAGTGGGAACCTTTCGGAAATCTCACGGGAATTAAGACAATGCACATTGACGGCTTCGATGCAGATTTGAAGAATGTTGAATACAAAACACAGCTCAAAAAACGTTTCCAGGACAGATTGAATTTCATCAAGTCCAGAGACACAGAGAGAGGCGGAATTGATAAACTTCCTGCTGATGCTCACGAGGCTGTCGAAAAATTAATCGCTGAAATCGGCTAATATTAAATTATTTATGACAAAAAAATCTCCCGATTCATTCATGTGTGAGTCGGGAGAAATTTTTTTATAAACCTAAAACTTCGCTATGAGTTCCAAGCCTTGCCAGTTGTAAAATTTCATCTTCCAATTTGTAAATCAAAACAAGATCAAAAGATATATGACATTCTCTATAACCTTCCCAATTTCCAGTGAGAGCGTGATCATGATATGAATAATCAAGAGGTTCATCATTTACGAGAGCTTTTAAGACACCCATAAATCTTTGTTTAACGGCATAACGGACATTGCTTTTTTCTACACGTTTTTTGTCTCGTTTGAATGCTTTTGTATCTGTAATAATTCTCATTATAGCGAATCAATCCATGCTTGTAATTCTTCAAGCGTTGTTTCTTCAGTTAAACCGTTTTCAATTTCATAAAATGCCTGCAACGTTTCAGGTGTCGGGTTTCCGTATCTGTCAAAAATCGGTGCGGGCTTGTCATCTTCATAATAATCATTTTCTGTCTTAATTTCATTTTCGTATTTTGATTTTGTCAAAGTCGCATTGCTCATTTTTATCACCATAAAATAAAATTTCTTGCGATAAATTAAAAGTCTCCCCTTGCTAAGGGGAGATGTCGAATTTGTTCGACAGAGAGGTTAAAAATAAAACACTAATTTACTTCAACAACGTCAACATTACTCCTGCTGCAACGGCTGTTCCGATTACTCCTGCTACGTTAGGCCCCATTGCGTGCATTAATAAGAAATGTCCGGGATATTCCTGCTGCACAACTCTTTGAACGACTCTTGCTGCCATTGGAACTGCTGAAACTCCTGCCGCTCCGATCATCGGGTTAATCTTTCCGCCCGACAAAACTTTCATAATCTGACCGAATACTAAGCCTCCGAATGTGCTGAAAGCAAAAGCAACAAGTCCGAGACAAATTATTGCGAGTGTTCCTGTCGTAAGGAATTTATCAGCGGCCATTGTTGAACCTACTGATAAAGCTAAGAAAATTGTTACGATGTTCATTAATTCGTTTTGTGCTGTGTTGCTGAGTCTGTCAGTTACTCCGCATTCCCTCAATAAATTTCCAAACATCAAAGTTCCTACAAGAGGTACACACGCCGGCAAAATTAATCCTGAAACTACCGTGCAGACTATCGGGAATAAAATTTTCTCACGCTTTGAAACAGGTCTTAACTGTCCCATGATTATTCCCCTGTCTTTTTTAGTCGTCATTAACTTAATAACGGGAGGCTGAATCATCGGAACTAATGACATGTAACTATACGCAGCAACTGCAACAGCTCCTAAAATTTGTGTCTGCCCGAGCATTACCGTTAAATAAATACTCGTGGGGCCGTCTGCTCCTCCGATAATTGCGATACTTGCGGCTTCTTTAATGTTGAATGAGACAAGACCGTTTGTTAATTCTCCAAGCCAGTTTGCTCCAATAAATGCAACGAAAACTCCAAACTGTGCTGCTGCTCCAAGCAAAAATGTTATCGGGTTCGCAATAAGAGGTGCAAAATCTGTCATCGCTCCAATTCCTAAAAATATTAAAATCGGGTAAATCTCAAATTCAGCTCCGTAATATAACGAACGTAAAAATCCGATTGTGTGTGTTGTCTCGTTAAATTCGTCCCAGATTCCGGATAACGGCAAGTTTACAAGCAGACAGCCGAATGCAATAGGAACTAATAATAAAGGCTCAAACCCTTTTCCTATTGCTAAGTAAAGCAAAACAAACGAAACGAGAATCATAATAATATTTCCTGTAGTAAGACCCGCAAAACCTGACTGCATCATCAGATCTTTTAACGCCGTCAAATACATTTCCATATTTTGAATCAAATCCTTTCATGTAAAATTTTAATTAAAAATTAGTGTATTTTATATCATAATTTGAATTTCACTGCAAAAAAATTTCAGTATAATTGAATTGTTAAGTGAATGAATTTGTTATAAAATTTACATGCCATTTCGAGGAGGCGAATTTAACAAAATGGGCGATTGTATTTTCTGCAAAATAGCAAAAGGTGAAATCCCTTCAGATTTCGTGTACAAAGATGAAAACGTCGTAGCTTTTAAGGATCTAAATCCTCAGGCACCTGTACACATTCTGGTTATTCCAAGAGAACATTTTGAATCAGCTCTAAAAGTTGATAATGATTCAGTCTGGAATAAATTAATAAGTTCGGCTGTAAAAATTGCAAAAGAACTCGGCCTCGAAAAAGACGGATTCAGAATGGTAATTAATACAGGAGAACAGGGCGGACAAACTGTAATGCACCTGCATTTACATTTGTTGGCAGGGAGAAATCTCGGTTGGCCTCCGGGTTAGCCGTTTACTTTTTAATTCTGAAAGAATCCGAAGGGAGGGATTTTTAACATGACAACAGTAACCCGTAAAGACGGCGAGACTCTCGAAGATACTCTCAGACGTTTTAAGCGTGAGGTGGCAAGAGTCGGTACACTTCGTGAAGCTCGAAGACGTGAACATTACGAGAAGCCCAGCGATGCGAAAAAAATTAAGCGTGCAGAAGCTGCCCGTAAGCGTAAAAGCATGAGACACAGAAGTCCAAGTTAAGATTTTTTAATTTTGTCGGGGGCTACGGCTCCCATTTTTTATTTAACACATCGAAAGGAGAAAAATTATGCCATTAACTCAAACTATCGCAAAAGATTTAATGCAGGCCATGAAAGACAAATCAGAGCCGAAACTTTCAACTTTAAGAATGCTTAAATCAGAATTACAAAAATTACAGGCTGACAAGGGAAAAAGTTTTGAGATTTCCGATGACGATGTTTATACGATTATCAGAAGATTGATTAAACAGCGAAAAGATTCGGCCGAACAGTACAAAGCAGGCGGAGCAGATGACAGAGCAGAAGCAGAATTATCCGAAATTAAAATCCTTGAACCTTATCTGCCTAAACAATTAAGCGATGAGGAAATTGACGCAATTATTTCTGATGCAGCAAAAGAATTTGATTCGATTTCGCCTAAAGATATGGGGAAATTAATGAAACTTGTAATGCAAAAAGTTAAAGGTCTTGCCGACGGTTCAAAAGTTAAAGATCACGTAAATAAATTTTTGAATCAATAACTGCAAACACTAATAAAAATTAAGTTTTTTGTAGCTGTAAATGTAGCTGTAAAATTGGCAAGTTTCCGGCCGGGGGTCTCATGGATTCCCGGCTGTATTTTATTCTGAAAAGTGGTAGAAAAGATATTGTTTTCATAAATCATTGTCGTAACAATATATATCACTGAATTGCATTTGAGCCGGAATTTTACACTGTAAATTAAAATCTGTCAAATTTCCCTAACATTTTTTTATTTTTTATGATAAAAATTTGCATATAAATCACCTCTCTACTTCAGAAACTTTTTAAGGAGATTGGTATTAAATGTCAGAAAATTTCAGACTCAACAACGGTCTTGAATTTCCCAAAATAGGTTTCGGAACTTACAAGGCGGACTTTAATTCGATCGTTAATGCGATTGAAAACGGAGCAAGATATTTGGATACTGCATCATTCTACGACACAGAAAAATTAATTGCTCAGGCGGTTAAGGCAACAGGAATTAAACGCGGGGAAATTATCTTAGCCTCTAAAATCTGGAAAACTGAAATGGGCTACGAAAACACAATTAAAGCATTTAACAGGACTCTTGAAAATCTCGAAACGGATTATCTTGACGTTTATATGATTCATTGGCCTGTCAGCGACATTTTGAATTTATCAACGTGGCAGGCAATGGAGGATTTATATTCTCAAGGAAAAATCAGGGCATTGGGATTGAGTAATTTTTTACCTTATCACGCCGAAACACTTTTAAGCAAATGCAAAATCGTTCCTTCAGTCGCTCAATTTGAATTTCACCCTGGACACACACAGACATTTGCATTAAATTATTATCGTGAAGATAATATTTTGGTTCAGGCATGGAGTCCTCTTGCAAGGGGAAGAGTTTTTGACGATAAATTAATTCGTGAACTTTCAGATAAATACAATAAGACACAAGCTCAAATCTGCATTAGATTTTGTATTCAGGAAGGTGTAATGCCTTTGCCGAGAGCTTCAACGGTTGAAAGAGTTAAAGAGATGTTTGAATGTCTTGAATTTGAAATTGAAGAATATGACATGTTGAGGATCGAAAACATGCCTCCTATAGGCTGGGGAGGAGAACACCCTGACAGAGAACGAGTAAAAATTTAACCCCTCCGTCGCTTTGTGACACCTCCCCGCAAGCGGAGAGGCATTGCGTCCCCGTATTACGGGGGAGAGGTAGGTTATCATATCAAGTGCAACAGGGAGGTGCTAAACAACAAAAAATGACATAAATCTCCTCTGATAAAATGTTAAAAACTAAAATTTATTTGTAAGAAAGAGATATTATGTCAAATTATAAACATTTTACTCTTGAG
>JAFSKE010000105.1 GCA_017449135.1 Synergistaceae bacterium
ACTGTGTACGGTCGTAAACTCTAAGTTCATGGCCGGCCTTGAGTAAATTTTTAGACATTGGCTTTCCCATAATTCCAAGTCCAATAAATCCTATTTTCATATTAGTAATCACCTCATTAATAAAACTGTATATTATTATATACTATTAAATATAGAAAGGTTTATAAAAATCATGATAAAAAAATTCATTCACACATCAGATTGGCATATAGGACGAAAGTTAAGAGATTTTGAAAGGTATGAAGAGTTCCGAAAATTTTTCCAGTGGCTCGAAGATTTAATTAACACTGAAGAAATCGATGCTCTGTTAGTGTCAGGAGATATTTTTGACAACACAACACCTTCCGTGAAGGCTCAGGAGATTTATTATTCGTTTTTAGCAAAAATTTCGCAGTCTCATTGCAGACACGTAATTATAATTTCGGGTAATCACGACTCGCCTGCATTTCTTGACGCTCCGGCAGAATTATTGAATCTCATCAACATTCAGGTAATCGGAACTGCGTGCGAAAACGAAATTATAACTTTATATGACACTGACAAGAATCCCGAAATGATTGTCTGTGCCGTGCCTTATTTGAGAGATCGGGACGTTAGAACTTTGGGGAGCGGCGACAGTTACGAAAACATCGACAGAGATTTAATCAACGGAATTAATTTTCATTATGCAAAAGTCTTTGACGAAGCAAAAATTTTATCTGACAAAAACAAAAATATTTCTGTTGTTGCAATGGGACATTTATTCACTCACGGAGGAATTACAAAACCTGATGACGGCGTAAGGTCTTTGTATGTCGGGACATCGATTGAGATTCAAAGCGAGATTTTCCCTGAATTTTTGACATATACGGCACTCGGACATCTTCATTCGGCCCAGAAAATTAAACGTGAAAATATCCGTTACAGCGGTTCGCCTATTCAAATGGATTTCGGTGAAGCAGGGCAGCAGAAATCAGTTTATATAATTGAACTTGACGGAAAAAATTTAATTAATATCCGTGATGTTAAAATTCCGATTTTTAAGAGGCTTGAAAGAATTTCGGGAGATTTTGACGAACTTTGTGCAGAAATTCAAACTTTTCAAAATGAATCAGTATGGCTTGACGTAACCTACACGGGCGAGGAAACTATAGGGAATTTGTCCGACAGAATAAAAGATTTCGTTAAGGCATTTAGCAACGTTGAAATTTTAAGCATAAGAGACAACAAGACCGCTCCCGAATCTGACGAAATAAAAAATTCAGCGAGGGGAATCGATGATATAACACCGTTAGGAATGCTGGATTTATTTTTTGACGAAAAGAAAATTGCTGATGATAAACGGGAAATTTTTGCGAAGATGTACGAAGAAATTTTATTGAAGGCGGAAATCGAAGAATGAAAATCTTAGACATTAAATTCAAAAACTTAAATTCACTCAATGGCGAATGGCACATAGATTTAACCCACGATGCCTACACGATAAACGGAATTTTTGTTATCACAGGCAGCACGGGTTCGGGAAAAACAACGATATTTGACGCTGTATGCCTTGCTCTTTACGGACAGACACCGAGATTAAAAAACATCAACGGAAACAATAACGAAATAATGTCCCGAAAGACTAAAGATTGTTACGCAAGCGTAATATTTGAGGCTGAAGGGAAAAAATATCTCGCTCACTGGTCGCAGTCAAAAGCACCTCGAAGCGATAAATTACAAATTCCTAAACACACTCTCTCTGAACCTGACACGGGAAATATCTTAGCTGAACAGAAAAACAGTGAAACTTTAGCTTTAATTCAAAAAATTATCGGAATGGATTTCAAACGTTTCAAACAGGCCGTAATGCTTGAGCAGGGAGGTTTTGACGCATTTTTGAAAGCCGAAGCAAAAGAACGTTCCGAGATTTTAGAACTTTTGACGGGGAGCGGGATTTACGGGAAAATTTCGACTCTTGTTTACGAACGAAACAGCGAAGAGAAGCAGAAACTTGAATTTATAAATTCCGAAATTCAGCGATGTAAGCCAAAAGATGATTTTGAGAGTGAAGACGATATTAAAATTGAACTTGGCAACACTAAATCCGAACTTTCAAAAACTCAAGAGGATTTTAACGACACTAAAACTGCTCTCGACTGGCTGAAAAATATTAAAAAAATCGAAGCCGAACATTTATCAAATCTTGATGACATTGAACAGCTTACGAAGGCAGAGGAAATTTTTGCTCCGGATAAATTAAAACTTGATGCAGGTTTGAGGGCAAACGAAATTTCAGCGGAATATTCGACTCTGGCTGAAACACGAAAAAATTTTATAGCTCTTAAAAATAAACGTGAAAAACTCACAAATGAAATCTCGCAATTTAATTCCGAAATCGAAGAAATTAATGAGACTTTGCCGACTCTCCAAACAGAATTAAAAATGAGAATGTCGGGATTAAAAGAAAACGAATCTCCGGAAGCCGTACACGCAAAAGCTAAGGAATTGATGAAAAATTACGAGGCAATAATGCAAAAACGGCAGACACTTTTAATCGAGAAATCAAAAATCGAAAATAACCTCCAAGAAACGGATTCAAAGTTGATTCTGGCGAATGAGAATTACATCAAAGCACGTGAAAAATATGAATCGGCCATGAAAAATTTATTTGAAAATGAACGTCGAAAATTAATACACGGCCAGCCCTGCCCGATCTGCGGTTCACGAAATCACCCATATGTTACAAAAAATTCTGTGAACAGCACAGAGATTTTTCCCGACATTGACGAAACAAGAAAAGATTTTGACAAGGCAGGAAAAATTTTGAGCGATTTACAGGCTTTGAAGGCATCAGTTCAGGAAAGATTCAATAATGTTCGCGAAAACCTGATTGAAAACGGAAATTCACGGCTTGATTTAAGAGCTGAAATTGAAGCAGTCATAACACCGCTTGGAATTTCAGGGAAGACATGCGACGTTATAAATTCAAAATTGGATTCATGGCTGAATGACATAAAAAAATTTGACAAAGAGATTCAGACATTGCAGAAAAATTTTGACACCTTAAACGCTAAAATCGAAACGGATCAAAAATTATTGAACGATGAAAATTCAAATTTTGACGTTTTAAGCACTGAACTTGAAAAACTCGAAAATAATTTCAGGCAAAGTCTGACCGAAAAAAATTTCGACACCGAAGAGATTTTTATTAAGTCAAGACTCGATTCAAAACTCCTCGAAAAACTGAAATTCCGTGAAAATGAACTCGAAGGCAAAAAGAGGGATTTATCTGCGGTGAACGAAAATATAATAAACCGCCTGAATACTGAAAAATCAAAAGCTATCACAATTTACACTCTTGAAGAACTTGAACTGAAATTCAAAATTTATGATGACAAAATTAAATCATTGCAGAAAAATATTTACAGGCTTGAAAATTTTTTGTCGGAGAGAATGAAACTTAAATCCGAGCTTGACGAATTAAACAGAAAATTTAACGAACAGAGAAAAATTTGTGATAACTGGGCGGAATTTGATAAATTAATCGGACAAAAAGACGGCGGAAAATTTAGGAAATTTGCACAGAAAATCACGTTAAACATGTTAATAAAACTTGCGAACATTCAACTTAAAAAAATGAATAAACGTTACACCTTACGGACAAGACCGGGAAATGAAGAACTTGAATTGAGCGTTATTGATAACGAACAGGGAGGGGAAATCAGGCCGACGGAAAATTTATCTGGGGGAGAGAAATTTATAATCAGCCTTGCGTTGGCACTTTCACTATCGCAGATTTCGGGGAATAAGACAAGAATAGATTCGTTATTTTTAGATGAGGGATTCGGTTCGCTTGACGAAGAATCATTAAACACGGCACTTGAAGCACTCGCAGAAATCCGCAAAAAAGGTAAAACAATCGGGATAATTTCACACGTTCAAACATTGAAGGAAAAAATAACGACACAAATTAACGTCATTCCACAGCACAACGGAACGAGCATTTTAGAAGGAGCAGGCGTTACAAGATAAAAATAATCCCCTGCCGTTAAGACAGAGGACTATTTTTACAGAAAATGTATATATTAGTGCTTTTTACGATTTATGAAAAGCGCAACACATGCAGATACTGCCAAGAGTCCGAAGCCAGTATCACAACCGCCGCCGCTTGAGCCGGGATCGGTATTTCCGCTGTCGTCTGCAGTAGCCGTAATCGCAACGTCCATAGCGTTGTCGTCAGCAGCCTGTAATTCTTCCGCCGTACTTGCTGATACACCTGTGTTGAATACGTATGCAAACTGTGTAGGAGCATTCGGGAATGTAACATCGCCTGAAGCTGTTACGTCTTCGCTCATTACGTTTCCGGCAGAGTCCATTGCTGTTGTAATCGTAACAAGAGTTGCAAAGTTAAGGTTTTTGTCTGCTGCGTCATCGCCTGTATCAGGCTGTCCGCTCCAGCTTCCGAAGAAGAAATCAGTCAACCAGTTGAATTTTCTCGGTGCTCTGAAGCCGCTTCTCTTCTGTCCGCCAAGTTTTGCATTCGTAGCCTTGAGTTGTGTAAATCCGTTCAGGTTAAGCATGATGATACTGCATTTCTGAATGTTGAGGTTCTTAAGGTTTGCTTTGGCTGATTTAAGTCCCTTCAAACTTTCGAGTTTACCTGCTTCAGCTACTGCAAGATCTGTAACGTTCGTACAACCCGTGAGATCCAACGCACTTATATCCGTGCTTGAAAGGTCAAGGTCTTTAATGTTCGTGTTACCGGCAAGGTTTACAGTCGCAATTTTTGTGCCGTTAGCCTTGATTACAGGAATATTGCTTGTCGTGCTGAGAACCAATGATGTTATCGTTGTGTTTCCTGCCATTGTAAGGCTTTCAATCTTAGCTCCCGATAAGTCGATAGCCGCAACTTTTACCGTTGTGAGGTCAACACTCTTGAACGTTGCACACGTTAAGAGATTAAGCAATGTTGAAGTCGTTAAACCGCTCATATTGCTTATGTTTGTTGCAGTGAGAACGACACCTGTTTTTCCGCTTATAAGTGTAATTACGGCAGATACGTTTGTTCCGCTGGGAACGTCTATAGTACCTGTTGAGCTATCGTACGTCGGTGTTGTCGTACCTCCGCCGGTCTGGTCGTCAGTCGTCGGCTTTTTCGTTGGATCTGTCGTCGTATCGGTTGCTGCTTTGACCGTCAACGTGTAATCCTTCGATAAAGTATCGCCTGAAACTACAACTGTAACAGTTACTTTCTGTGAAGCTACTGCTGCTGTCGGTTTTCCTGTAATCTTTCCGTCAGTTTCACCGAGTGATAATCCTGTCGGAAGACCTGTTGCAGTCCATTTTCTTGCAGCCGTGCTATCAGGTGAAGTTATTGCTGTGAGCGTAACTGAGTAATCCGTGCTTACCGTACCGTCAGGAAGTTTGTCGGGTGAAATTGCCGTAACCTTGAAAGTTGCTCCTGTGGGCGTTGGAGTAGGATTAGGATTACCGCCGGTATTGGTTGACGTTGTAATCTCGATTTTGAAATCCTTTGATACTGTAGTTTTTGCATCATCACTAAGTACCGCAGTTACAACAATATTTCCCGTGCCTTCTTTTGCTGTTCCAGTAAGTTTTTGGTCTGCACTGCTGAATGTTAATCCGAGAGTATCGAATGAACCTGATGCACTCCAATCAACGCTTACAGTAACATCACCTGATAGACTAAATTTAACGTTAAATACATCGCCTGATGTCGCAGCAAGTTTATCACCTGATACCTGATCGCCTGATGCGATGATTGAGTAAGTGTTTTGAGTCTCTGTATTCTTCGGGTTCAACTCATACGCACCGACCGTAATTGTTGCATCACGTGTCTGTCCGATGATGTCGTCAGTGGGGGCTGCTATGCCTGATTTATACACACCATCGAATGTCTTTGCACCTGCTCCACTGAGTGCTGCTATTTCTAATGGTTCAAAGTATGAGTGCGTTATTTTGTTATTACTAATACTTTCCTTTGTTTTGACAGTTTTGAAGCCATATTTATCCATTGAAGCAACATCAATCGAAGCTATCTTCCAATCACCAGGTGCAACGTCAACAGAAAGGTCTCCGCTGATTACGTCTGCTGATGTCAAATCGCCTGATAATGCCTTAGGATCGAAGAATGATTTTACAATCTTAACATCTGCACTGCAATCGCCTGAAATTACGAAGTAATCGCCGCTTGTTGTCGTTTGGTCGTTCAAGAGAATTGTGTTGACAATTCGAATATCTGCCGAAGCCCAATCTTTACTTACAGATTCGATGTACAATTCGGAACCGAGATCTGCAGAGTTGTTGACAAATGTTGAGTTCACGATATGAGCTTTGATTGCACGATTTCCGCCGAAATATGCACCGTGTCCGATGTTGCCCGTAAATGTTGAGTTCACAACGTTGACTGTTGCGTCTGCTGAGGCATCGCTTGAAACTAAGACATAAAGACCGCCGCCGAGTATATCACCGCTTGCTTTGTTGCCGATGAATGTAGCGTTGTGAATGTCTGCACTGACTTTTGCATCGCCTGAAACGATAAGACTGACAGCACCGCCGTTATCTGTGCTTGCGACATCTCCGCTGAATACAACGTTATCAACACTGACTACGTAAACGCCGCCTGTAACATTAGTGTTGCTTGCGTCTGCACTTACGGTAAATAATGCTTTAAGTGCACCGCCGTCATCGCTTGCAATGTTACTGTCAAATACAACGTTCTTCAAGATAATACTTGCGTTTACAACTGAAATACCGCCCGTTGCACCAAGATCTGTACTTGCAGCAATCGTAATATTCTGAATCGTAACTTTGAGGTCTCCGCTTGCATCTCCGCTGACAACAAAGGCACGGTCGCCGCTCGCAGTAAGGGTTTTTCCGCCACCGTCAATGGTGATGTCGCCTGAACCGTAAATTACGATTGAATCGGCACTTGTAATAGTCCATGCTTGGCTTAACGTATACGTAGTATCAGAACTCGTAAATGGAGCAGTCCCACCAAAATAATCACTTGACGTAATATCGGGCGATACTGTAACAGCAGCCCAACCCGGTGTTGCAAGCAGCATTACTGCCGCACACAACAAAAATAACTTCTTAAAACTCTTCATTATGTTATCAAACATCTCCTCGTAAAAAATTTCGGGCATTTCCATGAATTTCAAAACTTTTTTCCCTTAAAAAAATGCACTCTCGCTGCACAATCACGCTTTTAGTTTCTCATACTCAAAAACGCAAAATCACTTCCTTGAGTAGATGAAGCAAAATTACAGAATAAAAATAAAGGGAAAGAGTGCAAATTTCGTTGGGAATAATATTTCTTGTTCTTGAAAATGTACCGTTGAGATTAAAATTAAAAAAATAAAATCCCCTGCATAATGAAAAATTTTTCAAGTCTCCATTAATGCAGGGTAAACTGAATACAACATTATTGCCGGCTTTTACCGGTAAAAACTTTTGATTGTTACTGTCGGAATGATCTGCGTGAATTAAATTTGAATACGATAAGACACAATTCTCCGAGACCCGAGAACCGAGAACCGAGAACCATTATACAAATTTCTATTCACTACAGTCAATCCTCCTTCTTACTTAAGATTTTTTAATGATTTTTTTCTAATTGACTTACGTAATTAAATCACACAATGCAAATTTTTGCAACTTTGACTTTTACCGCAAAAAAAATTTTTAACTTTTCAATTTGAAATTCCTCAATAAAAACTTTTCAACACTAAATAAATTTAACATTTTTGTAGCTGTAAATGTAGCTGTAAAAATTTATTTTTTGCTTGGATTCTTAAATTTGAAATTTCATGCGAGTGATTATAACACACAATTTTGAAATAAAAAAAATCTCCCCTTTTGAAGACAATGTCATTAAGTTAAGAGAAACAAAAAGAGCCTCTGAAAATCTCAGAGGTTCTTTTATAATTATTTAAAAAATCCTGAGGTAAAAATGATACATAAAAATGAACTAAAAATAAAGATAAAAAATTGATATTGGAAATGG
>JAFSKE010000106.1 GCA_017449135.1 Synergistaceae bacterium
AAACAGTTTTTTGAAGAGTAAGTTTTGAATTTCTTGAAAAATCTTTGCCAGGCCGTCTTGAAAATAAACCGGAATTTTCTTCCATTTCCAATATCAATTTTTTATCTTTATTTTTAGTTCCTTTTTATGTATCATTTTTACCTTAGGATTTTTTTAATAATTATAAAAGAACCTCTGAGATTTTCAGAGGCTCTTTTTGTTTCTCTTAACTTAATGACATTGCTTGTGGAGTAGGTGTCTCACAGAGACGGAGGAGCAAATAAAAACTTAAAACTCTTCAGCCCATTTCTTTAATTCTTCGACAGAGACATTACGCTTAAATAATTTCCCTTCTTGAATTTTTGCATTCGGTGCACTCGGTTGTAATCCCTCAACAGCTTTTCCAAATCCGCTTCCGCCGGACGTAGCAAACAGAATTATTTTTTTCCCTGAGAAATCATAACTTTCAAGGAACGAATTTATTATCGTCGGGGCAACATACCACCAAATCGGAAATCCGATAAAAATTACGTCATGACCTTCAATTTTTGCGTTTTTGTCGGCAAGTTCAGGTCTGAATTTTTTATCTCTCATTTCAACGCTGCTTCGTGAATTTGAATCGTTCCAGTTTAAGTCAGCACTCGAATATGTTTTTGCAGGTTTGATTTCGTATAAATCTGCCCCAGTTGCTTCAGCTAATTTTTTCGCTACTCCTGCCGTAACTCCGCTCGCTGAAAAATATGCTACAAGTTTGCTGCTCATTTACATACTCTCCTTCAAAATTTCGATTACTTCGGAACGTGTCAATTTTTTGTAACCGCCCTCAAGTAAAAATGTTGCGTCTGCAATTCCTTCAAACATTGATTCATCAACGCCAAATTCTTTAATGTGTAAAACAACCCCGATTTCCTTCATCCAACTTTCAAGAGCTTTCAAACCTTCATCAGCAAGTTGCTCATCGGATTTATTTTCAGGATTTACTCCCCAAACGTTCACGGCGAATCTTGCAAATTTTTTCAGTCCGAAATTCATTATTTTTCTGTAATATGCAAGCGATACGGCCGATAAAGTCATTCCGTGAGTAGCGTTTGTGTAAGCTCCCACAGCCTGACCGATCATATGAACTTCCCAATCCGTAGTTTTTCCCTTTGCGATTAAAGTGTTCAAAGCCCATGTTGCTGTCCACATGATATTGCTTCTGGCTTCATAGTCTTTCGGGTTTTTGACGGCGATTTTTGAATTGTGAATTAATGACTTCATCAAACCTTCAGCAATGTAATCCGAAGTGTTATCGTCCTGATTTGAGAAATACTGTTCCATGATGTGGGACATGATGTCAAAAAATCCTGCGACCATTTGATATTGAGGAACTGTGAATGTATATGTAGGATTCAAAATCGAGAATTTCGGAAAAACATTTTCGCCGAAAACATGGCCGATTTTTAATTTCTGAGCGTGATTTGTAATGACACTTCCGCCGTTCATTTCGCTTCCTGTTCCGACCATTGTTAAGACACAGCCGACGGGAATAATTTTGTTGTCAACATCTTCCATTCTGAGAAAATATTTGTCCCAAGGATCTTCGTTACAGTATGTTGAAACCGACACAGCTTTTGAATAATCGCAGACTGAACCGCCTCCGACAGCTAAAATTAAATCGACGTTGTTATCTTTTGCGAGTTTGCAGCCCTCGTATAATTTTTCGACTGTAGGATTAGCCATTACGCCGGGTAAATCAATAATATTTTTTCCGCAGTCTTTGAGGATTTTCACGATTTCGTCATAAAGTCCGCTTTTCTTAACACTTCCTCCGCCGTAAGCCAACAAAACATTTTTCCCGTAATTCGGAAGTTCTTTCGCTAAACCGTCGAGGGAATGTTCACCGAAATATAATTTTGTAGGATTGCAATAAACAAAATCACCTAACATGAAAAATTTTTTCTCCTTTTACATTAAGATATTGAGAGATTATAAGAATTGAAGCAGGGTTGAGGTCAATCAAATAATTCAGAGATTATGTCAGCGACTTTTTCGACTTTATTAACTTTTACAACGTTGCTTCCGCAGAAAAATAATCCCGTTTCCCAGTTTCCGGCTTGAGCGTCAACAAGTGCTGCAGCAATACAAAATGTCTCACGGGTTTTTCTGTATCTGCAATGTGAGAGACAATTTGCAAAACACGGTTTGCTTTCAACATTACCTTCAAGATATTTTGCTACGAAAGGATTTTTAATTGCTCTGCCCGGTAAGCCTGCAGGACTGTGAATTAAAACAACGTCTTCTTCTTTTGCGTCAATATAAGCCTGTTTGAATCTGTCCGAAGCGTCTCCCTCAACAGTACATGCGAATCTCGTTCCCATTTGAACACCTTTAGCACCTAAGGAAAAAACTCTTTCAATATCATTTTTATCCCAAATTCCTCCGGCAGCGATTACGGGAATGTCGCATTTCATTTCGTCATGGACAAAACGAACGACATCGGGAACTGCATTTTCAAGTTTCAAAGCAGGATCATAAACCTGTTCAATCGTAGTTGCTCCTAAATGTCCTCCGGCTGTTGCAGGTTCTTCGACAATAAAAGCGTCAGGGATTCGGTGATATTTTTCTTCCCAGCGTCGAGTGATTAAACTTGCGGCCTTTGCGGAACTCACAATCGGAACTAATGCGACATCGGGAAAATCTTTTGTGTAATCGGGAAGTCTTAACGGCAAACCAGCTCCCGAAATTATAATGTCTGCTCCTCCTTCCGCCGAAGATCTCACCTGCCTGTCATAATCAGTTAATGCTACCATGCAATTAACGGCGATAATTCCTTCTGAACCTGCAATTTTTTTAGCATTTGCGATTTCCTCTTTAATTGCGAGTTCGTTAGCGTCAAAATAATTATGTTCACCGCTCAAATAATACGAGGATTTATGTGCAATTCCTACACTTGCGATAGTTCCGATTGCTCCACACTTTGCGACATTTCCTGCTAAATTTGCTCCTGATATATCTACGCCCATTCCGCCCTGAATTAAAGGGTAACGGGGTTCATACTTTCCAATTTTCAAAATTTAATTCCTCCTTCATTAAGAAAATAAAATAAAATCAGTTTTTGAGAGTATATCATGATAAAGGCAAAATAATTTTGAACGTGCTTCCTTTGCCTTTTATGCTTTGAGCCGTGATTTTTCCTCCGTGAGCTTCGACAGTTGCCTTGACGATTGCTAAACCGACTCCGCTTCCTCCTGTAACTCTTGCCCTCGATTCGTCAGCCCTGTAAAATCTTTCAAAGATGTTCGGCAGATCCTTTTCCGAAATTCCAATACCGGTATCACTGACTTCAATTATGGTGTCGTTTTGAGATGTATATAATTTAATTTTCACTTCACCGCCTGAATTTGTGTATCTCAATGAATTTGAAAGAAGATTATCGATTACATGCCGAAATTTATTCGTGTCGATTTCTGAAAATATATTGTCTTTCAGTTCGCTTTCAAGTTTAATTTTCGATTTTTCAAATACAGGTTTGAAAGATTCGATTACGGGAGCGAGAAAGTTTTTCATGTTAGTTTTTTCGGTGTGAATTTCAATAGAATCCCCTTCAACTCTCGTCAAAATTTCAACGTTCTCAATTAATCCTCCAAGTCTTTGCATTTCATTAACACAGAGATTTAATCGTTCTTCTGAAGGTTCTAAAATTCCGTCGGCTATGGCTTCAATTTGAGTCCTCACAACCGTTAAAGGAGTCCGCAATTCATGTGCAACATCTACCATTAATCTTTTACGTAATTTTTCCTGAGCTTCAAGAGACCTTCCTAAATCTTCAACACCTTTTGTTAAGTCGTCAAGTTCCATGATTCCGACAGAATAAAATTTTTCGTCAGTGTCGTAATCGCCTTTTGAAATTCTTTTTGTGCGTTCAATGGCTTTAATCACAGGTCTGCTTAATTTCCCCGCAACAAAATACCCAAATCCGCACGCCAAGATTATCATCAAAGAAGCACCCCCCAATGTGTAACGAATAAGATATTGAATAAAAGAATTTTCATAACGTCCGCTTGGGAGCCTTCGTTTGATGTCAAGCTGCCCGACGTTTTTTTCATTTTCATTTACAAGAGGGATTGTTATATATTCAAATTTTGAATCGTCGAGAAAGTCATTATTATTATTGTGATGTCCGTGCATCATTTGAAAGGGATTTAACGTAAAAACTTCCCGCCCTCCCGAATCCTTCAAGCTGATAATCATTCCTGCCCATTGTGGAGCAGGACGCAAAATATCCATTACACGACGACGCTTCCAAATTCCTCCTTCTTCCTCATATAAATTTGTCAAAGTTTCGCCGAGATTTTCTAAATCAGCCTGTCTCCTTTGAGTTTGATAATTTCTAAAGGCGTTTACACTAAACCCCAGACTCAAAACAGGCACAACAATTCCGCTTAAAACTGCCAAGAAAACATATAATTTCAAGAAATGTGAACGAAGGGATTTATTTTTGATTTTATTTTCCATCGTCAAATCTGTAACCGAATCCGTGAACAGTTTTTATCCAGCCGTTTTCATGGCCGGGTTCGGATAATTTTTTACGCAGAGTTTTAATGTAAGTGTCAATGGTTCTGTCGAAGCCGTCATAATCATCGCCGAAAGCCGTACGTATGATTTCCTCTCTTGACCATGTGCGAATGGGTTTTGATACTAACGTTGAGAATATAAAAAATTCATTTTTTGTAACAGGAAGTGCAACACCGTCTTTTCGGATTTCGACACGTTCGGGGTCAATCTCAATTCTGCCGTCTGCAAAAATTCCCGAAGCAATGTTATCCCTAAATTCTTTGGGTCTTAACTGTGCTCTGATTCTTGCCATTAAGACACGTGGGCTGAAAGGTTTTGCGACATAATCATTTGCACCTGTATCAAGTCCATAGACAACATCTGATTCGCTTGTTTTCGCCGTAAGCATTATTATCGGAACATTTGAAGTTTCACGGATTCTGCGGCAGACTTCTTCACCGCTGATTTTTGGTAACATTAAATCAAGAATTATTAAATGAACGTCATTATTTGCGAATTTTTCAAGAGCTTCTTCGCCGTCATTAGCAAAAATAACATCGTAGCCGTCTCTCTTTGCATAAGCTCCTACGACTTCGGAAATAGACACTTCATCTTCAACTATTAAAATCTTCAAGATTAATTTTCTCCTTTTCACAAAAATTTCATTGCAAATTCACTTTGCATTCATATGTTATTGTTATTCTATCAGCGTTGAAACAAAGGAGGTAATAAAAATGATAGGTAAAAAGTTTTCGACAGTGTTTTTAGTTTTAATTGCAGGAATGTTTTTCGTTCAGCCGGCAGACGCAAGAGGACTCGACCTTAATAGGATTGATATTATCATCGGATTAGGACGCCACGAACCACGACATCATTTTCATCACGAACCGCCGCCTCCGCCCCCTCCGCCTCATGCACATCACAGGAGACCGCCGAGAGGACATTACGCCCGTGAACATCGTGAAGAATTTGAACGAAGGGGACCTGACGGAAGAGTCGTTGAGAGAATAACAAGGATTGAGACTCGTGAAAGACCTGACGGACACGAAAGACATCAAAGACATGAAAGACACGAAAGGAGACATTAATAATGAAACGCAAGATTTTAGGAAGTTTGGTTTTAATCGGAGCATTGGGAATTTCGGGAACAGCTTTTGCCGACGTAAACATCAATATCGGGCTCGATCAAGTAAAATTCAGACCGATAGCAAAAGTTCAAACGCAGAAAAATAGTCAAAGACCTGAAATGCCGAAAGATTTTGACGGGAAACGTCCGCCCATGATGAGCAGAGATATTAATCACAGACCTCCCGAACTGCCCGAAGGTAAACGCACACCAATGAGCGGAGACAAGAGACCTGACAAAAAGCCCGACAGAAAACCTGATAAAAAACCTGACAAGAAATATTAATTTTAATTTTAATTTTAACGGAGGAAAATATTATTATGAAAAAATTATTAGCAGTCGTTTTAACAGTGTGTGTAATTTTCGGAGCAGGTGCAGCATTTGCACAAGGAAGAGGATACGGAAGAAATTTTGACGGTCAGCGAGACATTCAAAACATGAATCGCTCAGACTTTGACGGCAGAGGCAGAAATTTTGAGAGATGCGGTTTTGACGGCAGAGGCTTTAGAGGTAATTTTACTCCCGACATGCCTAAAGAAATTCGTGAAAAAGCTGTTGAACTTGCAAAACTTCGTGTCGATCTTGAAGAAGCTATGACAAGCAACCCGATTAACAAAGCAAAAGCCCTCGAAACTTTCAAAAAAATTCAGTTAATCGAAAACGAGATTGATACTTGGAAATTTGAAAAACGCCTTGACTTTATGGAAAAAATGAAGGAAGCCAGAAAGAATCGCATTCAAAAATTTGATGACGATGAGAAAAACGAACCTGAGAAATAAAGTTAAAATTTAACACAACAAAACCCTCTCTAAGTTTACGCGAGTGGATTTAGAGAGGGTTAATTATTTTCTTTTACACATACTGTTCGACTTGATCATGAATTACAACGAGATTATTAAAATCTTCAACTTGGGGACGCTCTACCATGACAGGCTCCCTGACATGAACATATTGATTCTCAACACGCCTTACAACTGCTCCACGTGCAACCCTGCTTACAACATGGCCGTCTGTGTTATTAATGACATTTGTTTGAACTACTCGCATTTTTGAAATCCTCCTTGATTATCAAAATTTATTTATGCGAATAATTTTACAACACTATCCGGCAATCTTAAATCTTGCTCTGTTAATATGCTCAGGCTGTTTGGGTTCAATTTCTCCGGCTTTCATTAATGCATTTCTCGTCAGCATAGGCCCTATAAGTTCATAAATCAAAACGCTGAATAAAATTATATTTCTAACAAGGCTCCCGATTTCGTTTCCTAAACTTTGAGCACTAACGACCATTCCGAGAGCAACGCCGGCTTGTGGGAATAACGTAATTCCTAAATATTTTCTGACGTTTGAATCACAATTCATTAACGAACTGCTTATCGAAGCTCCGAAATATTTTCCTGCACATCTCGTTAAAATATAAATTACTCCGATTAAGACTATGAAAGGATATTGAAAAACGCTTAATTCAAGTCTTGCACCCGACACAACAAAAAATACTGCATAAAGGGGTTTAGACCATTTCTCGGAACGCTGGAAAATATCAGCCGAGTATTCGCACATGTTGCAGAAAACCGTTCCCAATGTCATACAGACTAATAACGAAGAAAAAGCAATTTTAACCTGTCCGATATAAAATTCCGTTGATGATAATGCTATCGTCATCATTACAAACGCAATAGTCATTGAAAGTCTGTTCGAGTTCGAGAAGAATAATTTTTCAATCAACGTTAAAACAACTCCCATTAATGCACCTAAAATCACGGAGCATAAAATTTCGATTATGGGATTGATTATTATTGAGATTATATTAATTGCTCCCCCGACCATAGCTTGAGCAATTCCTATTGAGACGGCAAAAATTACAAGTCCTGCTGCGTCATCAAGTGCGACAATCGGCAATAATAAATCCGTAACGGGTCCTTTAGCTTTGAATTGTCGAACTACCATTAAAGTTGCTGCTGGGGCTGTTGCAGACGCTATAGCTCCCAAAGTTATCGCTGCCGGAATAGGTAATAAATCCTCGCCGAGTTTCAGACTTAAAATTATTAATGCAATGTCAACGAGAACTGTTGCTGCGACGGCTTGAAAAATTCCGATTATTAACGCAGACTTTCCCATTTGTTTTAGACTTGAAGCACGAAATTCGCTGCCAATGTCGAAAGCTATAAATCCGAGTGCAACACTCGAAATTATGCTGATTTCTGCAAGCTCATCGGAAGAATTAAAACCGAGATTAAATTTTCCCAGCATGTAAGGGCCAACTAAAACACCCGCAATTAAAAACGATGTTACATCAGGAAATTTGAAGCCAGAATATTTGAAAACTCTTGTCATCATCATTCCTGCAAATAATGAAAACGCAACTTTTAATAAAAATTCCATGTTAAAAAAAAATTTGCCTCTTTTCAAAATCAAAATGCGTGAAATTATATTACTGTTGCTGAAAAAATTAAAGTTTTTTGTAGCTGTAAATGTAGCTGTAAAAAATTTATTTTGTATTTGGGAAAAATTTTTTGCGTTTTGCGGGAGTGTTATTATATCATTCATAATTTTATACGGAGAGTGAAAATTAATTTTGAGCGATTCAAACTTAGTCGAAAATGTTTTAGAAATAAAAAAATTCCCCGATCCTGTTCTAAAAAAAATTTCAAAGTCTGTTGAAGTTTTTGATTCCGAACTTGAAAATTTTGTCGATGATTTGTTTCGGGCGATGAGAGTTCATGACGGTGTAGGACTTGCAGCACCTCAGGTAGGCGTTTCAAAGAGAATTGCTGTTGTCGAATACGAAGAAAAAAGTTATGTCTTAATCAATCCTAAAATTCTTGAACAGAAAGGCATTCAGGAAGGCGAAGAAGGCTGTTTGAGTTTTCCCGGAATTTATGCGAATGTCAAAAGGCCTCAATGGGTTAAAATTGAAGTCCAGGACACAAAAGGCGAAAAACATATTCTTGAAGGTGAAGGCTATGTCGCAAGAGCTTTTTTACACGAAATGGATCATCTTAACGGAAAATTATTCGTCGATTATCTTTCAAACTTAAAGAAAAACGCAATAAAAACAAAAATTGCTAAAGGTACAGGAGGACATTTTTAATTTGTGGTTTATTGGAACGGGAAAATTTGCGGCATTATGTCTCGAAAATCTCACTAAAAATAATTTGACATTAACAAAAGTTATAACGGGACTTCCTACACGCTCCGGACGTAATGGAAAGGAAAATCCTTCGCCAGTCGAATTAAAAGCAAATGAACTCGGCCTTAATGTAACAAGAACAGGAAAGTTAAATGAAAATCACGAAATTTTAAGCGAACTTGAAAATCCAGAACAAAAACCCGAATTAATTTTTGTAATCGATTTCGGACAAATGATTAAAGAGCCTTTCCTGTCAGAAATGTGTATAAACATTCACCCTTCGTTACTGCCGAAATATCGGGGAGCTGCACCGATTCAAAGAGCGTTATTAAATGGCGAAAAATTCACGGGCGTTACGGCTTTCAGACTTGTAAAAGCAATGGACGCAGGGGAAATTATTGCACAGGAAAAAATCGAAATTCCCGAAAATTTTAGTGCTTCGGATTTATATTCAAAACTCTCTGAAACAGGCTGTAAAATGATTTCTGAAGTTTTGAGCAGGCATCAAATTAATTTCATTCCTCAAGATGATTCACAAGCTACTTTTGCCGATAAAATACAAAAAGAGGAATTTGAAGTTAATTTCAACATGACTTCCGAAAAATTTAATAACACAGTCAGGGCTTTGGATATGTCTGGAGGAGCGTATATAATTTTTAACGGGAAACGTGTTAAAATCTGGCGTTCAAAAATCTATGACGGTTACGAAACTGATAATCCGGTTTTCCCATGTTCAGACGGAAAAATCGAATTTTGCGAAGTCCAGGCCGAAGGAAAAAAACGAATGTCGGGGAAAGATTGGGCAAAAGGTTTTAGAATTATTGTATAAACTTTTGATTTTGCGTTATAATTATTGAAATCTTTTTATAATGTTAAGAGGGCAGGTGTGTAAATGCCGCAAAATATAAAGGAAATTGAAGAAGTCTGTGTTAAAGAGAATCGAATCTTTGACGGAAAAATTTTAAGCGTCCGATGTGATGATGTTAAGACCCCTTCAGGGAGAATTGCTAAGCGTGAAGTTATTGAACACAAACCAGCTGTCGGAATGTTGGCAGTAACGGATCATAAAACCGTTTTGCTTGTCAGTCAGTTTCGTTATGCCGTAAACGAGATTACTCTTGAAGTCTGTGCCGGCTTAATTGAAAAAGGTGAAGATATTTACGAAGCTGCAGAACGTGAATTGCAGGAAGAACTTAACGTTAAGGCTGAAAAACTTTACAGAATCGGAGAATTTTACGCATCGCCGGGATTTTGCACGGAAATTTTTACTTTGTTTGTTGCGGAAGGACTCGAAAAATCAATCCTGCCTCAAGATGAAGATGAGAATGTTTCAATCGTTGAAATCAAATTTGATGAAATTCCAAATATGATTCAAACTGGAAAAATACGGGACTCGAAGACTTTTGCAGCTCTTTCGTGGCTTATGGCAAGGGAGGGGATTTTGCTGACCCCCTGATAACTTTTGCTGTAGAAGCGTTTTTATTGTATTGTAGTTTTATTTTCAAATTTTAATTTTATTTTCAAGGAGTGTTTTTAGTAAATGTTAAACAATTTCAAAATTACTGGTAAACTCACAATCGGCTTCGGAATTGTTCTTGCACTTTTCGCAGTCGCAGTATTTTTTTCGTGGCAGAGCATTTCAACTGTTCAGTCGGATGTTTCGTATTTGCAGGTAGTCGTTGACAACACCGTAAAACTTGCTGTCGATCTTACAAATGATATTAGCTGGATCAGAGCATGTGTTCGAGATTTGAAATTCTCGGAAAGCGACAACGACATTGAGAGAATGCAGGGATTTTTCGCACAGTTGCGGACGGACTTAGAACGTGGAAAACGTATGTACGCTCAAAATCCTACGTTGACGAGTCTTTCAAGTTTGGCCGAAATGGAAAATCTTTTGCGTAATGCCGAGTCAACTTTCTCAAAAGCCGTTCAGTTAATCAGAAATAAGAGAACCGTATCAGCTACACTCAACAAAGAAATCGACAAGATGATCGAACTTTTAACGAGCGTTGTTGACATGCAGTATCAAATCACCCTCGACAAAATCAAAACGAGTCTTGAAGGAGCAGATTTTCAGACTGACATTGAAAGAATCAGACTTGCAGAAGCTCTCACGACGGCATTTGCTGTAACAGCCAGAAATTACGCAATCGCCCTCAACAACAGAGACGCAAAAATGATGAACGACATCGTTCAGCAGTTAGTCAACGGTGAAGCAATGTATAACAAATTCTATGAAGGTTCACGTTTCAAAGAAGTTAAAGATTTGATGACGGCAGGACGAGGGACTTTCACGACTTTGAAAAACGGTTTCAACGATGTTTTGAACGCATTTACACAGACCGAACCGATTTTCGCTGCATTACTTGCTGACGGTCTCGCACTTGTTCAGATTTCAAACAAGATAACTGACGCAGGAACTCAAAGAATCACAGACCTTTCGCAGGGGGCATTTGATTCTCTTTCAAGCACTATGACTCTTTTAATCAGTCTCGCAATCGCCGCAATCGTAATCGGTGTCGGAATTGCTCTTTACATTGCGAAATCAATTTCCAAACCTTTGGGAAGAGTTGTTGAACTTTGCGGAAATGCAAGCAACGGCGATATGTCAATCATTCGTGATGACTTCAATTATGAAGGCAAAGACGAACTTGGAGAACTCGGAGACGCTTTGTCCGACATGTTCGCTTCACTCAGCACTGCTATTTCCGACATCAGAGGCCTTGCAATCGAAAGCCATGATAAATCTTCGGCCATGAAAGAAGATGCAGGAAAGAACCTTGACTATGCGAATAACGTTCGTTCAAGCGTTTCAAACGTCGTAAAATTAATGGAAAGCAATTCGTCATCTTTACAGGAATCCAACGCAGGAACAGAGGAAATGTCAGCGGCTTCAATGACATCTGCACAGGCTGCAACGGATTGTGCGGAATTTATTTCTAACATGACAACCGTAACAGGAAATGCAGTCAACACGGTTAAGGAAGCTATTGCAAATATCGTAGTTCTTCAGAGAAAGACAAAAGAGAGCGGAATTAAACTTCAGGCACTTGTCGAAAACGTCAACAAGATTTCCGAATTTATCGGTGATATTACGTCAATCGCAGACCAAACGAACTTGTTAGCCCTCAACGCAGCTATCGAAGCAGCAAGAGCAGGTGAAGCAGGACGCGGATTTGCAGTTGTCGCTGAATCAGTACGTAAACTCGCCGAAGAATCAAGCAGAGCAGCCGAGAACGTCAGAGGATTAATCGAAACGTTACAGGAAGCCGCAAGAGAGACAAAGACATCAAGCGATGAGACAGCAGTCTTACTTGACGAGACAACAGAGAAAGCAAACGGAGCTCAGGATTCACTCGCCGAAGCAATCGGACAGATTGACAAAGCAAACGACAGAATCCAGAACATCGCAGCAGTTGCAGAAGAGCAGGCAGCATCAAGCCGTGAAATCGCCGCAGGAATTGACAACGTTACGAAAGCAACAACGGAAATTCTTGAACATCTTGAAAGTATCAAGAACGATATGGACGAGACAGCAATGATCGCAGAGAGAGCCGCTCAAGGTGCAGTTGACCAGACAGGATTGGTTGAAAGCATCACGGAATCACTTTCACAGTTCAAGATTGAACACGAAGGAACGCCCGGAAAGAAAGCAGCAGCAGCCCGCAAAGCTCTTCCTGCAAAACAGGCAAAGAAATAATTAATTCACAATTAACCTCTCTGTCATACTTCGCATGACATCTCCCCTTAGCAAGGGGAGACTTTTTATTTTAGCCTCTCCGTTTGCGGGGAGGTGCCAATCGAAGATTGACGGAGGGGGAATAATTCCTACTTTTTTTATGATAGAATTTCGGCATGTTATGGATATGGAAAGGAGAATTTTAATTTTGCGGAAAAAATTTTCATATTTATTTCTGATTTCATTTTTGGGAATTTTGACTGCACTGCCGATTTCGGCTGATTATGTCGATCAGGCCGAAGCACCTTTATCGCCGGAATTTTTGGAATGGCAAAGAATAAACTCGGACAATTTACAGAATGATTACAGAATGTTTAGTGATTCCGGACAAAATGATTTTTCAGCAGGTTATAGGCCTTCACCGGTTAATACTTCGCATTTATCCGAAAATCTGCCTGCTGCCGAAACTAAAAATAATCGTGTCAGGCTAATGAGAAGTGCCCCTATGCCTTCGAGCTATGATTTACGAACTCAAAACAGATTAACACCCGTTAAAAATCAAAATCCCTATGGGACATGCTGGACTTTCGGTGCGATGTCTGCAATGGAGTCGAATTATTTAACTCAGCACCCGACCGAAAAATTAGACCTTTCGGAATTGCATATGGCTTGGTTTGTTTACAAAGACCCGACGCCGGGAAACAGTTTCACAATTCACAACATCAATCAATACGGCAAAGATCCAATTCTTGATCAGGGCGGAAATTCAACTATGAGCATTGCATATTTATCAAGATTAGCAGGTGCTGTAAGTGAAAATTCTTTACCCTACGACAAAGCTGCAAATATGAACTCTCAATCACAAAACCCGAACGATTACAAACCTATTTTATTAAGATTAGCAGAGGCACGGGATATTGGCAGTCTTGCTCCTAACATGTCCGAAGCGAAAAGAAACGAAATCATAAATTTAATCAAGAAAAATATTATTGATAACGGCGGAGTTGCTGTAAGTTATTATGCCGGGTCGGGCTCAAATTCTCCTGAAAACAGCGTAACAGCATATTTCGATAACTCAATGGGCGAAAGAATAGATCACATTGTAACTCTCGTAGGCTGGGACGATAATTTTGATAAGAGTCAATTCTCAAATTCTCCGACTAAAAACGGTGCGTGGATTGTCAGAAATTCTTGGGGAAATTCATGGGGCAGTCACGGAGGATATTTTTACATTTCTTACGAGCAGTATTTAGGAACAGTAACATCTTACATCGTAAAAGAAAATATCAACGGAATCAAACATTACGGCCATGACGCTTTAGGCTACACAAACCATTTCGGCAGGACTTGGGCAGCAAACGTTTTCAAGGCT
>JAFSKE010000107.1 GCA_017449135.1 Synergistaceae bacterium
AATTTATAACAAAAATTTTTATTCAGATGGTGTCTAATTATTTTTGTAAGTTTATTAGAAAAAAGAGCACACTCTTTCTTCAAATATGCTCTTTTTCTCATTAATAATATCTTTGAAACCTCTTAACTTAATGACATTGTTTCCTCAAGCGGAGAAGCAGAGTCTCCCCTTTCTAAGGGGAGATGTCAATTTATTGACAGAGGGGTTAAAACTTCCTAAATTTTTATGATTAAATTATTTGCTCCGAAGGTCGGCGTGTAAATAACTTCTTTAGCCATGTTCATAATAATCGCAAGTCCGGCCTCTTTTTCTTTTTCTTCGGGAGTGTTCAGGAATTTGTAATATTCCGTGAGATTTAACGGTTTGCAGTCATCACGCATACGAATTATTAATTCTTCGTCCTTTGCTACGAGTCTGGCGTTGATAGTGTGAGTTTTTCCGTCATTAAAACCATGTTCAGCTAAAAATATTCCCAGCTCTTCGGTAATTAATCCAAAAGTTCGGGCACGTTTTTTATCGGCTCCCTGTTCCATTGCAAAGGCTATTGCTAAGCGTGAAAGCTCTTCGATTTCTTTTTCGGAGTGAGCTATGACTGAAATTTCATTTTCAGGCAAAATCCCAAAACTTCTTGGAAGCAGCAGCATTTTGTCTCTAAATTTTTCGGCCTCTTTGTTCATGTAAATATAAATTATTGCGATTAGGCTTAGAACAAGCATGTTAATAACTTTTGCAACCCAAGCACCGTGATAGCCCATAATATTCAAAAGAAAAAAGATAATCGGGACAATGCTGCCACATTCGATCATGAAGCCATAGAAATTACTAAAGCGAATCCGCTTAACTGCCATTAGATACATACTAAAGTTTTTTACGATCGTGTTCAGCGGAAGAGAAAAACAAGCAACACGGATACACTCAACCGCCATTATCGATGCAGCAGGGTCGCCGGACTTCATGAAAATTTTTGCAAGCGACTCAGCAAAAACAAAAATTAAAATTGCGACTGTACTTGAAGTAATCAATGAATGAACTAAGGCAATTTTCTGTACTTCTTTGAGCGAAGCTTTATCCTCTTCACCGATAAAAATTCCGGAAAATGTAAGAAGATTAGCCGCTGGAGCAGACCACGCCGAGCGAACATAAACTGTAATATTTGCAAAGACTCCATATGCAGCAACAAGATAAGGCATTTTTAGAGAAGTAAGCAAATTATTTATCGTCATACCTCCCAATGCGTGACTCCCCCTGTAAATTCCGGAAGATGAACCGAGCTTTAGCATATCGAGACAAATTTTAGCGTTGACTTCCTTCATTGAGACACGGAAACTCGATTTACTTTTTAAGAAAAAGGAACCCTCAATCAGGAAAGAAACTATATAGCCCAACGAAGTCGCCAGTCCCAGCTCAAACATTCCGCCCCGTAAGACAAAAATTACAAAGGCATCGGCGGCAATATCTACGAACGTCATCATGAAAGAACTTGAAACGCCTCGTTTGTACTGTCCTTCAAGTTCCAGATAAGGCGAAAGAATCCTTGTCAGCGTCAAAAACGGCAAACCTATAATATAACCGTAAATGTATTGGCGGGTCATTACAAAAATATTCGGGTCTCTTACTCCCAGCACAAAACAGACACTGCCGGAGAATATCGCAATCAAAATAGCCGTTGAAAGTGATATTACCCCCCCCCCCAAATAGCAGCGTTTGAAAAAATTCGATTGGTTTCAACAAGATTTCCAGATCCGAGAAACGGTGCAGTCTTGATTCTTGCTCCGTTAGATATGCTGTTTCCTATCAGGCTTATTAACATTATCAATGGAGCGACATAGCCCATAACCGTTACGCCGTCCGGACCGATAAACTGGCTTATGAAAATTAAATCAATCATAGGGCCGATTGACTCCGAAGTGTCTGAAAGCCCCCATGCGATTTCTGCTTTAGTGAATAACCTGCTGAGAATTTTATTCTTAACTTTTTCTCCGTAAAGATTTTCCATAAAATTTTTGCTCCTAACTTCTAACTTTCTAATTGTACATGTCAAAAAATATTCTAAGTCTCTCCTTAATTTCTTTCAATGGCAATGTCTTTAACAAATGTCCTTCGGGTTTGAGTTCTTCGATTTTTTCTATGCTGTCGGAATCAGTTTTCGCCGTCAAAAACATTACGGGTATTTTTGAAAGTTCGGGGCTGCTCTTCAAAATTTCAAATACTTGTGTACCGTTCATTTCAGGCATTTCATAATCTAACAAAATTAAATCGGGTTTTTGTCCCCGTTCAAGAATTTTTAGTGCGTTTGCTCCCGAATTTGCCGGTAAAACTTTATAACTTGTGCTTAATCCGTCTCTCAATGTTCTTATCATGACTGAATCATCATCAACTAATAAAATGCTGCGTTGAATTTCGTTTGAACTTTGCGAGAGGTTTAATAATTTTTCCTTGATTTCCTTTGCGTTAAAGGGTTTTATAAAGTATTCAGAGCCTTGAAATTTTGAGTTGTTGATTTCAATTTGAGTTCCAAGCAAAAATATTTTTGTGTTCGTTAAAGTTTTAATTTTGTCGAGAGCTTCAAGTCCCGCAAGATTTACCAAAATTATTTTCGGAACATAATTAAATTCGTCAGTCGAACGTATTTTTGAAATTTCAAATGTCCCGTCTAAACTCTTTATTAACATATCAGCTCCCATTGAAGGGCGATCGCTGATGTATAAAATTTTCTCTTTCATGTTCATGGGGGTAAAAAATTCTCCTTATTTTAATGCCTGTTCAAGTCCGCTCCAGTCTGCACTGTCAGCACATGAGGCGATGATATTAAATTTTTCGGCTTCGTCATCAGGGATTCTGTATTCTCTTAACATTGAAATTATCCCGTCAATGGAATCGCTGTCGAACATTGAGGCAAACTCTTTTATTGCTTCGTAGGCTTCGTATAATTTTTCAATCGGGATTAATTCGGCGTTTTCGTTTTGTTTGTATAACGGCGAAAGTTTTGCAACATAGCTCTCGTAATTTGCGAGTAAATCAGGCGTTAAATCCTTTATGCTGTCAACATCATTATTATTTCCGCAGTCTTCAAGATACATGGCCTGTGATGATAATTCGGAAGCACCTATTAATCTTGCTGAACTTTTCAAGGCATGAACTTTTATCGTGTAGTTTTTAATGTCGCCTTCGGATTCAAATTTTTTAATGTCATTCAAATTATTTTGAATCGAGTTATAAAACTGTTGCAGAGTCTTACTTAAAATTGCTTCGTTTGCACAATTTTTAATTGCCTCGACATAATCTAATCCGTCTGTTTGAGCATAAAATTTTTCAAGCTCCGTCAATTCCGTTTTTTCATTTGAATCTTCGTTTTCGTCAGTCGAAGTTGTAATTTCAATTTTATCTTTCGGCAGATATTCCATTAAAGCCTTTTCGAGAGTCGAACTTTCAACGGGCTTTGAAAGATAATCAGTAAAACCCTGTTCAAGATATTTATTCCTTGCACCGCTAACGGCATCGGCAGTCAAGCATATAATCGGAGTGTCGTGATTAAGTCCATCGTCTTGAGTTTTAATTGCGTTCATGGTTTGCGTTCCGTCCATGATCGGCATTCTCTGATCCATTAGGATTAAATCATATTTTGATGTTTTAGTCAGTTCAAGAGCCTCAAGACCTCCCGAAGCAGTATCAAGATTAATTTCCGTTTTGCTCAAAAGTCCCTCAATAACCGTCAAATTCATTTCAGTGTCATCAACAACGAGAATTTTTGCGTCAGGAGCTTTGAAAGATTCCTGATATGCTCTCATTGTGTGAACATGGCGGTCAAATTTTTCATGGAAATTCCCAATCGGCTCATCGGAAATTACACGTTGAGGCAGGTAAATTATAAACGTTGAACCTTTGCCGTATTCGCTTTCTACAGAAATATTCCCGTTCATTAAGTGCAAGAGATTATGAGTTATTGACAATCCAAGACCTGTGCCTTCGACGGTGTTATTTTGAACTAAATCAATGCGTTCAAATTTCTTAAACAGTTTCGGTAAATCTTCCTCTTTAATTCCGATTCCTGTATCAGAAATTTTGAAAACAAGATTAATATTTTCACGTCCGTTTTCTTCGTAAACTTTTTCGCCTGTAACCGAAAGCGAAACACTGCCTTCAAGCGTATATTTAACGGCATTATTCAAAACATTTGTAACAACCTGACGGACTCTGACTTCATCGCCGTATAAACAATCAGGCAAAAACTCATCGACTTTAACGTTAAATTTCAAATCCTTCTGTCGTGCTTTGAAAACTATCATATTAGTAACGTCATTCAAAACCGAACTTAATTTGTAATCGCTCTCGGCAATTTCCATTTTTCCTGCTTCGATTTTTGAGAAGTCGAGAATGTCATTAATTATTGAGAGTAAATTTTTCCCCGCGCTTTCAACATTTCTTGCGTAAGTCGTGATTCTGTCGCTTGTGCTTTCACGAATAATCATCTCGTTCATTCCTAAAACTGCATTAATCGGAGTTCTGATTTCGTGGGACATGTTAGCGAGAAATTCACTTTTAGCAGAGTTTGCACGACGAGCCTGCTGCATTGCCGCCTTAGCAAGTTCAAGGGCTTCTTCTAACTGTTCGGAACGTTCCTGCTGTTCACGGTGAAGCCTTGTAGTGTCGGAAACAAGAATAATATAAAATCCGGGATTTACGGCGTAAAAATTAAATTGTTTATTAAAAATTTTATGGTCGATTTCACATGCAATATTAACTTCATAAAGTGCGTTTTTCTGTGTTCCGAAAGCAATCGAATCAGGTTCAAGAGCATGAGCCATTGAATTAATCTGTTCTTCAGTTCCGTGTAAAATCGGGATAATTTCCTCATGAATATATGAATTAAAAGTATTATGATTGGTTTTAGGAATAATACTTCCTTCGGGTAAATTTTCGCTTACCGTAACACGATAACGCCCTATCGCCATATAAGCTATCATTTCAAACTGACGCACTAAAATTTTGTCTACTATAGTCTGATAAACTTTTGAATTATTGCATTCTCTTTCGGTTATGAAAGCTACGACATGGCCGTTAAACGGATTTCGAGTCATAGTAGCTGAAATTTCGACATAACAAATATTTCCGTTTTGACGGCGTGATAAAAGAGTCATCTTTGTGCCGATTTTGCCTTTAACGTAAGCGTCAAGAAGAGAATCAACGTTGAAAGTCTCTAAAAATTTTCGCCTCTCAATAAAATTAATATAACTTTTAGAACGTAAATTTAACATCTCGGAATAAACTTTTTGCTCAGAATCGGACTTAAATAAATCTTTTCCCCTGATTTCTTCAAGTAAATCAAGCGTAAGATCTGCCCGAAACATTCCAAGAGTAAATTTATCCTGATGATAAAAATTCTGACCTATTGAGTCATAACTGGTTCTGATTTTATCTTCGTAATCTTTGAATTTAGTGATGTCAGAAAAAGTAATATAAATATAATTTTCATTTTCACATTTCAAAAAGGCATAGTGAGCATCACACCAGATTATTTTTCCTGACGATGTAATTTTTCGGATTTGAATATTTTTTGTTTTATCAGGCGACTCGTGATGTTCTAACATGTATTCAACAAGCGGCATGTCTTCGGGGTGAATAACCTCGCTGAAATCTCCGGTTAAATCAAAACGCCGGGCATTTTCCCTGTTGTCCTCCAACATTTCAGCATATTCGGGAGAAATGAAAAGGGCTTCAGGTTTTCCGTCATCACGAACACGAATTAAAATTGCAGAGTTGCCTAACTGTTCGATGGTATCAATTAATTTCTTTTGTTCTTCTGATAGAGGACGGCACATAAAAATTTCCTGACTCCTTTGTAATTTATGCTGAATATTATATAACTCTTTCGGCCTCTATGTCGAATAACCCCTCTGCCTCATTTAACCTCTCTGTCAATAAATTGACATCAGTAGCGTATAAAACCTCTCTGTCGATAAATCGACATCTCCCCTTAGCAAGGGGAGACTCTGTGTTATCGCTTCAAAAGCCGTCCCTCTATGAGGGAAGGGGAACCGTGAAACGGTGGAAGGGTGATTGACTCTTATAATCTCGAAATTATTTCGTCCCTCATCTTTGAACCTGAAATTAATTTCGTCCCTTCAGTGTAAATATCAGGCGTTCTGAAACCTTCATTTAATACCTGATTAACGGAATTTTCGATTTTGTCTGCTTCAGAGTGCATTTTGAAACTGTATCTTAACATCATGGCCGCAGCTAAAATAGTTCCGATCGGGTTAGCTTTGTCCTGCCCTGCAATGTCGGGAGCCGAGCCGTGAATCGGTTCATAAAGTCCCCTGTTGTTTTCGCCTAAACTTGCACTTGGAATCATTCCTATAGATCCGACAATCTGGCTTGCTTCGTCAGACAAAATATCCCCGAACATGTTTTCAGTTACGATAACGTCAAAATCCGAAGGTGCTTTGATTAATTGCATTGAGGCATTATCGACGTAAAGATGATTAATTTTGACTTCGAGAAAATCTTTTGCGACATCGTTAATAACTTCACGCCACAATCTCGAAGTTGATAAAACATTTGCTTTGTCTACAGATGTTAAAATTTTTCGCCTCGACATTGCTGCGTTAAAAGCTACAAGGGCGATTCTTTTAATTTCGTCTCTTGAATACTGCATTACATCACGGGCAGAATTATTGTTGTCAAGAAATTCATGCTTCCCGAAATAAATTCCTCCCGTCAACTCTCTGACAATTACAAAATCAATTCCCTTTTCTGCAATATCTTTTCTCAATGGACATGCCGAAGCTAACGGAGCAAAAATTTTCGCAGGCCTGATGTTAGCAAAAACTTCAAGTCCGCTCCTTAGTTTTAACAATCCTTTTTCAGGTCTGTTCTCTGGAGGCTGTGAATCCCATTTTGCACCTCCCACAGCACCGAGCAATGTTGCATCGGATTCTTTGCAGGTTTTCAAACTTTCATCAGGCAATGGAACTCCGAATTTATCGATTGCGTTTCCCCCCATTGAGACATAAACAAATTCAAATTCTTTGGGGCAGGCTTTGTCGAGAACTTTAACGGCTGCTTTGATAACTTCAGGGCCTATACCGTCGCCTGGAATTACGGAAATTTTTTTCATTAATCTGCTACTCTCCTTTTGCTTTTTCGACAAGACGCTTTCCAAGTTCATAGGCTTTCTGCAAATCTTTCGGGAATTGTTCGTCTCTGTACTTCGCTTTCATAGGCTCGATAAATTCAGCAACATCATAACGTGAATAATCGCTGAATTGATACGTATTATAAGAGCAAAGTGTCTCGCTGTAACCGAAAAGTAATTTCAAAAATTTCTCGTTTTCTCCAAAAATCTCCGGATAATGACTTTCTTTTATCATCTCTTCGGTAGGCATTCCCATTGAATAAATCATTGCAGTGTGAATCGTCTTATTAAAAGCTCTTCCGCCGTCTCCCGTCATGTCTTTAACGTTATAAGACAAAACAGGGAACATGAAACGCTCAAGAAAAGCACGCATTCCGGCAGTTGGATAGCTGAAATAAATCGGACTTCCCATCACGACAATGTCAGAATTTAACGCCTTTTCAAGTGCAGGAGTCAAAGAATCTTTGAATGCACAGAGACCGTTAGTTTTTGAATTTTTGATTTTGCATGCAAAGCAGCTGATACAGCCCTTAAATGCAGAATCGTAAATATGAATTAACTCTGTTTCCGCTCCTGCCTCAGAAGCTCCCTTCATTGCACTTTCTAATAATTTGTGAGTGTTCCAGTTTTTTCTCGGACTTCCGTTTACGAATAACGCCTTCATCTGTATTCTTTACTCCTTTTTTAATGAAGCCATTAAACCGCCTTTATCAATCATTTTTTTGATAAATTCGGGGAACGGTTCGGATTTATATTCTTTGTGTTTCGTGAGATTTTTAATTATTCCGGTGTCGAAATTAATTTCAACTTCATCATTGTCATCAATATCTTCTGCGGCTTCGGGACATTCAAGAATTGCAAGGCCGATGTTAATTGCGTTACGGTAAAAAATCCTTGCGAAACTCTTAGCGATTACACACGAAATTCCAGATGCTTTAATAGCAACAGGCGCATGTTCTCTTGATGATCCGCAGCCAAAATTTAACCCTGCAACAATAATATCGCCGTTTTTGACTTTCTTGTGAAAATCCTTGTCAATATCTTCCATGCAATGTGAAGCCAATTCGTTTTTATCCTGACTTGCGAGATAGCGTGCAGGGATTATTACGTCAGTGTCAACATGATCTCCGTATTTGTGAGCAAACATTTTATTTACAAAACCTCCTCAGGGTGTGCAATGTGTCCCGCAATTCCCGACGCAGCAGCAACGGCAGGAGACGCTAAATAAACTTCGCTTTTAATATGTCCCATACGTCCAACGAAATTTCGATTTGTAGTTGAAACACATCTTTCGCCTTCAGCAAGAACTCCCATATAACCTCCTAAGCAGGGGCCGCACGTAGGAGTTGAAATTACGCAGCCGGCATCAAGGAAAATGTCAAATAATCCGAGTCTCATTGCTTCACGATAAATAAATGGAGTCGCAGGGATAATTATTCCTCTGACACCTTCGGCCAAGTGTTTACCCTTGAAAATTTCTGCGGCGGCTTTCAAGTCTTCGATTTTTCCGTTAGTGCATGAACCGATTACAATCTGATCAATTTTAATATCATGTCCCTCACGTGCAGGCTTTGCGTTTTCGGGTAAGTGAGGCCATGAAACAGTGCAGTCGATTTCGTCAAGATTTAATTCGACAACTTCATCATATTCTGCATCATCATCAGGATAAACGGCTTCCCATTTACGAGTTACACGGCCATTCAAAAATTCCTTCGTGATTTCGTCAACAGGGAAAATTCCATTTTTAGCACCTGCTTCGATTGCCATATTTGAAATTGTTAATCTATCGGCGATTGTTAATTGTTTAAGACCTTCACCGGAAAATTCGAGAGATTTATATAATGCTCCGTCAACACCGATTTTTCCGATTAAGAATAAAATTAAATCTTTGCCCGAAACAAATTTCTTTTTAGTTCCCGTAACGTTGATTTTCAAAGCCGAAGGAACTTTGAACCATGTATAACCGACAGCCATAGCACCGCCCAAGTCAGTTGAGCCCACACCGGTTGAAAATGCGTTTAATGCTCCGTAGGTGCATGTGTGAGAGTCAGCCCCGATAATAGCCTCGCCTGGAGCAATATAGCCTTTTTCAGGCAATAAAGCATGTTCAATTCCCATTGAGCCGACATCAAAGAAATGTTTGAAATTATGTTTTTTTGCAAATTCGCGGCATTGTTTGCATTGAGTTGCGGATTTTACATCTTTATTCGGGACAAAATGATCCATTACGAAAACGATTTTGTCAGTGTCGAAAACTTTATCGAAACCTGCCGCTTCAAATTCATTAATAGAAACGGGAGCAGTGATGTCATTCGCAAGAACTAAATCTAAATTCGCCTGAATTAACTGTCCTGCATGAACTTCATTTAATCCTGCATGTTTCGCAAGAATTTTTTGTGTCATCGTCATTCCCATAAAAAACGAATCCCCCTTATTAAATTAAAAACTTGTCATAAATTTTACAACATTAACAAAATTATTTTCACATATCTGTAAATAAAAAAAATCTCCCCTTGTATTTGTACAAGAGGAGAAAAAATAATTTTTTACGCTAATTTTGCACCGAATTTTTTACATTCTTCGATTGCGTCATTGTCAGGTTCAAGATGTGCTTTCAAGCTGTCAACAAAAACTGCACCGCCGTCCTTAACTCTTTCTTCCCAAACTCTGAGCCATTCACCGTCGCCCCAATCGTATGAGCCGAAAATAGCAACTTTTTTGCCTTTGAGATTTCCGATTGCTTCACTGAAAAATGGTTCCATTTCTGCTTCTTCGAGAACTTCCGCACCCATTGCAGGCGAACCGAAAGCGATTACGTCATAATTCGCAAGTTCAGAAACTGAAGACTCGCCGACTGTTTTAAGTGCTACGTCAGCTCCTGCACCTTTTGCACCGTCAGCGATTGCGTTTGCCATTTTTTCCGTGTTGCCAGTTGTTGAGACATAAACTACTAAAACCTTTGCCATAATAAATAAAAATCCTCCTAAAAATTAATTTATCTGCCCTAAAATTTCTCGGGCTGCATCATACTCGGCCAGCTTATATTTTCTGAATGCACGTTTTGCTCGTTTAACATTTCCGTACACTTTCCAATATCCGCGTTCGAGCAGATTTTCACACTTTTTATTTTTCATGAAACACATAACGTCATATGGCGGGTAACTCAAAAATAATCCGACTTTGTGAGGGCAGCCATCGCAAAATTTTTTCTTTAAGCACTTCAAACAGCCTTCTACATCATTCAAGGGATAGCCTTCATTCGCTAAAATTTTACAGGCTCCGTTGCAGCACAAAGCACGTTCCAAAAGTTCACGCCTGTAAATCAAAACTAAAGCATTTCTGACTCCGGTTTTGTCGTTTAATAAAAGCCAGTTTAACCCAAGCGGTTTAAGCCATTTATCAGCGTTCAATTTCCAAATTTTCCGCAAATCCTCATCTGACGAATCCCTTCGGAAGTTTATAAGACAACCTGCCTTTAAGCCTTTTATTGTTGGAGCTGCAAAACAAAACAACATACTTTTAACAAAATTTTCGGCATAAGAATTTTTTACATACTCCATAAAGTTCTGCATTACATTAACGTTATTATGAATCATAAAATTTTTCCCATACATAAATTTTTATTTGACCTTACAAACTTACAATAAAATAGTATTTTTGTCAAGTCAAACTTTTTATGTATGGGTTTTATATTAAATCTCTTACTGTACTTTGTGAAAATCCTCTGCTTAAAAGTCTGTTCGCGATTTTTCTGTCATCAAGTCCCTGTTTCCTGAAAGCCTCGAAAAGTTTTTCAGCCCTTGAATATTCAGATTCTGCTTCTTCAAGTTCATCAAGAGCGTTATAAATCGTTTCGTGCGAAATTCCTTTTGATTTTAATTCGTAAATTATTTTAGCGTTTCCCCAGTGTAAATGGCCTTCGATAAATAATTTCGCAAATGCGCCGTCATCAATGAGTCCCATGTTTTGAGCCTCTAACATTAATGACTTAATAAAATTTTCCGGAAGTTTTGAGCGTGATAAAAATTCTTCAGCCTGTTTAGTTGTACATGTTTTTTTAAGGAGAAAGCTGAAGAATTTTTCTTTGATCTCGTCAGTTTTGTTCATTCATAACTTCATCAGAATCCTGCGGAATTTCCTCTTCGGGCGGAATTGATTCCATTTGAGCGTCAATATCCTGTTGTGCTCTGTCAATGATTTTTCCGAAATCTAAAAGCAATGACATCGTATTCTTAACAAAATTCTGTTTTTGAAGACTCAAGAATCTAATCTGCTTTTCCTGTTCAGTAAGCATATCTTGAGTGTCAGACATTAAATTTCGGGCTTGAGCTTTTGCATCGGCAATAATTTCATCAGCCTTTTCATGTGCTTCACGTCTTTGAGCTTCAAGTTCCTGTTCAATGCTGGCTCTTGACTGTTCGGCCTGAGCACGTTTATCCTGAGAATTTTTGATAATTTCATCTGCAGAATTTCTTGCTTTTGCGATGATTTCGGCGGCTTTTCGTTCAGCTTCGTCAACCTGTTCACGGAATTTTCCTTCAGACTCGGAAATTTGTTTTTCGGATTTTTCGTGAGCTTCGGCAATAATTTTTTCAGCGTTTGCCCTTGCTTCGTCTTCGATGTCCTGAGCAGCTTTACGAGCCTGAATCAATGCGTCTTTGATAGCGTCAGTCATTGATTCCTGTTTCTTGACAAATGCTTCGAGTTCCTGAATCCTGTTGTCTTTTTCGTCAAGCTGGATTGCATATGCTTCGAGATCATCAGCAACCTGATTCAAAAAATCTTCGACTTCAGGAACGGAATATCCGCCGAATTTTACTTTTTTGAAAACTTTAATTTCCACGTCTTTTGCAGTTAATAAATCACTCATCGATTTCGCCCTCCTCAGGCCAGATTTCATACATATTTGTTCTCGGTGTAAGAAGATACTGTGCAGGCTCCAAGAATTTTATGTCCCCGCTGCGTGCAAAAGCTACACCGCCCATGAAAGTTATAAAATCCTTGCCTTCTTCCTCAAATTCACGCTGATTAAGATTGTGCATGTCCAATAAAATCATTGAGCCGTTGTTGAACGCTTCACAGAGTCGTTTTTTGTCCTGATCGTGAGCAATGCCGTAATAAATTATTATTTTTCCGCCGGCGTTTGAGCTTCCGGAACCTGAACGAGAGGAGTTATTTCTGCGTCCTATGCTTGAAGACCTTTTATCGCTTCGTCTGTCCTCCGTGTAGTCGTCGTTGTCGTCGTAATCTTCGTCATCGTTTTCAAATCCAAAGAATTTCATTATATTCAAATTAAAACAGCCTCCTAAGAAATTTTAAGTATAAATATATCACGAAATTTACGAATTATTATTTTACATTATATATTCTTTCTCCGAATAATAATGTTCCGATTCGAATCATCGTGCTGCCTTCAAGGATTGCAAGTTCAAAATCTCCGCTCATTCCCATTGATAAAATCGGCAGTTCCAAACCTGTCGAAATTTTTGCAGAGTCTCGAAGTTCACGCAAATTTGAAAATGATTTTCGGATTTCAATTTCGCTGTCAGTTATCGGTGCTATCGTCATTAAACCTTGAAGGCTTAAATTTTCCTGCTGTGCTACGGTGTCCAAAAGTTCCGAAAATTTTTCGGGATTAATTCCTGTTTTGCTTGCCTCGCCTGATGTATTGACTTCGATTAAAACGGGAATAATTTTGTTAAACTCCCCTGCGACACGATTAATTCTCAAAGCTAATTCAACAGAATCGACGCTGTCAATGTAATCAAAAATTTCAACGGCTTTCCTGACTTTGTTATTTTGAAGATGACCGATTAAACGCCATTTTAATTTTGATTCGCCATAAACTGATTTTTTACTTTCGGCTTCCTGGACACGATTTTCACCGAAATAATCAATCCATGAAATCTTTTCGGCTTCTTTCATTTCGTCAACCGTTCGTGTTTTTGATACGGCAGTAAAATAAATTTTGTCAGTTCGATTTGCTTTCGATTTTGCGGTTTGTATACGTTCATAAATTTTTTCGATTTCTTCAATATTCATATAAATTTCTCCGTTGTCAAAATAATTTTTTTATATTATATTATCTATCGTTCCAAATTTTATATTATAGAAAGGAATTTTTATAATGAAAAAATATTTTCATATTGCGCTGGTTTTAAGTTTCGTTTTAGTTTCGTCATGTGCATTTGCTTTTACACCCGGCACTTACACAGCAACAGGCAAGGGCTACAGTGAAAACACACCCGTTACCGTCAAGGTTACTGTCGATGAAAACGCTATCACGGCCGTTGAAATCGAAGGTGCAGAAGAAGTCCCATTCGGAGTTCCGAACTTTGAAACTTATTCAAAGGCATTAATCGGAAGAACTGACGGAAACATTGACGCAGTCAGCAACGCAACAATG
>JAFSKE010000108.1 GCA_017449135.1 Synergistaceae bacterium
CTCACGTACAAAACGCTGAAAAAGTGTTTGTATAGCATTAGGAGCAAGTTTATTTCGAGCTTGAACAAAAGCAGAAGCGGAAGGAGTATTAGGATCAAAATCAAAAAAATCCAGTAATTCGTTTGAAATACTTTTTCCCTGCATAGCCAGCAAAATTGAAACAGTTTTTTGAAGAGTAAGTTTTGAATTTCTTGAAAAATCTTTGTCAGGCCGTCTTGAAAATAAACCGGAATTTTCTTCCATTTCCAATATCAATTTTTTATCTTTATTTTTAGTTCCTTTTTATGTATCATTTTTACCTCAGGATTTTTTTTATAATTATAAAAGAATCTCTGAGATTTTCAGAGGCTCTTTTTGTTTCTCTTAACTTAATGACATTGCCTTTCTAAGGGGAGATGTTAATTTCAGCTGACAGAGAGGTTTAGCAAGTTAAATTAAAAGTAGGATTTTATCAATTATGTGTAAGAAACGATTTTTGTTTTTGCCTTGTTGGGAAATACTGCGTACTCGGAAAATTTTAAGGATTTGCTTCAACATCGGAAATAATTATTTTTAAGATCATGGAGCCGATTTTCGGACTTGAACCGAAGACCCCATCCTTACCATGGATGTGCTCTGCCAACTGAGCTAAATCGGCACTCAAAAAATAAAATGGTGGTGGAACATGGATTTGAACCATGGTAGGCTCCCGCCGACAGATTTACAGTCTGTTGCCATTGACCACTCGGCCATTCCACCGTAAAAATTTTTTCTCTTTCATCTGGAGCCGGCAAGGGGACTCGAACCTCCGACCTGCTGATTACAAGTCAGCTGCTCTACCAACTGAGCTACACCGGCCTCAAACATCAAGGCATTCTACAGGTTAAATTTTATTTTGTCAAGTTTTTGTTATTTTTTATTAAAATTTGCCAGCATAGATTTTTGAGATATAATTTAATTAATTTTTAGTACATAAACTAAAAGGAGTGGAACAACCTCTCCTTTTTTTAATATTGAAGTGAAGAAAATGAAATTATGAACGAAAAGGAAAAATTTTTAGCTCAGATTAAAGACATCGTCGCCCGTTTAGGTTATGAATGTGTGCATGTCGGATTAAAAACGGATTTCGGTCGCATGAAAATTCAGGTTCTCATAGATTCACTCGGAGGCATTAACGTTGATGATTGTGAGTCTGTCTCAAAAAGAATTAACAAATTTCTCGACGAAAATCCGGAACTCCCTGAACTTGACAAAGGCAGATATTATCTCGAAGTCAGTTCGCCGGGAATCGAAAGGCCTTTATATTCCATTGAGGATTATGTAAGGTTTCAAGGTAAAGAAGCTCGTGTCAGACTTTCAAAATTATATGAAGGTCGTAAAACTTTCACCGGAATTATCAGCTTTGCAGGTGAAGGACATGTTAATTTGTTATGCGAAGGCGAAGAAAAAAATCTGCTTTTCGATGACATTAAAGGAGGAAATTTAGTTTACAGATTTGAAGACACTACAACAAAAAATACAAAACAGAAACAGAAAGGAAGGAAAAAATAAATGATGCGTTTAGGCCGTGAATTTATTGAGGCTCTTGACGCTCTTGCCGAACAGAGAGGGCTGGAACTCAGTGCTGTAATCTCCGTAATGGAGTCTGCGCTGCTTTCGGCTTACAATAAATATAAACCGACCGAAAAAGAAATGGAAGTGAAAATTAATTCGGCAACAGGCGATGTCGTAATAAATGAAATCAGAGAAGTTGTCGAAAATGTCGAGGATCAGAATAAAGAAATTTCCTTGAATGATGCCCTTGATATTGACGAATACGCTGAAATCGGAGGACAAATCAGAATCGAACATACCCCGAAAGATTTTTCAAGAATTGCGGCTCAAACAGCCCGTCAGGTCATTACACAAAAATTACGAGATGAAGAACGCAAAGTCGTTTACACTGAATTTGCCGACAGAATCGGTGATGTCATAACCGGAACTGTTTACAAAGTTGAAGGCGATGATATTGTCGTCAGAATTAATGACCGAACCGATGCAGAACTTCCTAAACGTGAAAGAATTATGGGAGAACGTTATAATCCCGGCAGTTTGTTGAAATTTTACATTCTTGACGTTAAGCAGAAATCAAGAGGCCCTAAAATCCTTGTTTCGAGGACTCACCCCGGACTGTTGAAAAAATTGCTTGAAATCGAAATCCCCGAAATTCAGCAGGGAATTATCGAAATTAAAAGCATTGTCAGAGATCCCGGCGCAAGAGCAAAGGTTTCCCTCGTCAGTTTAGATCCTAACGTTGATCCCGTCGGAGCATGTATAGGCAACGGAGGCATAAGAATTAAAGCTGTCAGTTCACAGTTAAAAGGCGAGAAAGTTGACGTTGTTATTTTCAGTGCCGATCCCTTAGTCTATATCAAAAATGCTTTGCTTCCGGCTCAAGTTGCAAAAGTCGAACCGGTTTTGGATCACGAAAAAGAATTTACAGCGTATGTCTATCAGGATCAATTATCTTTGGCAATCGGAAAAGGCGGACAAAACGTAAAACTTGCGGCGAAATTAACAGGCTGGAAAATTAATGTCTTAACCGTCGAACCTGATAAAATGCCTACGTTGAAAGATATATTCCATGACGTATTCACAGATGGACAACAAAACTAAAAAACATATTCCTCAAAGATCGTGCGTTATCTGCAGGGCTAAAAGCAGCAAGGATAATTTAATCAGAATCGTTAAAGACCCTGAGAATCTTTTAGTCGTTGACACCTCAAAAAAATTACCCGGCAGAGGAATTTATCTTTGTCCTGATTTAGAATGTATCGAAAAGGCGAAAAAATCACATGTTCCTGAAAATATTTTGAGGGCTTCGTCGAATGAAATTTTCTGGGAAAATCTTGTTGAAAACGCAAAAAATTTTGACGAAAACAAAAACCTCAAATTACGTTCAATCTTAGGACTTGCAAGAAAAGCAGGAGTTTTGTTAATCGGCTCTGAGAGAATCGAAAACTCAAAGGAGCGTAAAATTTTAGTTTTATTGGCTAATGACTGTTCAGAGGGCGTTAAAAATTTCTTGGCTTCACACAGGGAATTTCAAAGCATTATTCTGGACATCAGCATGAATGAACTATCGGAAATTATCGGAAGCAGAGGCGGAGTTCAAATTTTAGGTCTGCCTCTAAATTCAGGTTTCGCAAAAAAAATTTTGAGCCTGAATCTTTAATGTTGAAAGGAGAAAAAGCCATTTGAGCGATAAAATAAGAATCTACGACCTTGCCAGAAAATTAAACAAAAGTAACAAGGAATTATTAGCAGTTTTGCAGCAGCTTGATATTCCCGTAAAGAGTCATATTAGCTCGATTGATGATGAGACGGCACAAATTGTCGAAAATATAATTAAAGAAGCAAGTGAAGCAAAAACTCAGGAAAGAAAACAACGCACTTCGGAAGGCTCTAAATCAATGAATAAAAACGGGCAGAAAAACGATAAATTTGCAAAAAATCAGGGTAAAGGCAGAAAATCTGATGAGATTTCTGAAATGAAACGTGAAAAAAGAGATCGAGATGAAGAACGGGAAGAAAAAGCTGAAAAATTACCCCGCGAAAAAGATTTCAGACCGGACAGGCCGCAGAAAACTTCAAAATTTCAGTCTCAACAGAAACAGCAGAAGCAGCAGAAAAATCAAAAATTTCAAAATCAAAAGAACCCCGCTAATCCTCAAAAACCTGTTACTCCTGTTACCCCTGCTACTCCAGTTCAGCCAGTTCAACCGGTACAGCCCGTGCAGCCTGCGGCACCCATAAAACCAGTGCAGCCAATTCAACCTGCAAAAACGATTCAGCCTGTTCAAAATCAAAAAGTGAATAAGCCTGAACCTAAAAAGCCCGAAATTAAATTAGTTGAACGTCCCCCGATTATTACTGTTATGGGTCATGTCGATCACGGAAAAACAACTTTGCTCGATCACATTCGACATTCAAGCGTTGCCGAACACGAAGCAGGAGGAATTACACAGCACATCGGAGCTTATGTTGTTATGCAGGACGGAAAGCCGATTGTTTTTCTCGACACTCCCGGCCATGAAGCATTTACGGCTATGAGAATGAGAGGCGCAAACGTTACCGACATCGTAATTCTTGTAATCGGTGCCGATGACGGAGTTATGCCTCAAACAAAGGAAGCAATAAATCACATCAAAGCCGCCGGAGTTCCTTTAGTCGTTGCAATTAACAAAATCGATAAGCAAGGTGCAAAGCCTGATAGAGTTCGACAGCAGTTATCAGAGCTTGGAATTTATACTGAAGGCTGGGGCGGTGATGTCGGAGCTGTTGAAATTTCCGCTAAACAGGGAATCGGTGTTCCTGATTTACTCGAACGTGTTTTGCTTGAGGCTGAAATGCAGGAATTAAAAGGCAATCCCAACGCAACTCCCGAAGGTGTCGTTATCGAAGCAAGACTCGATAAAGGCAAAGGCCCTGTTGCTACTGTAATCGTTAAAGACGGAACGCTGAAAGCAGGCGACATTGTTTTATTTAAGTCAACATGGGGAAAGACAAGAGCGTTATTTGACTGGGCAGGAAAAAGTTTGAAATCCGCAGGTCCAAGCACTCCCGTCGAAATTTTAGGACTCTCCGATGTTCCAAATCCCGGAGAATCTTTCAGAGTCGTAAAATCCGAACGTGAAGCAAGAGATGCCCTCGATGCCGTAAAAGCTGCCGAACGTGAAAGCTCTGTCGAAACGAAGAAAGCATCATTTGAAGATTTTTACTCGAATTTTGAAGAAGGTAAACTGCCTCATATGAATTTAGTTGTGAAGTGCGATGTTCAAGGTTCTCTTGAGGCTTTGTGTGCTTCACTCGAAAAACTTGCTACAAATGAAGTCGGTGTTTCAATCGTTCATAGAGGTGTCGGGAGAATTGCGGAAAGCGATGTTATGTTAGCTTCTGCCTCAAATGCCGTAATAGTCGGTTTTAATGTAAGACCTGACGGAAACGCAAAACGTGTTGCCGAAGTCAACGGAGTCGAAATCAGAATTTATAACGTAATTTATGATGTCATCGATGATGTTAAGGCAGCTATGGCAGGATTATTAAAGCCTGTTTTGAGAGAGGACACGCTCGGAGAAGTCGAAATCCGAAAAATTTTCAAAATCCCCAAGATTGGGCGAATTGCAGGTTCACACGTTACAAGAGGAGTTGTAAGGAGAACGGCAAAAGTCAGAGTCATTCGAGACGGAATTGTTGTTTGGGACGGAAAAATCGCCTCACTTCGACACGAAAAAGACGAAGCAAGAGAATTAAAAGCCGGAATGGACTGCGGTATTTCCCTCGAAGGTTATCAGGATTTCCAGGAAAATGATATTCTTGAAGTCTATGACGTTATAGAGGAGAAACGGACACTGTAAGAATGAGCAGCAATTTAAGAATGTCGAGAATCAATAAACAGTTACAGCGTGAAATTGCTTTGATAATTGAGACTGAAATTAAAAAGGAAAGTGTCAAGTCAGCAATTATTACGGGCGTTGAATGTTCAAAGGATCTCGAACGTGCAAAAGTTTTTTTTACTGCTCTTGAGGCTCGAAAATGTCCGGGAATTTTGAAGGACTTAAACGAAATCAAAGGAGCTGTTCGGGGATTATTGGGACAGACAATTAAATTGCGCAGAGTTCCTGCACTCGAATTTATAATCGACAAAAGCAGCGAATACGGAGCAAAAATTGATAAAATCCTCGACAGCCTGAACCTTCACGACACGGAGCAAGATAATAATGACGACAGCGAATTTGAACCTGAATAAAAATTTTGATGAGAAAGATTTAATCAGGGCTTCGGAAGTCTTAAAGGCTCATAAAATTTGGTACATTTTCACGCATAAAAAATCTGACGGCGATGCAATGGGATCAGCGTCCGCACTTTTTGAGTCGGGCGTTAATCTCGGCAAGTCCGTAAAATGGTTTTCCCCCGATAAAACTTTGCCCGAAGTTTATAAATTTTTGCCCCATTCAAATGAATTTATTTTCTGCGAAGAATTTATCGATGAAACGGTGGAGGGGTTACTATATGTCTTTCTTGACTGTTCAAATGAAGTCCGGAGTGTTTCGGGTTTCGACGTAAACAAAAATATTAATGCCCTTAATATCGATCATCACGAAGATAATTCTTTATTCGGGCGTGTTAATTGCGTTGACGGGTTAGCTTCTTCGACGTGCGAAATGCTTTTCAGAATTTTCATGGCCGATAACTGGGAAATAACTCAAAATATTGCCGAAAGTTTATACACCGGAATTTTTACGGACACGGGGGGATTTGCATTTTCTAACACTTCCGCTAAAACTCACATGGCCGCTTCAAAATTAATTGAACTCGGTGTAAAGCCTGATAAAATTTCTGACTTCATTAATCAGAATAAAACACCTCAAGACTTTTTAATCTGGGCTCGTGTAATGTCCCGTGTAAAAATTTTCGGAGAGGGAAATATTTTTGCGATTTCAGTTATTTATGCCAAAGATTTCGAGGAAACCGGAGCGGAATTAAACGGCACTGAAGGTCTTTCAAGCATGTTAATGACTATTAGAGGCGTTAAATTAATCTCAACTATAACTCAATATCCTTCGGGCGAAATTCGTTTGAGCATTCGTTCACGTGAAGGAAGTCCGATAGGTGCGGGAGAGCTTGCAAGGATTTTCGGAGGCGGAGGACACGAAAGGGCAGCAGGGGCAACTGTTAAATTCCCGATTGAAGATGCCGTTAATGAACTTGAAAAAATTATTTTGAATAAATACCATGAATGCGTTAATCCTGATTAATAAACCTGAAGGCTTGAGAAGTTCTAAATGCGTCGGAATTGTAAAACGTAAATTAAAATTCAAAGTCGGCCATTCCGGAACATTGGATTCGACGGCTTCGGGGCTTTTAATAATTTTAGTCGGCCATGCTACAAGGCTGTGTGAATATGTTATGTCTTTGCCGAAAGTCTACAGGGCAAAAATTCAATTCGGCGTTGAAACAGATACTTATGATTATTCGGGAAATGTTTTGTCGGAAAAAGGTTTTGAAAATTTTAATCCTGAACTCATCAATGATTTTATGTATTCTTTTTCAGGCTGGAGATTGCAGACTCCTCCCGCTGTTTCGGCAATTAAAATCGAAGGTCGGCCGGCATATAAATTATTTCGTTCGGGTTCCGATGTCGAAATGAAAGCACGTCCCGTATTTTTCAGAAATATTAAAGTCCTTTCGCCGTTCAATCAATCTGACGGAACTATGGAACTTGAAATTTCATGCGGCAGGGGAACTTACATAAGAAGCCTCGCACATGATTTAGGCAAAATTTCGGGCTGCGGAGCGTTTATAAAATCCTTAACACGAACTTCAATCGGAAATTTTAATTTAAGCGATTCAAATTCACCTGACGATGAGAAATTCAAAATCGTAACCATGAGTGAATTTGCTAAAAATTTCATGCGGGTAAATATTTCTGACAAAGACGAAAAAACTTTCTCAAACGGTTTAAGTATTTTATTAAGTCATGGCGAAAAATTTTCACGAGGCTTTATCCCCGACAAAAATTTAATCTGCGTTGAAGGCGGAAAAATTTTAGGTTTCGGCGAATATGTCGGTTATGACTACATTAAACCCGTTACAATAGTCTCGAAGGTTTGAAGGAAAAAATGATTATCACGATCGGAGCTTTTGACGGTTTCCACAGAGGCCATGAAAAATTACTCGAAGTCTGCCGGGAAAATTCAATTAATAACGATTGGGGCGTTGTAACGTTTTATCCTCACCCTTCGCAATTCATGAATAAATTTAAGCATTCGTTATTCACACTTGAAGAACGTGAATTAATCCGAAAATTTTTAGGCATTCCGAATTTTTTAGTGTTGAAATTTGATGAGACTTTCAAGAATTTAACTCCCGATGAATTTTGGCAGCTTCTAAACTCTAAAATCAAAATTGACGGTCTCGTTATGGGGAGCGATTTCAAGTTCGGCCATGAAAGAGCAGGAGATTCAAAATATCTTGAAAATCTTGCAATTTCAAAAGGTATCGACAGAAACAGAATTTTTATTGTCGATGTCTTAAATAAATCTGACTTTTCAAGTTCAAACATACGCAAAAAAATTTCAAACGGAAATATCAACGAAGCTAACGAAATTTTAGGTTATAACTGGTTTATTCTCGGAAAAATCGTTCACGGAAATCAACGAGGCAGAACGATGAATTTTCCCACTGCAAATATCAAAGTTCCCGAAAATAAAATTATTCCGTCTGACGGCGTTTATTCAGTCGCAGTCTCAATCGGGGGAAAATTTTACTGCGGTGCTTTGTCAATCGGAAATAATCCAACTTTTCACGATGTTGACGAAACCCGAATCGAAGTTTTTATAATGGATTTTCACGAAGATATTTACGGCGATGAAATTTTAGTTTTCTTTTTAGACAGAATAAGAGATATTAAAGTTTTTCCCGATAAAGAATCGTTAATGCAGCAAATTAAAATCGACACAGAAAAATGCAAAAGGAGCTATGAAGATAAAATAAATTATGTTAATAGATTCACATTGTCATATAAATTCTGATGAGTTAAGGCTTGAAACAAGGACAATAATTAATCGTGCGTGGCAGTCGGGAGTAAAAAAAATTCTGAATGTCGGCTGTACTTATGAGGATTCATGCGAGGCTGTAGCTTTGGCGAAAAATTTTCCTCAATTCGGGCTTTATGCTTCAATCGGCATTCACCCCCACGAAGTAAAAAATTATGACAAAATCCCCGATGAATTTTATAAATTAATCCATGATGAAAAAGTTGTTGCAGTCGGTGAGATCGGACTTGATTTTCATTACGACAATTCCCCTCGTGAACTTCAGGAAAAATTTTTCGAGCTTCAATTACGATTTGCCGAAGAGGTCAATATGCCCGTTATTTTGCACATTCGGGACGCTATGGAAAACGCAATGAAGATTTTGAACCGGCACAGAAATTTGAAATTTTTATTTCACTGCTACAGCGGAGGGCTTGAATATCTTGATAAAGTCATCGAATGGGATTCTCTATGTTCTTTCGGAGGTGCTTTGACTTGGAATACAAAAGGCTCTGACGAATTGCGTGAGGTCGTGCGGAAAATTCCGATTCAAAATATTTTATTTGAAACTGACAGTCCATACATGACCCCCGTACCATTTAGGGGAAAACGAAATGAGCCCTCATACGTGAAATATGTTTATCAAGCTGCTGCAAGTGAAAGAAATATCGCAATCGAAGAACTTGAAAATCAAATCGAAATCAACGCAAAAAAATTTTTCGGCTGGGAGTGATGAATAATAAAAATGTTTGAGTTCAAAATCATAGCCGAGTGTCCCGTTACAGGTGCAAGAGCAGGGGAATTTGTAACGCCTCACGGAATTATTAAAACTCCAGTTTTTATGCCCGTAGGAACTTTGGCAAGTATTAAATCAATGTCGCCAGATGAATTAAAGGAAATTCATTCGCAGATTATATTGGGTAATACTTATCATTTATTTTTGCGTCCTGGTTCTGAAATTATTTCTAAAGCCGGCGGACTTCACAAATTTATGAACTGGGACAGACCGATTTTAACTGACAGCGGAGGTTTTCAGGTTTTCTCACTCGCAAGACTTCAAAAGATTACAGATGAAAATGTTTTGTGCCGTTCTCACATTGACGGTTCGCAATTAATTATGTCTCCCGAATGGTCAATGAAATTTCAGGGGATTTTAGGTTCTGACATTGCGATGTGTTTTGATCAATGCTGTGAATTTCCCGCCGCTCACGATAAAGCTCTCGAAGCCGTAAACCGTACAACTTTATGGGCTAAACGTTCAAAGGATTTTTTCATGTCGAATAACAATCCCGAAAGACAAGCATTATTCGGAATAATTCAAGGCTCTGTTTATGACGATTTAAGAATCAAAAGTGCCGAAGAAATTATTAATATTGATTTTCCGGGTTATGCAATCGGCGGTTTATCTGTCGGAGAATCTCATGAGGAAATGTATCACTCCCTCGAAGTTTTGAACGAAATCATGCCTAAAAATAAACCAAGATATTTAATGGGCGTGGGTTATCCTTTGAATATTGTTGAAAGCATTGCAAGGGGCGTTGATATGTTCGACTGCGTAATGCCTACACGAAACGGACGAAATGCTACGGTCTTTACTTCAACAGGAAGATTGAACATGAGGGGAAAAAATTATTCCGAAGATTTTTCGCCTATGGATTCGGAATGTGATTGTTATGCCTGCAAAAATTTTTCACGTGCTTACTTGAGACATCTTGCAATATGCGGAGAAATTTTAGGAGCAAGATTATTTTCATGGCACAATTTGCGTTTCACTTTAAGAATCGCCGAAGAAGCCAGAAATGCAATCATTAACGGAAATTTCCCTGAATATCTTGAAAACTTCAAAGCAAAATTCCATGACAACGATAACAGCGAAAATTAATAAATGGAATCCCGATCCTGAAATTATTTCAAAGGCTGCCGAAATATTAAATTCGGGAGGACTCGTTGCTTTCCCTACTGAAACGGTTTACGGACTCGGTGCAAACGCTTTAGACTCTGAAGCTGTCAGGAAAATTTATCTCGCTAAAGGCCGTCCCTCCGATAATCCTTTAATTTTGCACGTAAGCAGTTATGAACAGGCTGAAGATTTAGTTTTCATGAATGACACTGCGAAATTCTTAATTCAAAAATTCTGGCCTGCTCCTTTAACTTTAGTTTTGAAAGCGAAATCGATAATTCCCTTAACTACAAGGGGAGGTTTAGACACTGCCGCAATCAGAATGCCCGATAATCCCATTGCATTAGCTTTGATTGAGAAGTCAAAAATCCCGATCGCTGCTCCCAGTGCAAATTTAAGCGGTAGACCAAGCCCGACAGATTTTGAAAGTGTTTTTAACGACATGAACGGAAAAATCGAAATGATTATTGACGGCGGAGAAACTGAAACAGGAATCGAAAGCACCGTTATAGATGTTACGAATCCCGAAAAAATTTTGATGTTGAGACCGGGCGGAATGTCAAGAGAAATCATCGAGGAAACTTTGAACACCGAATTAAAAATCCCTGATTCATTCAGCAAAAAACGTTCTCCCGGCACACGATACAGGCATTACGCACCGAATATCCCCGTCATAATCTGGAAAAAAAATACAAAATTTCCTGACGTTAAAAATTTCGCTTATATGGGAATTAATGATGTTGAAAACGTTGAATGTGAAAATAAAATTTTATTCGATGACGTTAAAAATTATGCTCACGGATTATTTTCGGGATTTAGGAAATTTGAGTGTGAAAAATCTTCGTGCATCATTGTCGAATGGCCTCAAGATAATTCAGGAATTAGCGAAGGTTTAAGAGATAGAATTTCAAGAGCCGCAGAAAAATAATTTTTTACTATGTATAATATATTCCATAATAGAAATAAAATTTTAAGAAATGGAGTGAAAGCAGAATAATATGAGTTGGATAATTTTGGCACTGACTTTGGGTGCTTCGATAACTTCCATAATTCATGGAGTTTTTATGCTTTTCGGCTCGCTGACCATAAGCGGAGGTTCGTTATTTGGTATTCCTTCGACAATGCTTGCAAGTCTCCCGATAATTTCGGCTGCGTTTGCATTAATCGGAGGGATTGTTGCGTTCAATAAAAGCAAATGGGGAGCATTATTTTTGTTTATTGCGGGCGGTCTTTGCGTTCCTTCGAGGGACACATGGATTTACGGAGGAATTTATTTTTTAGCGGGGATTTTGTGTTTTCTTCTTAGACCTGATAAACATGATGAATATCAAAATATTTTGTATGACGACGATGAATTTCAAGATGATGAACAGGTTTTTGACGAGGATAATTACCCTCAAAATGAAGATGTAAATGTCAATGTAAAAACCGTTTCAAACGAAAATATTTATTATTCTCAACCTGATTTACAACAGCCTCAGCTTCAACAAATTCAACAGCCTGTTCAAAGTTTTGACACTAACAACGAGCCTCCCAAACTTCGCAGGAGAGTTTCTAAAATATGTCCAGAATGCGGTGCTATGGTGGCACGTGAGGACAGATTTTGTAATAATTGCGGTGCAAAACTTTTTGTAATCGCTGACAAGTTAGAGGACATTCAAAAGGAAGAAGACCAGACACAGCAGGTAAACGAACAGCTTTTGACACCTTCCAAAGATCTACAGACATCAGAAGCTCCGACGGATTTTAAGGTTGAAATTGAAAATGTGAAAGTCAGGGAAATTAATAATAATCCCATTGAACGTGATGATTATTTGAATCCCGGATTAAAATTTGATACAAATGACGGTGATGATATGAGTGCTCAGGCAGTTCAAAATTACAGAATGGTAAAGCCTGTTAGAAACACAAGGAATTTTCAAAATTCGAGACGTGATGATGATATGTTTAACGATGCCGCTGAGTCTTATCAGCAATTTTCAAAATATACAAGACGTGCAAAGAAACGCAAACGTTCGGCAGGCAGAAAAATTTTAAGTATGTTATTACTTGTCGGGGCTGTTGGAGGAGCTTTGTATTTCCTTCTCGGTCTCAGAAAATTGCCTCCCGGAGATTTGCCGCCAATCGCAAGAAATGACGTTAGAATTATTGAACAGGAAAACTCACACGGTGAAAATTCTTCAAGCCGTTATACTGCACCTGTTCAGACAAGCGAACCCGTTGCACAGCCTCAAAAAGAAGAAGTTGCCGTTGTTGTCAGCGAAAATCTTTTGCCGAATTTCAATCCCGACAGAACACCTAAAAGCGGAATGGTTGTAGGAAGCAATGTAAATCTCAGAGCAGATCACACGACAAGTTCAAACAGAGTTGCAAGATTAAACGTGAATACAAGGCTTAATGTTCTTGGAACTTTCAACGTAACTTCCGGACAGCATCAGGGACTCTGGTACAACGTTGAAACAAACGGAAAAGAAGGCTGGATCTACGGACGCTATGTTCAACCATTGGGATCGGGATTGCCTTCGGGATATTCAAACGCATTGTTAAAATCATTCGGGAAAAATAAATCTGAAATTGTTGACTCTCTCGGAAATACTACAAGAAATTCAAGCACAAGCCTTGAATGGCCGGGAATTACAGCAACGTTGAAGGGCGACGAAATTACAAGAATCAGATTGACGGCTTCAAATCGTGAATTACAGAACGGATTAAAAGTCGGAATGAGTCAGACTGCGTTATATCAGCTTATGGGCTTTCCTTCGGGTGTGAGCAACAGAATCATGCAATACAACGAAAACGGAAAAACCGGTTTAAGTGTCCAGCTTGACAAAAATAACGCTATAAGTACCATAACCGTGAATGAGATTAAATAATCATGTCGCATAGTATGAAAAAACTGTGTTCTTGTATTATTATTGTTGTTACTTTACAATTAATAATGCAAATCAAAAGTTACGGAGGTTTTAATAACATGAGCAGTATTTATGATTATTCTGTTTTCACGACAAAGGGCGAAGAAGTCAAACTCGAAAAATTCAAAGGAAAAGTTTTGTTGATTGTCAACACTGCGACAGGCTGTGGATTTACTCCCCAGTATGAACCGCTTGAAAAAATGTACGAAAATTATCACGACAAAGGACTCGAAATTATCGACATTCCCTGCAATCAATTTGGAGGTCAGGCACCCGGCAGCGATGACGAGATTCACGCATTCTGCACGCTTCATTACGACACGAAATTTGAGCAGTTCAAAAAATCCGATGTCAACGGCGGCAACGAATTAAAACTTTACACATTTTTGAAGAGTCAAAAAGGTTTTGAAGGCTTCGACGATGATAACAAATTAACGCCCGTTTTGAAGGATATGCTTGGAAAAGCCGATCCCGATTACGCAAAGAAATCCGACATAAAATGGAATTTCACAAAATTTGTCGTAAACAAAAATGGCGAAGTCGTAAAACGTTTTGAACCCACAGCCGACATGGCCAAAGTTGAAGAATGCGTTAAATCATTGTTATAAGGAGAATAAAGTTATGGCAGTGAAAGAAATTATTAACAGCGACACAACAGAACTTGAAGCCTCGAAAATTGCATTGCTTGACATCTGGGCAACATGGTGCGGACCCTGCAAAGCTATTGCACCTGTAGTTGAGGGATTATCGGAAGAGTATGCAGGAAAAGTTGACTTTTTCAAAGCCGATGCAGACGAAAATCCCGATCTTGCGAAAAAGTTCCGTGTCATGAGCATTCCGAATTTGATTTTATTCAAGGACGGAAAAGTTGCAGCACGTCATGTTGGATTTCAGACGGCAGATGAGTTAAAATCTTGGTTTGAAAGTAACATGTAAAAATATTACTTTCCTAACAAAAAACTTTATAATTGTGATTCGTTATAAATTCCTCTTTCCTCTGTTTCAAAAAGTGAGACAGAGGATTTTTTTTACACTTGTAAACTCTTGCAGCGACAGAGAAAAATAAATATTTTTGTAGTGGCAAATGTAGTGGCAAAAAAAAATTTTGGCCTTCACCGAAAATCGGATCAGACCATTTTTGTTCTTTAACTTAATGAGGGGGGTAAAACTAAAAAACGATTGAACAGGAACGAGGGACTATTGTATTTCAAATTTCAATTCGCAATTCGTAATTGTTCAATTTGTTAGCTATGTCAAACATTATAAATTAAAATTTTTATATGTCAACATTTAGTGTTACCCCTCCGTCTCTTCGAGACACCTCCCCGCAAGCGGAGAGGCAGAGTCGCCCCTTACTAAGGGGAGATGTCGATTTATCGACAGAGGGGTTGACAACAAAATAATACGTAATAATCATAATGCACTAAAATAAAAAAATGATAGAATACATCTTTACTTCAATTTTACCCCTTTAATATCTTGATTGAGGGGGTAAATTTTTATTTTTTTGCAAACATATAGAAAGGAGAGAATAAAAATTGTTTGCACAGTTAGTTGATTATCTTCATTCGGGATCGTCGGCAAGTGTCGGAATTATTACAGTAGCATTGATGTTATTATTTGGTTTTGGTTTAACAAGAATTACGAGATTATTAAAACTTCCAAACGTTACGGCTTATATCGTAACAGGAATTTTAATAGGCCCTTACTGTTTGAATCTTGTTCCTGACATTGTAATTGAAAATACTGCATTTCTTCCGAGTATTGCACTTTCATTTATTGCATTCAGCACGGGGCAGTTTTTCAGATTAAATGCTCTTCGGGGGAACGGCTCAAAAGTTTTAATTATCACGGTATTTGAGGCGTGTGTAGCTTCAGTTTTCGTATTTATTGCGGCTTATTTTGTGCTGGGAATGGATTTAGCGTTTTCGACAGTTCTTGCTGCATTAGCTTCTGCGACTGCACCGGCTTCAACAATGATGACAATCAGACAGACGGGGGCTCACGGAGATTTTGTAAATACTTTATTGCAGGTTGTGGCTCTTGATGATGTCGTAGGGTTATTGGCGTACAGCGTTGCGATTTCGATTGCTTTAGCGTCTTTAAGGTCAGGAGATATTGATTTTGATCATGTAATTTTTCCGATTCTGATAAATTTTGCAAGTGTAATAATCGGTGCATTGCTGGGAGTTTTGTTGAAGATTTTAATTCCCCCGAAACGTTCTACCGACAATAGATTAATAATTTCGGTTGCAGTTTTATTCGGATTTTGCGGAATTTGCGAAGTCATGGGAGTGTCGCCGTTATTAGGCTGTATGTTCATGGCGACGGTTTATATTAACATTACTGACGATGATAAATTATTCAAACAGTTAAATTATTTCAGTCCTCCGATTTTGTTATTATTTTTCGTTCGTTCGGGAGTAAATTTTGATTTAGGAGCTTTGGCCGGCGGACATCAAGATGGCGAAACATCATTATTGACGCTGGGAATAATATATTTTATTGTCAGGATTGCTGGAAAATATGCCGGAGCGTTTTTAGGTTGTTTGATTACCCGAAAAAATTATCTCGTCAGAAATTATTTAGGACTTGCATTAATTCCCCAAGCTGGAGTTGCCATAGGACTTGCGGAACTTGGAGCGAGAACTTTGGGAGGCTCAACGGGAAGTGCATTAAGGACGGTAATACTTGCCTCAAGTGTTTTGTATGAGTTAGTAGGCCCTGCGTGTGCAAAAATTTCGTTGTCGTTATCACATTCATATGATAAAGATCAAGTTGAGGAGAAAAAATTATCGCCCAAAGACGAAGATAAATTAATCGTGAATTTGTTAATTGAGAGAATCAGGGAAATTCAACGTGAACTGCCCGAACATTCACAGCCGGAGCCGGTCGAGATTCAGGGACGAAATAACAAAGTTCAAAACAACATGAAACATTTTCATTCTAACAATGTCAATTATTACTGAAAAATGACCGATAAGATATTCAGGATAATATAACAGAACAGGAGGTTATATTAATAACAAATAAATGACAATTTTTGTTATTAGCATTCTTGAATAAAAAAATTTTAGTAGAAAGGAGGACGGTGTAAAAACATAATGCTTCCTAAAGGGAGGTGAATCGAATGTATGAAGCTATCGTGATACGTTTATTTCCGACGAAATCACAAGCAAAATTATTATGGCAGAATGTCGGCACGGCTCGCTGGACTTGGAACTGGGGACTTTCAATTCAGAAAAAATCATATTCTGAGAATGAAAAAATTTTTGACATAAATGAATTGAAACGAAAATTTACGGAAATTCGTAACAGTGAAGAGTTCAAATGGCTTCAAGAGGTTTCACGGCAGGTTGAAGCAAATGTACTTATAGATTTGGATAAAGCGTACAGAAATTTTTTTCGACGATTAAAAACAGAAAAAAACGCAGGACTGCCAAAGTTCAAATCGAAATGGAAGAGTATACCGTCATTTTGTACTCGTTCTGAGAAAGTCAGAGTTTATGAGAATCTTATATATCTCGAAAAAATCGGACGTGTAAGATTCAAAGCTCAAGAAAATCTTGAAAATGTTAAATTTTACAATGCAAGAGTGAAATTTGAGAATGGGAAATGGCTTTTGAAATGTGCGATTGAAGTTTTGCCGAATAAATCGAAAATAATTTTGCGAGATTTGAAAATGGGAATAGATGTAGGCGTAAAATCACTGGCCGTAATAAGCTGTGGAGGACATAAAAGAGTGTTCAAGAATATCAATCGAAATCACAAAATGAAAAGATTGAACAGACAGCTTAGGCATCATCAAAGGATTTTAGCGAGAAAACAAAAAAGCTCAAAAAATCATTTGAAGGAAAAATGCAAAGTACAGAACATTTACGGCAGGATTAAACGCAAAAGACACGAGTACATTCAACAGATAGCACGAAAAATCATCAACATGAGACCGAAAGTCATAGTGCTTGAAGATTTGAACATACGGGGAATGATGAAAAACCGACATCTTGCAAGAGCGATCGCAGAACAAAATTTATATTTATTGCGAAAACTCATTGAACGTAAAGCTACTGAAGCCGGAATAAAAGTTAAATTTGCAGACAGGTTTTATCCGAGCTCAAAAATGTGTTCAAATTGCGGCCATGTAAAAAAAGATTTGAAACTGTCAGAACGAATATACAAGTGTCCTACATGCGGAAAAATAATCGACAGGGATTTTAACGCAGCTTTGAACTTAGAGAGATTAGCTTATTAGCCTAAACTCTAAGGGGATTCGATGCCCCCGTAATGACTGCGGAGAACTATACAAACGATACACTGATTTTTCAGAGTGTCGGGTTCTGTGAAACAGTAAGGAAAATATAATTAATATAATATTTATGTTTTTTGCATCGGTTAATTTTCATGGCATCAATGAGCGTATCCGGCGTAGTTTCAGGAATGGATTGGGAAAGTATGATTACTTCCACTATTGAAGCTGCGCAGGAGCCTGCAATGGTGAAGGTTAATAAACGTACTAATCTCACGAATAAAAAAAGTCTGTTTGAAGAAATGAAAGTTATGATGCAGAGTATTCAAACATCTTTAACGTCTTTGAAACTTCCTTCGACTTACAAGGCCAAAGACATCGAAATTGAAAATATGGGTACGGGGTCGTACAAGAAAATTTTAACTGCAACTGTAAATGCTGATGCTGAAATCGGCGTTCACACTCTTGAAGTTAAACAGCTTGCTACGGCTCAAACTAACAGATCAAAACAGATTTCCTCGACGCTAAAAAGCACTATGGGAAGTCTTGAGAGTTCAAAAATGTATATTAACGTAGGCAGTCAGAAAATCGCTGTCGATGTTTACAACACTGATACTCTTGAATCTTTGAAATCAAGAATCAACACGACATTAAAAACTTTAAGCACTCCAGTTAATGTAACGGCTGCCGTTGTTGATAACAAACTCGTAATTAAAAGCGATTCAACCGGACTTGGCACAACTACCGTAGAGGGAACTTTGCCGAATAAATATAATGCGGGCGGTAGAAATTCACTTGAATCCATAATCACAAACGCTGGTTCGGGAGCTACGACAAATATTTATGTTGACGGGGACGCTGCTGAAAATTTGAAAGTTTCAAGCGGCGGTTCAAGTTACACTATTCACGAAGATTACGAAGTCGTTAATAACGAAATCCGCTGGAAACAATACAAAGACACTGACGAAATTAAACTCGGAGATTCAGTCGGAGCAACGTATAAAATGGCTGCCAATGATAAAGTCGTCAAAACTGTTAAAAGAGGCAGCGGAGATACTGACACGGTCAGCTTGAATTTTACTCCGAGCGATAATTCAAATTTCAAAATTGCTGCGAAAGAAGTTTCGACATCTGAATCAATAAGTGCAACAAAACCCTCATCATCGGAGTTAGGAACTTCAAAACCGACTACTGACGATGACGGTAACGAAGTAGTAATTACAAAAACATATTCAGAAAACACTGACGACGACGGCAACACTTATTACACGATTACTACAACGACAACGACAACGAAATATTACACATATGGAACGGATTTCACGTATTCTGACGGGAAAATTACATGGCTTAATGAAGAATCAAAAACTAATGAGCCATCGTCTTACACAGTGAGTTACACACAGGATAATTCGACAAGTTACTCTCAAACAATTACCAGAGGAACTGGCGATGATCAAATTGACATAACGGCAATAGCATATAACTACAAAACTGCTACAGGTTCAGAACTCGGCACTAAAACTTTGACTGACTCAAAGGGAGTTATAAGAACTTACATTGACCCAGATGACACATCACTTTTGAATATCACTGACGGAACGAATACTTACGAATACGGGCGTGATTTCGTAATCAGAGTAAAAGATGACGGAAACGGTTATGTTGTTTCATGGTTTGTTACCGGAGATACTAATTCTGACGGAAATATTACTACCGAAGATTCAAATATCGCTGTGTCAACTTACACTGATTATAAAGATATTAGCACGTTGAATTTTAAGACTGCTCCGATATCAGGAACGAGTTATAAATTAAATTTCGCGAATGAAAACATTGAAACTGTAACTAAAACCGTGAAATCTTCGGACACTGA
>JAFSKE010000109.1 GCA_017449135.1 Synergistaceae bacterium
ACGGGAACAGGTTATGCGGACGGAGCTTCAATCAAATTAACCGCAGATACAACGCTTTATGCACAATGGACGGCGATAATTTACACAATAAGTTACGACCTTGACGGCGGAACGAATAACACGGCTAACCCGACAAGCTACACGGTTACAAGCCCTGATATAACGTTGCAGGCTTCGACAAAAACGGGCTACACGTTTGCAAAATGGACGAGCGGCGATGTTGAAGTAACAAAAATCGCAACGGGTTCAACGGGCAACAGAACATTAAAAGCTAATTGGACGGCAAACACTTACACCATTAAATTTAACGGCAACGGCGGAACGGGCTCAATGAGCGATTTAACTTTAACTTATGACGTTGAAGGAAAATTGACCGATAATAAATTCACTCGTGCAGGTTATACTTTTAACGGCTGGAAGGACAACGACGGCAACAAAACTTATAACGGCGGTGCGTCAGTTAAAAATCTCACGGCCACGAACGGTGCAACAATAACTCTTTATGCTCAATGGAAAGAAAACGAAAAAACTTCTGACCCTGAAGAGCCTAAACAGGAAGAGCAATCGCAGGAACAGGAAACCACAGACCCTAAAACTGAAGACCCTGCACAGGAACAGAAACCTGCAGAGCCTCAACAGGAAATTACAGATCCTCAAAGTGAAGATGTGGAAGAAACCCCCGAGAGCAAAACGGTGAACGCTGAAACAGTTTCAACAATGAGCAATGAAGAATTAAAACAGACGTTTGAGAATAAAACCGCAATCACTCTCACAGGCAGCATCAGCAACGAAAATTTATCTGCGGTTATTGAAAAAATTGCGAGTGTTACAGAGGTCAAGACGCTTGATTTGTCGCAGCTCTCAAATGTTACGGAAGTAAAATTATCAGAGAATGTCAAAGTAGAGTCGCTCACGGTATCGGGCAGCAAAACGATTACAAAAGTTGAAGTTCAAAATAACACGTCATTGCAAAAAATTGATTTATCCGGAAGCAAAGTTGAAACGATTGACGCTAAGGGCTGCACGGCATTAACTGAAGTTGTTTTAACGAGTTGCGATGAACTTCAAAAACTTGATGTCAGCGAAACTCCGATAACGAAACTTGACACGAGCAACTGTGAAAAACTTTCATCAATTAACTGCTATTCATGCGACATTTCAGAATTAAATATCAGCGGCTGCAAAAAACTTGCTGACTTGAATTGTGCAAACAACAGTCTTTCAAGGCTTGATGTGTCAGGATTTTCATTAAACAGTCTTGAATGTCAGCATCAACGTTTGCGTGGTCTAATAAGGTCAAGGGCGTTAAACATTCTTGATATTTTATTTAGAAGGGTAACGGCGTTCTTAGCGTCTGCAGAAAATGAAAATGATTTGAGCGATGTTGCGAACGTCAAAAATATTCAAGCCTTTGATGATAAGGGAGAGAAAATTGACGTTGAATTTAACGATGAGACCGGCGAAGTAATTTTTTCAAAAGAACCTGCGATAATTCAATATGATTACATAACCGGCTTCAAAAATATAAGCATGGACGTAACAGTCGAGACCAGCGAATCAACGGCAAAAACTATCGGTGGAAGCGGCAGCGGCTGTTATTTGAGCAGGAGTTTTTTAATTCTCTTATTGCTTGGATTTTCGATGATGAAGTTAAAAATTCACAAGAAAACTGTTATGTAATAAAAAATTTAATTTCTAAGACTTCCCTTTTACGATAGAATATACAAAAAATATTTTGTCATAAAAGGGAGGTTTTTTTATTTATGTGCGGAATTTTAGGTTACACAGGAAATCGTCAGGCGAGCGATATTTTGTTAAACGGTCTTGCAAAACTTGAATACAGAGGTTACGACTCGGCAGGGCTTGCTGTGCTTGACAAGGGCGAAATCAAAATTGCAAAAAATAAAGGGCGTTTGAAAGTTCTCGAAGAAAAAATTAAATCCGGACACGAAATTTCAGGAACTTGCGGAATCGGTCATACACGCTGGGCAACTCACGGGGAACCTTCGGACGTTAATGCACACCCGTTATGGAGCGATGACAAGGACGTTGTAATCGTTCATAATGGAATTGTCGAAAACTACAGGGAAATCAAAAATAAACTTTCAGAACACGGTTACAAATTTTATTCACAGACTGACACCGAAGCAGCCGTTAAATTAATTGACTTTTACTACAAACAGGAAAAAAATCCATTAAAGGCAATCCTCAAAGCAATTAAAGAAATTGAAGGCTCATATTGTTTTGTGATGCTGTTCAAAGATTTTCCCGATGAGGTCTGGGGAGCAAGAAAAGATTTACCGTTAATTGCAGGTCAGGGGAAAGACGAATCATTTTTAGCCTCTGACGTTTCGGCAATTTTGCAGGACACACGGCAGGTTTATTATCTTGACAACATGGAAATCGTACAGCTTAAAAAGGGCGTTGTAAGATTTTTTGACACTGAAGGCTACGCAAAACCAAAAGAATTAAGCGAAGTAACTTGGGATATGAATGCTGCGGAAAAAGGCGGCTTTGAGCATTTCATGATGAAAGAAATTCATGAACAGGCCAGAGCAGTTAAAGACACTTTCGGTTCAGTTTATCATTCGGGAAAAATTAATTTGAATGAAATTGGATTGAATGACGAAAACATAAAATCAATTTCGCAGATTTATATTATTGCCTGTGGTTCTGCTTATCATGCCGGAGCTGTAGCACAATATGTTATTGAAGATTTAGCAAAAATTCCCGTACGAATCGAATTAGCTTCGGAATTTCGTTATCGAAACATGCCGATGAACAAAAATTCTCTTGCAATTATCATCAGTCAGTCAGGAGAAACCGCCGACACTCTCGCAGCAATGAGAAGGGCAAAGGAAAACGGAATTAAAACCCTTGCGATCGTAAACGTTGTAGGAAGTACAATAGCACGTGAAGCCGACAGTGTTTTTTACACAATGGCAGGCCCCGAAATCGCCGTTGCAACAACAAAAGCATATTCAGCACAGTTAATAGCGTGTTATGTTTTAGCGATGCAGTTTGCAAAAGTCCGAAATGAAATTGATGATTCATATTACGAAAAATTAATGTCCGATATTCAAAAACTTCCTGAAAAAATCGATGAGATTCTTGACGCTAAAGAAACACTTGAAGAAATTGCATATAAATTTGTAAATTCAAGGAACGCTTTTTATCTTGGCAGAAATATTGATTACGCCGTCGCAATGGAAGGCAGTTTGAAGATGAAGGAAATAAGTTATCTTCATTCTGAAGCAATCGCAGCCGGTGAAATGAAACACGGCCCGATAAGTTTAATTGAAAAGGGAATGTTGGTTGCGGGAGTTATGACGCAGAAAAATTTATATCAGAAAATCGCAAGCAACATGTTAGAAGCAAAAAGTCGCGGAGGATTTTTGTTAATCGTTGCGACACGAGGCTGTGAAAATTTGAAAGAAGAAGCCGATTTAATTTTTTACGTTCCTGAGACAGACGAACATTTTGCTGCAAGTTTGGCAGTAATTCCGTTGCAGTTGTTGGGATATTATGTAGCAGTTGCGAGAAAGCTGGACGTTGATAAACCGAGAAATCTTGCAAAGAGCGTAACAGTTGAATAGCCCCTCCAATCGGAGAGGTTATTCCTTCACTGCCCGTACTCTCAATCTTAAATAGTCGGAATGCCATATCCCGTCAAAGAATAATTTTTCCCTTAAAACTTCGACAGCCTCACGCAAAATTTTTTCTTTGTCTGTGTCGGGAACGTTTTTGAATGGATTTTTTATAAACATCTTCAGCCAGTCATACAAACCGTCATCGCCTTTTAACGGTGTCATTCTGTCAAACAGAATTGCATATCTTACCGTGAAGCCGACATCTTCAAGCATTGTAGAATATTCGCCGATTGAGGGAAAATAAAACGGCATGACGTATTCATAATTATATTTTGCGAAAATTTTTGCGAGCAGAGTATGAATTAATTTGTTGTTTCCGCGTCCTCCCATTTCAAAAACAAATTGTCCGCCGTCATTTAATGCCTCATAAACACATTTCATCATTGAAGGTTGTTTTGATTTTTCGATCCAATGAAGCACAGCATTTGAGAACACAACGTCAACTTTATTTTCGATTTTGAAATTCGTAGCGTCTGCCTGAATAAATTTAATTTCGGGATAATTTTTTCGTGCCTTCTCCAACATTTCTTCTGAAGCGTCAAGACCTATGACATTAAAATTTTTCTCTGCAAGAGCTTTTGTCAAAGTTCCCGTCCCACAGCCTAAATCAATAACATCTTTGACATTTTCGATTTCGATTAAGTTCAAAACGTCCTGCCCGTATTGATATACAAATGAAAATCCCGACGAATATTTTTCAGCGTTCCAATTCTGATTCATTCTATAACCTCCCCGTGTAAACACCATGCCTCAGCATCAGTGATTTTGATTTTTACAAATTCGCCCAACAATTTTTTACTGCCTTCAAAGATTACGACCTTATCGCTTGGAGTTCTGCCCTGCAATAATTTTTCACCTTTGGGTGCATCGCCGTCAACTAAAATTTCAAATTCTTGGCCGATTAATTTTTTGTTGATGTCGAGAGTAATTTTGTCTTGTAATTCGTTTAATTTATTCAGTCTCTCAAGTCTTAATTCAACCGGTAAAGCTCCTTCCATTTTTGCCGCAACAGTTCCCTCACGTTCTGAATATGCAGCACTGTGAACTAAATCGAATTTAATTTCACGTATTGCGTTCATTGAGTCCTCGAAATCCTTTTCAGTTTCGCCGGGAAATCCTACAATTAAGTCTGTAGTCAATCCCAAGCCCGAAATTTTTTCACGTGTCAAATTAACTTTTTCGAGATATTCTGAATATGTATATTTTCGATTCATTAACTTCAAAATTCTGTCGCTTCCTGATTGAATCGGCAAATTTAACGAAGGACAGATATTTTTTTCACTCGCCATAACATCAATAATATCTTCGTTAAAATCCTGCGGCAGTGATGTTACGAATCTCAATCTTTTAACGCCTTCAATTTGAGCTGCATTTTTCAATAGCCATGAGAAAGTTAAATTTATGTCTTTTCCGTAGCTGTTTACGTTTTGTCCGAGCAAAGTAATTTCTTTAACGCCGTCATTAACAAGCATTTTAATTTCGTCAAAAATTTCGTCGGGTTTTCGTGATACAAATCTCCCTCTCACGTAAGGCACAATACAATATGTACAAAAATTATCGCAGCCATGAGCAATCGTAACGTAGGCTTTGAATTTATTTTCACGTTTTATTGTGATGTTGTCGGAATCAAAATCGAGACTAAAAAATTCTCTCGGGTCTTTGTCAAGCAAATTTATTCGTGATCTTTGATGTTCATAAATCTGTTCAATGGCATTCGGCAGTAAACCAATATGTCGAGGTCCTGCAACAAGTCTGACGTATGGGAATCTTGTTAATGCTCTCTCGCCGATTCTTTGAGCAATACAGCCCGTCAGAGCGACTAAGGGTTTTTGAAACTTTTTCCATGAAACATCATAAAGCCCTAACTCGCTCCAAACTTTCTGTTCAGCTTTTGCCCTCACGCTGCACCCTGTAATCATGATTAAATCAGCTTCAGATTCGGGAACTTCCTCCCACCCGCGAGAACATAAAACTGTTCTAACTCTGTCAGCGTCGTAAACATTCATCTGACAGCCATAAACTTTAACGCAAAATTTCGGCATTATTCCTCAAAGAACCTCGCAAAAATTTCGTCAACAAATCTGAGATAAAAATCATTCTCAAACAATTTTTTTAACTCTTCGTGATCTACATCTTTTAATCTTTCGTCAGTCAACAATAAATCCAGGAAACTTACACCGCTTGAAGCCGTTTTCATTGCATTTTCCTGAACTATTGCATATGAATCCTCACGTGATAATTTCAATTCGTCAAGCAAATACGTCAAAACTCTTTGCGAATAAACAAGCCCGTTTGTCTGATTAATATTTTCTTTTACACGAATCTCATCGACAGTTAAATTTTTCAAAATTTTAGTCATGCTTCTGATCATGAATGCAGCAATGTTGAAAGCGTCAGGCCAGATTACACGTTCGGTTGAGGAGTGGCTGATGTCTCTTTCGTGCCATAAAGCAATATTTTCCATTCCAGTTAAAGCGTATCCCCTTAACAGTCTCGACATTCCGCAAATTCTTTCACATTTAATCGGGTTTCGTTTGTGAGGCATTGCGCTCGATCCCTTTTGACCTTTTCCGAAAGGTTCAAAGGCTTCACGAACTTCTGTTCTCTGCAAATTTCTGATTTCAAGTGCCATTCTTTCAAGCGTGCTTCCCATGATTGCGAGGGCGTTCAAAACTTCGGCGTGTCTGTCTCTCTGTAAAATCTGGTTTGAAACTTTTGCAGGCTCTAATCCTAAAATTTCGCAGACTCTTGCTTCAAGTTTCGGCGATGACATTGCATAAGTTCCGACAGCTCCGGAGATTTTTCCCGCTGAAACACTTTTCCTTGAAAATTCGATTCTGTCTTTGTCTCTTAAAAGTTCCGAGTGCCAATTCAAAAATTTTAATCCCATTGACATTGGCTCGGCGTGAATCCCGTGAGTTCGACCGATGCAGGGAAGATGTTTATATTTTTTCGCCAGTTCGACAACAACATCATCAAGTTCATTTAATGCCTTCAAAATTATGTCAATCGAATCACGAAGCATTATCGAACTTGCAGTGTCGAGAATATCGCTGCTTGTCATTCCGAGATGTAAATATCTTCCGTTTTCTCCGATGTTTTCGGCTACGGCACTAACGAAAGCTACAACATCGTGCTGAGTTTTCTTTTCGATTTCCTGGACTCTTTCGACGGTGAAATGAGCGTTTGAGATAATATCGTCAAGTGCATCATCGGGGATTCTTCCAAATTCGTTCCAAGCCTTGCAGACAGCAATTTCAACATCAAGCATAACTTTTAATCTGTTATATTCGTCCCATAAATTTGAAATATCTTTTTCTGAATATCTTTCAATCATGATAAAAAATTTCTCTCTCCTTCAATAATATAATTACATTATAATTATTTTGAATTGTAACGTATCTCGCTTCCATAATGTGAGATGAATTGCACTTAAATTTTTATCATTTTATGATAAAATTCTAAAAATGAATAGAGCATATAAATTCCGAATATATCCAAACACTGAGCAAAAAATAATGTTCGCAAAAACTTTTGGCTGTGTCAGATTTATTTATAACCGAATGCTTGCGGATAAAATTATGTATTACAAAAAAACGAAGAAAAATCTTCAGACAACTCCAGCCCAGTACAAAACGGAATTTGAATGGCTGAAAGAAGTTGACAGTTTAGCCCTTGCAAATGCTCAATTAAATTTACAGTCAGCGTACAAAAATTTTTTCAGCAAAAAACATTCAGGATTTCCAAAATTCAAAAGCAAAAAGAAAACCCGAATGCGTTACACAACGAATAATCAGAATGGCAGTATCAGGATTGAAAACGGAAAAATAAAACTGCCTAAAGTAGGATATGTAAAAATAATTCAACACCGCCCAATGGAAGGAAAAATAAAAAGTGTAACAATCGAGAAAACGCCGACGGAAAAATATTATGCAAGCATACTTGTTGAAAACGAAAACCAAGTGCAGGAAGTAGAGCTTGAAAAATTTGTCGGACTTGATTTTTCAATGCACGATTTATACGTAACCTCAGAGGGAGAAAAAGCGAATTATCCGAGATTTTTCCGTAAAAATGAAAAAAAACTGTCAAGGGCGTACAGGAAATTTTCACGTAGAAAACTTGGAAGCAAAAACCGAAACAAGGCCAGGTTAGAAGTATGCAAAATTCACGAAAGAATCGCATTTCAAAGAGAAGATTTCCTGCACAGAAAGTCATATCACTTAGCTAAAGATTATGATGCAGTCTGTATTGAAACCTTAAATATGAAAGCCATGAGCAGAACTTTGAAATTTGGAAAATCCATAATGGATAACAGTTACGGAAAATTTCAAGACATGCTCGATTACAAATTATATTTTCGAGGTAAAAAACTTGTAAAAATTAGCAAATATTATCCTTCAAGCCAGCTTTGCAGTAATTGCGGCTATAAAAATCCTGAAACAAAAAATTTATCGCTTCGAGAATGGGAATGTCCGAAATGCAAAATTCATTATGACAGAGACATAAACGCAGCGATAAATATTCTGGAAGAAGGAAAACGTACCGTAGGTTATACGGGAAGTAACGCCTGTGGAGAGAGTGTAAGACACAATAATTCATCAAGGATTGTTGCGCGGTTCTCGTCGAAGCAGGAAGCTCCAGCTTCTTAAGCGGGAGTATTTCACACGGTGGAGTATTTCACTTGTGCAAGAAAAATGCGTCAAGAATGTTTTTTTAGTGTAAAATAAATAAAATTTTTATGTAGGAGTAGGAGAGATTAAAATTTTGCGAAGGGTTTTTCTATTGTTCCTGTTAATGGTTTTGATTATCACTGTAAATTCTCAAAACGTCTGTGCGTCAACAGGAGGCAATACGGGATTAACAGGATTATGGGAATATCCCACAGCTGAAATGCCCGAAGACGGTACAGGAAGATTCGGTTACACAAATGCTTCACCTTACGGATATTATTACATCGATTTGGCATGGCTTCCATGGCTTGAAATTAACACGAGGCTTTCGACATTCGGTTCAATTATGACTCCTTACGGCCGTCGTTACATGGATAAGGCGATAGACATTAAGGCGATGTTATGGCACAGCAAAGATCCTCAAAAATGGATAATGCCTTCGATTGCTTTCGGAGTTGTTGACATTATGGGAACTGAATTAATGAAAGCATGGTACGGTGCTGCAACATGGCGTTACAAAAATTTTGCCCTGACTTTGGGTTATGGTTCTGACAGATTAAATGGACTTTACGGAGGTTTTGAAATTGACATTTTCGACTGGTTGACTTTCAAAGCCGAGTACAGCCCTCTTGATTATAATAGAGATATTGTTGACGGACGCAGGGTTATTCCTGACGGAAAAATGCCCAAGAAAAAATATAACGCCGGAATCGTCTTAAAAGCTCCTTGGGGGACAGAAGGTTCAATCAGTTATCAAAGGGGCAGGGAATGGGTATTTTCAATCTCTCAGAGAATAAATCTTGCAGGGCCTTACATCGGTAAAAACTCGAAACGTTACAAAGCTCCCAGCGACACAAGAATCCCTGAATGGAACGAAACTAATCCTCAGGAATTAATCGCAAAAATTAAATCGGGAATCGAAAAATATGTTCGTGTTCGAGATATTGACATTCAATTTGAAGAGACTGAACAGCAAAATAAAATTTATTTATCATACGAAAATTACGGATATTCTTCACATGCCGAAGCTATGACAAGAGTTTTGGTTGTCTTGGCTGCCGTGATGCCTGAAACTGACGAATTAACTTTGATTCATAAAAATGCAGGTGTTCCTGTCGTCAAAGCAACTTTTCCGGGAACTTTGTTATTTGACATTCGAGCAAGAACTTTAAGAGATGAAGACTCAATGCGAACTGCGATTTTTTCATGGGCAGGCTCTCACGATATTGAAGTCCCTGACGCTAAAAATTTACTTCACAACAAAGCTACTCACGAAGTTAAAGCGATGGTTACTTACGATCCGAGAATCGATCAGACTCTCGAAAAGGCTTATATGGATCGCTGGAACATCGATTTAATTTACAAAGGGAGATACTATAACGGCTGGGGCTCAATCCTTGACATTAAATTCCCTCTCGTTAATAACATTGACACTCAAAATATTTCAGGCTTATGGTGGGAAAAGGATTTGAACGACAAAATTAGAATCCAGCAGGCAGGCTTGACATATGCAAACAGATTTTCAAACAACGGAAGATTATGGGCATTCGGTGAAGGCGGCTGGCTCAACGAAGAATGGTTCGGATTAAATTTCTGGGCAAGATACTACGCTCAAGACGGAAAATGGTGGATCGGTGCGAGGGCTTCGGCGTTCCATGATAGAGATCCTTATTCATTTGCGGGATTAACTGACGGAGTTTATGTTTACAGAACAGGACACACAAGAGTACTCCCAGCCGATAAAGAATGGAATCTTGCAGGTTGGATTCAGGCGGGGTATCATATTACGGATTATAATCTTGACGTTACGGCTTCGTGGGGACGGTTCCTTGACGATGACAAAGGCTACAAACTTGAATTAATCAGACATTGGGACGATACTGCAATCGGATTTTATTACATCAACACAGATATTCACGCACCTGATAAAAGCATGACGAGAACAGGCGTTCACCTTGAAATACCGGCCGACAAATGGTTCGGTACATGGTTTGGAAATTCAAGTTCTCACATTTGGGAACAAGATGTAATGTTCTTATCGACATGGGTTATGGAATCAGGACGTGAAGGAGCAGCAATCAGAACTCCCGAAAGACTCATGAATCAGTTACGCCCGGTCGCAATGAAGAAAAACGTTTGGAAATTATTAGAGGAATATTGTGCTTATGATGACGGAAACGAAAACAAAAAGAAGCACAAAGAAGTAACAAGCATTCTTGAATATGTGTTTAAGTAAAAAATAAATTATGAGGTGAAAATATTTTATTATGCGGAAAAAAATTTTAGTGCTTTTTATGACGTTATTTTTGTTATTTATTCTTAACTCGTGCTCTTATGCCTCCTCTGCCGCCGAAAGAGCTTTGCGAGCCGATCGTTTCAGCACTATCACGTCGAGCGGATCATCTTCGACACGTTCAAATACTCAGACTCAAAATCGAACGGGAACAGGGCAAAATCAGAATCAACAGAATGACAGGCAGACTCAGATTAATAACATTAATAAACGTTTAATCGAGGATCTGAACCCTGAAGTTCTTTCACGTTATCCCGAATTATTCGACATTGAGCCTTTGACATCTGATGATATTCCTTTAACGAATGATGAGATTAACGCACTCTTCGACGAAATTTTATCTTCTCAAAACGAAGTAAAAGAAGAAAAACCAAAACGAAGAAGGCGACGAAGATATTTAGATCCTAATTACAACCCTCAACAAGGCACAAACACTAACGGAAATTATCCGATGATTGTTGAGGAAGAGGAAGAAGAAGATAAAAAGCCGAAAACTTATCAAAGCCCGATTAATCAGTTATTCCGACGAATCCCACGTTATGGAATGTCTTTTTTCAGACGCACTCAATTAGCTTATGAAGCAATGGAGACTGCTCCCGTAACTCAGGATTACAGAATCGGTGTAGGCGATGAAATGACCTTAACCGTTTGGGGAATACCTGAAGAAGGAATTTATGATTTTATTGTCAACAGGGACGGCACAGCTTCAATACCTCGAATCGGAACTATCAGAATCGCAGGTTACACCTTAACCGAAGCCGAAAGAATTGTCAGATCAAGATTGAATCAATATTACACGGGATTTCAGATGAGTCTTGCGACAGGGAAATTAAATTCAATCATGGTCTACGTAACAGGAAATGCACGAAGACCCGGAGCTTATACGATTTCGTCATTCTCAACGCTGGTTAATGCCTTGTTAGCGTCCGGAGGGCCTTCACTTAACGGAAGCATGAGAAAAATTGAGCTTAAACGTAACGGCAGAACTGTTGCTGTTTTCGATATGTACGCAATGCTTTTGAGGGGCGATAAAACTCAAGATGTCAGACTTCAAGCCGGAGACGTGATTTATATTCCTCCTGTAGGTGCTTTGGTCGGAATTGCAGGAGAGATTCAGACACCCGGAATTTATGAGCTTAACGGTTCAACAAGAGTTGAAGATCTGTTATACATAATCGGAGGATTTAACGCCAGAACTTCAAAGAATCGTTTACAATATTTCAGAATCTCTAATAATTCCTATGTCGGAGCTTTTGAAGGAGACATGGAACAATTCGAGAATTTTGAACTTCAGGACGGCGATATAATTCGTTTATTCCCGATTGTGAACATCTCAAAAACTGCTACGATTTACGGAACTTTAATGAAGCCTGGAACTTATGCAATCATACCCGGACAGACAAAAGTTGCTGACATTATTAACCGTGCCGGAGGATTGAAGCCCACCGCTGCCGACACTGCCGAAATCACCCGTGTAACTCCGACTCTTCAGGGGCCTGTAAGCGAACGATTTACGATTAATATTGCTGATGCTCTACGTGGCGATCCTGCTAATAACATTGCTCTTGAGGATCACGATCAGATTACTGTAATGGTAATTCCTGAATGGAGACAACAAGCTCAAGTTAAAATTGAAGGTGAAGTTAAGAGACCCGGAACTTACTCAATGTTACCCGGCGAAAGACTTTCGGATTTAATTACACGTGCAGGAGGATTCACATCGAGGGCATTTTTAAGGGGAGCAATGTTTACGAGAGTCAGCGTTGCTGAGGAACAAAAAGAAGCTCTTGAAAAAATGGCTGACAGAATGGAACGTGAAGTCTTACAGGCAATGCAGAACTTATCCGCCTCATCAAGTGCGAATAAAGATGTTCTTAATGCTGAATATGACAGACGACTTGATTTAATCGACACTTTAAGAGACATTGACATCATGGGCAGAGTCATAACTAAAATCGACACTCCGCAAAATATAATCGGGACTGAGTGGGATTATGAATTACAGGACGGCGACGTTCTCAAAATCCCCGAAACTCCTTTAACCGTAAATATCATGGGAGCTGTTTACTCATCGTCAACTCACATTTATCACCCGAACATGGGAGTAAACGCTTACATCAATGCTGCGGGAGGAGCTTTGAAAAATGCACACAAACGACTTGTTTATCTCTTAAAGAGCGACGGAACTACAATAAGGCTTACACGAAATACAGCGATGTTAAGTTCAAAGGAATGGAAAGCCCCGCGAGGTTATTCCGCAAAAGTTGAACCCGGCGACACAATCGTTGTACCTGTAAAATATCGTGATCGTCTTAGCTTTGAAAATGTCAGAGATACGATTGACGTTATTTACAAAATTGCTGTTGCTGTCGGCGTTATTCTTGACAAAAATTAAAAGGAGGGTTTTTATAAAGTCATGAAAAAATTTTTTCTCGCATTATGTTTAGTTTTAGTGTTTTCGTTTACTGCTTATGCAAAAGGGAAATTTGAATATAAACTTGTCCCGCTGGGTTCTTTGACATCGCTGCAGAAATCAAAAGAGGCTGCAAAACGCACTCAACAGGTTGAGGAATTATTGAATCAGTACGGCGAAGAAGGCTGGGAAATTGCAGAGATTTTCGCTGTAAGGACAACTTTTGATCCAAACGTCTTTTTCGTAATCATGAAAAAAGAACTTTAGAACGCTTTTTGTGTAATAATCGCAATGTGGGTGGGTGAACTTTTTTGCCCTCCCTTTTTTTTGTGTGTTGATGTAAAATTATTTGAAAATTTTTTGTTTTTCAGGAGTGATTTAATAATCATGTTGGCTTTAATAAAATTGAGCCCCGTAATAGTATTAGGTTTATTAATGCGTTGGGGAAATGCCGGAGAATCAATGGACGTTTTAATGGCAGCTCCTCTTGCGTTAGTGTACGCAATTATAATCGGAATGGTTTTCGCCAAAGTCCGTTTCAATGATTTAATGGACGCAGCAATCGAAAATTTGAAACATATTCTTGTTGTTTTTTTGATTTTGCAGATGGCTTATGCAGTTGCTACGTGTTTCATGGAAACCGGAGTCGCCGCTTCAATAATCAACATGGCCTTATCATTGGGATTGACAGCAAAACTTGTCGCCGTTACGTCTTTAATAGTAACTTCGATTTTGTCAATCGCTACAGGGACTTCGTGGGGAACATTCGCAGCCTGCGCACCGATTTTCTTATGGTTAAATCACATTGTCGGAGGAAGTGTAATTCTCACGACAGCAGCAATCGCCGGAGGTTCATGTTTCGGAGATAACATCGGATTAATTTCCGATACAACGGTCGTAAGTTCAAGTTTACAGGGAGTTCAAGTTGTTGACAGAGTCAGACATCAGGGCGTATGGTCGTTTTTATGTTTGTTAGCCGGTGCAGCAGCGTTTTATTTTGCAGCGGTGAACATGGGACTCCCCGACACAATCGGAAATGCTAATGAGGCAATCGCTCAAATTCCCGACTCGGTTTGGAAAGCCCTTGAGGAAAAACGCCCCGCAGCCGTTACGTTATTAAATCAGGTTAAAGCAGGAGTCCCGTATTATATGGTAGTACCGTTAATTTGTGTTTTAGTTCTCGCCGCAATCGGAACGAATACTCTTGTATGTTTGGGAACAGGAATTTTTGCGTCATTAATTTTCGGTTACTTTGCAGGAACAGTTACAAGTGTCGTGAAATTCATTGAGCTTGTGCAGTCAAGTTTTGCCGATGCCGGAAGCTGGGTTATAGTAATGATGTTATGGATCGGAGCATTCGGAGGCGTTATGGGAAAAATGGACGCTTTCGAGGGAATTGCAAAATTAGTTATGAAGTTCGTTAAGAAAGTCAGACATTTAATGTTTGCGAACGGACTTTTATGTTTATTGGGCAACGCAGCTCTTGCTGACGAAATGGCTCAAATCGTAACGATGAGTCCGATTATCAAAGACTTAACCGAAAAACACGTTAAGGGCGACGCAAAAGCAATGTATAAATTATCGTTGAGAAATGCAACATTTGCCGATGCAATGGGTGTGTTCGGATCGCAGTTAATCCCTTGGCACGTTTACCTTGCATACTTCGTAGGAATAATTTATGCGGTTTATCCTTTAGCTGAAGGAACCGTCAGCATTATGGATATGATAACTCATAATTATCTCGCTTGGATTGCAGTATTGTCGATGTTGTTATTGACATTAACCGGCCTTGACAGATTCATTCCGTTATTCAGACTTCCTTCTGAACCCGAAGTTGAATTAATCAGGGAATAAAAGTTGACACCCTCCGCCTCTTTATGGTGGGGGGATAAATATATTAAAATGGTAAAAGTTAAAATCTGTGGAATATGTCATGAAGTCGAAATCGGGATTATGAATGAATTAATGCCTGATTATGTCGGGTTTGTGTTCGTTCAGAAAAGCCGTCATTTTATTGCGCCCGAACACGCAAGTTTATTACGTTCAAAATTAAAAAACGGAATAAAATCTGTCGGAGTTTTCTCGAACGCTTCATTAAGAACAGTTGCAATGTGTGTCGAAGTCGCAGGGCTTAACATGGTTCAATTACACGGCGACGAAACCGGAGAATATATTGCTTCATTGCGTGAATATATTAAAGTTCCAATTATGAAAGTCTTTACGGTTCAAAAGCAGATTGATGCGGAAAAAGCTATGTATTCAACTGCCGATTATATTATGCTTGACGGGGGAAATGCAGGCGACGGAAAAACTTTTGACTGGTCATTAATCGGAAATGTAAGACGAAAATTTTTCCTGTCAGGAGGATTAACTCCCGAAAACATGAATAAAGCCTTAATTTTAGATCCCCAGCCTTATGCCTTAAACGTAAATTCAGGAGTCGAAGCAAATAAATTAAAAGATTACAGGAAAGTAATGAAATTTATTTCGGGCGTAAAAAGTTTCAAGCGAAATTAAATATCAATAAATGTTAAAAGTTTTTCTTTCAGGGATTTTATGGGGAACGATAGGAATTTTCGTAAATGAATTAAATTCACTCGGAGCAGGTTCCTCACTTATACCGTTTTTAAGAATGTCATGTGCTTTTATCATAATGTTAGCCGTTTCATTTTTGAAATTCGGGAAAAAAATATTAATTCGTGATAAAAAATCTATTTTCTTTTGTGTTCTGTTAGGTTTTATCTGCAACGGTCTTTTCAATATTTTTTACACTGCCTCAATTAAATTAAACGGTGTCGGAATTGCCTGCATTTTAATGTACACAGCTCCCGTCTTTACTGCATTAGCATCAAGATTATTATTTCACGAAAAATTTTCAAGATTAAAAGCTGCTGCCTTAGTCATAAATATTTTAGGCTGTATTTTGACTGTTACGAAAACAGGAAGTTCAATAGGCTTCGGAGGATTGACGGGAATTTTGGCGGGAGTAGGAACAGGATTTTGTTACGGAATGGCACCGATTTTCGGAAAATTTGCGGGAGAAAAAACAGATTCCATGATTGTAAGCATGTACAGTTATTTTTTTGCCGTAATATTTTTGATGATATTTTCAATGCCTGATTTCAAACCTGTAATTGAAAATTCAAAAATTTTGTATGTCGGATTTCTTTACGGATTAATTCCTACAGCATTAACTTATGTAATTTATTATGATGCCGTGAAAAAAATTAAAGACACAAGCAAAGTTCCCGTTATTGCTTCGATCGAACCTGTTACGGCCGTTTTAGTCGGAATAGTATTATATAATGAAGAAATTAGTTTAATTAATTTAATGGGATTTATAATAGTTCTTTTTTCGATTGCTATAATGATAAAGGAAAAAGAAAAATAAATTTTTGATACAGGTGATTAAATAAAATGTCGAAAATTGCAGTGGCAGTTTTGAACCGTAAAGGCGGAGTAGGCAAGACAACCGTTTCGGTGATAATTTCTCAGATTGCTTTGATAAGACACAATAAAGTTCTTGCCATTGATTTAGACCCTTCGAGGAATTTTTCTGACGCATTGGGATTCATGAAAAATTATTTCAAGGATTCTTTGAGAATTAAGGACACACTCGAAGATGATGACGCAGGAGCAGAGGAAGAATGGATCGTAATTGACTGTCCTCCAAATCTTGATGAAGCCTCAAAACATGCGATTGATTTTGCAGATATAGTTCTTGTACCGGTGAGGCCGGATTTCTTTTCGCTTTCAAATTTGGGAGTGATGTACAACGCCGCTAAAAAATCCGGGAAGGAAAAAGCCCAGCTCCCATTGGTAAAACTCGGTTATGATACTTCGGCCATGAGCAAAATTGCGAATCAGATTATTGCCGAGAGAGAATATCCCGTTGCTGAAGATTTGCCATTACATAAACACATTCCCTACAATATTACATCAGGCCGTGTATGGTCAAGCGGATTGATTGCACGTTCACGACAGCCCTACGAAAAATTATATGACAAAATCCTGAAAGCCATTGACAAATTGAAAGACGGAATTTCAGATATTAACGAAGTCTGGACTGACAGAAAAGACGGAAAAGAGGACGATGCTGAAAATGAGAATTTCTAAAGGACTTGAAAACATACATTCGGTAATTGACAGACACGAAGCTGAATGGAGAAAGGAACAGGGCGAAATTTCAGAAGTTGATGAAGCGTTAAGCCTCGAAGAATCAGTCAGACGAAGATTGACAGCTCCTTCAAATCCTGAGGGAAGATTTTCACCGGACAGATTTTTGGGGGCAAGTCAGAAATCAAAAAATGATAATTCTGACGGAGACGAAAAAGTCGAAATTGTTTCAGTCATTAAAAGCCAGGATAACAACAAACAGCATTCGTGGCTTTATAATGAAGTTGTGAAGGCCATTAACGACGCTGCTGACGATAAAAATATAAAAGTTGTTGCGGTTTTCGTTCCTGTAATTCAAAATTCAAAGGAATTTGAAGATTTACCCGTTGACAGAATCGTTAATCTGCCTCCCGTCAGTGAAGATGAAATTTCTATCAGTGCAGAGGAACTCGAACAGGCTCAAGAACCTGAACAGGAACAGACACAGGAAACAAATGAAGATTTTAATTTGCTGCCTGAAACTCAAATTGAATCCGATGAAGAACTTGCAGAGGCTTTCCAGACTATGGAGGAAAAATTAGACGACAGCCTCCAGAAAGAAAATGAAGAAAACGAGGAAGCTGTAGAGTCAGAGTCGGTTGAAGAAGTTGAAAATGTCGAACCTTCAGAGCCGATAGAACAGGAAGAAATTGCAGTCATTCAAGAAATTCAAGAGCCGGAAGAACCCGAAGCAGTCGAAGAAATCGAAGTTGAAGAAGTTGAAGAAGTTGAAAGCGAAGGCCAGCCGGAAATTTTACAGCACGAAGAAATAGAAATAACATCTGAATCGCCGGAAGTTTTAGAAGAAATCAGCAACGAAACTCCCGAAACAGAAATTAAAACTGAAGATGACGAAGAAAAAAAAGAAGATGAGAATATTATCGTTCCTCCGCCTCTTGATGATTTAGATGATGACGAAGTATTCGATGATTCACAGTTTGAATTATCCGAAGACTTAGATTTACAAAATGAAAACGAAGAAGACAAACAGCCAACATTAGAAGACATTGGAGATTTTATAAATTAAGCATTGAGGGGAGATATATTGATAATTAAATTGTTACCGAATATCTCCCCGATGAATTTATAATAAAACCTTCAGCCTCAAGAGTAATTAATGCCTCCTGAACTTCAGAAAAATCTAATCCCGTTCCAATTACGATACTGTCAAGCAAAATATTTCCCTGTCGCTGTAAAAATGAATATACTTTTTTCTCACTGTCAGTTAATTTTGTTTCTGAAATTTTGTGAGTATTTTTATTATCGTCAAAATTCAAAGTTAATTGCTCAGGTTTTCCTGTTATTGTTTCGATAAATTCGTCAAGCCCGACTAAACTTTTTGCACCTTCGTTTAATAACATATTTGTGCCTTTGCTTACTTCGTCAACAATTCTTCCGGGAATTGACCATGTCTCACGGCCAAGTTTCAAAGATTCACGAGCTGTCAACATTGCCCCGCCTCCTTCGGGAGATTCAGCTACGATGACTCTTGAAGCCAAAGCAACAATAATTCTGTTTCTCATAGGAAAATGCCAAGATGCTCCGCCCATTCCCATCGGAAATTCCGAAATCAAAGCCCCGCGATCTAAAATCCTCAAAAATAAATCACGATTTTCAGCAGGATAAATTTTATCTATTCCAGTTCCGAACACCGCAATAGTTTTTCCGTCCTCGTCAAGACAGCCCCTGTGAGCAGCCGTATCAATTCCCCTTGCACCTCCGCTGATTATGATAATTCCTTTTCGAGCAATGGCCTTAGCTAAATTCGTTGCAGTGTTGCGGGCATAATCGCTGCATTTTCGAGTTCCTACTATTGCAATCGACGGCAGCGAAATATTCAAATTCCCTTTAACGTAAAGACCTATGGGAGGGTGCGGCAAATCTTTTAATTTTGCAGGATAGTCAATATCTTTTGCGGTGATAAATTCAGCGTCAAATTTTTCGATTTTTGACATCTCACCTTCAAGCCAATTTTTATTAATGAGTTCTGAAAGTTTAAGTTGAATATTTTTATTCAGGCCTAATTCAGCGAAAAGTTTTTCATTTCCTGATAATAATTCGTCAGGTTCATAATTTTCGCAGAGTTTCATAAAAATTTCGTAAGGTGCTTTTACAGCGTTCAATAAAATTCCTGATTTAGTATATAAAGATTCATTCATGTTAATATTTAATCATAAAATTCATTTTAGGGGAAATGTTTTCATGAAAAAAATATTAAATTTTGTAATCGTTTTCGCATTAATAATTTTAACTTGCGGAATGTCAAAGCAGGGACACTCGGTTTTGAAGTTACGGACACAGATTGTTATTTCATTGGGGATTCAACGCAGACCCGAAAAAATATCCGCCATTGGTAAATCAGGTTAAATTACGGTTGAAAGACAGGGAAGACGCAGAAGAGATATATTTGACGATGAAATTTCTGACGACATGCTGGAAGATACCATTGCAGCCTTAATGGAAATTAAAAATTTGGATTAAGAAAAAAAAAGGCGGCGGGGCAACCTGACCGTCTTTGAGTTTTGAATTTTATGCTATCATTAACCGCAAAAATTTTAAGGAGTTGAAAATATGACAACGTTAAATTTTTCGTCTCAAACAGCTTATTATGATTTAGCGAAAATGTTTCAGTTTTTTCTTGCTTCATTGAAGATTACAGTGTCGCTTTTTACTGAAGATGACAATTCTGTTACGGGTGTTGTTGACGAATTGGATTTAGTCGAAAATGCTCCGTCTAAAGAAGAATGTATTACATCGCTAATCAAGGAAATGAAAAATTACGCCGAAGATTTTTATAACGAATTTGAATTTTGGTCATTAGCTCCCAATCGTAAAAATCACATAATTTATGTTCTAAAAATTCTCACAAGTACTGAGCAGGAATTAAGGGAGAGCATCGAATGCCAAAATGGAAAGAGCTGAAACGTTTTTGCGACAATGACGGCTGGATATGTTATAAAAAAACGGATCATTATTATTACAGAAAAATTCTCGAAAACGGCGACATTTTACTTACTAAAATTTCAATGGGAAGCGGAGAGATTTCAAAATATTTATGGCAGGAAATAAGAAACAGGCAACTTAAAGTTACGCAAGAATATTTTAACAGCAAGATATAATTTCTCCTGCCTCGTACAAATATTCGGGGGCAATTTTGTTTATGATATAATTTTTTTAGTTTTTCCACGTGCATTAAGAAAATAAATTTTGCCACTACATTTGCCACTACAAAAATCCCATTTCAATTTAGTATTCAAAGTTAATTATAAAGATTTTTTTTTCGACAAAGTATAAATTTTTTTATTCATGTTATTATAAACTACAAAAAATTTTTTACGTAAAAAGAAGGGAATAAATTTTTTCATGACTGAACAGAAAAACGACAAAGTTTTTTATATCACTACGCCGATTTATTATGTCAATGACATTCCGCATATCGGCCATGCTTACACAACTATTGCGTGCGATGTCATTTCCCGTTACAAACGAATGAAGGGTTACGACGTTCATTTTTTAACCGGAACTGACGAACACGGACAGAAAATTCAAACCGCCGCCGAAACAAAAGGTAAAACTCCTCAAGAACTTGTTGATGAGATTCATTTGAATTTCAAAAAATTATGGGAAGTCCTCAACATCTCAAACGATGATTTCATTCGCACAACTGAACCTCGACATATTAAAGTTGTCCAGGCAATGTTCAAAAAATTAATGGATCAAGGCGACATTTATAAAGGAACTTACTCCGGATATTACTGTATCCCCGATGAAACTTATGTTCCAGAGTCAAGCATGGGGCCTAACAAAACATGTCCGGACTGCGGAAGACCTTTAACGATTATGGAAGAAGAAAGTTATTTTTTCAGAGCATCGAAATATGTTCCGGATTTAATAAAATTTTACGAGGAACATTTGAAAGCCGTAATGCCGAAAATCCGTTACAACGAAATTATGAGTTTCTTGAAAAGCGGTGTCAAAGATCAATCCGTCTCCCGCACAAGCATTAAATGGGGCATTCCTGTTCCTGGCGATGAAAAACATGTAATTTATGTGTGGTTCGATGCTTTGATTAATTATGCTTCGGCGATTGGCTATCTTGACGATCCCGAAAAATTTTCACATTACTGGCCTCACGTTAGACACATGGTCGGAAAGGATATTATCAGATTTCATTGTGTAATTTGGCCGTTAATCTTAATCGCTCTCGGAATTAATCTTCCCGTCGAAGTCATTGCTCACGGCTGGTGGACTCACGAAGGCGAGAAAATGAGCAAGTCAAAAGGCAACGTTATAAATCCTTTTGAAATGGTCAAGGAATACGGCTTGGATCCTTTCAGATATTTTTTGCTTCGTGAAGTTCCTTTCGGGAATGACGGAGATTTTTCACAGCTTGCGCTCGTCGGACGAATTAACAGCGATCTTGCTAACGACTTAGGAAATTTGTTAAACCGTACTTTGCAGATGATTAAAAATTACAGAAACGGTGTTGTGCCTTCGTGCGTCAATCCTCAGTCGGAATTAAGCGAAATGTCAATTAACACTCTTGAAAAGGTTGATGATTATTTGAATAATTATCAGTTCGACGAAGCATTAAAATCAATTTGGGAGTTAATAGGACGTTCAAACAAATTCATCGATGAGACAGCCCCTTGGAAATTGGCAAAAGATGAATCGCAGTCAGAACAGTTGAATTTTGTTTTATTGAATCTTTATGAGGCTTTGAGATTGTCGGCGTTGTTAATAGCTCCGTTTATGCCTGACACGTCAAAGAAAATTTTGCAGCAGTTAGGCGATGACAGAGAGGTTTTGTTGTTTGACGATTTCAAATGGGGCGAAGGTGCAGGAAAAACTATCAACAAAGCAGAAGTTTTATTCCCCAGAATCGACATTAAAGAATGGAAAAAATCACAGGAGGAAAAAAAGAAAATGGAAGAAGTCAAAGAAGAAGTTAAAACACAGCCCGAACATGAAAACGAAATTTCGATTGAAGATTTCAAAACTGTTGAAATGAGAGTCGCAAAAATTATCAACGTTGAGGAAATTCCCAGATCTAAGAAATTATATAAACTCGAAGTCGATTTGGGCTACGAAAAACGCACGGTGTGTTCAGGGATAAAAGCATTTTTCACGCCCGAAGAATTAAACGGAAAAATCGTAATCCTTGTTACAAATTTGAAGCCCGTTAAACTTTGCGGAGTCGAAAGCAACGGAATGATTTTAGCGGCAAGTGTCAAGAAAGACGGAGTTTCGGAGCAATTAACACTGCTTGAACCTGAAGATAAAAATATCCCGTTGGGAAGCCGGGTGAGTTAAAAAATGTCAGAGATTCGCAAAAAGGAACTTGAATTTTTAAGCGGCGAAGTAAATTTTTGGCAGGAACAGAATATTATCACGTCCGAGCAGTCCGAAAAAATTTTATCGCTCTATGACATCAAAAAAAGTAATTTGAGATTAATTATGTTCATTGCAGGCGGAATTTTACTTGGTCTCGGATTAATAAGTTTTATCGCTGCTCATTGGCACGAAATCCCGAAAATTTTACGTGTCTGCATACTTTCGGGCGGTTATGTCGCTTCGTTAATCGCTTATTATATTATCGGAACTAAAACTAAATCGGGCAGGGCATTTTTGTTATTTGCAAGCGTGATTTTCGGTTCGGGAATTTTTTTAATCGCCAGAATGTATAACTATAAATTATATTGGTATACCGTAATAGGCTGGTGGCTGATTCAGGTTTTAATCACAGCACTGATTTCCCGTGATTCATGGCAGTTATTTTTTGCACAGATTTTGTCATTTATTTATCTCAATGCCGTAAACGCCGTAGATATTTTTGCTCTTGAATTTGCGAATCTCTCAAAACTTCCCGTGATTGAATTTTTTTCGCCGATAAATTCATTCGCCTTAATAATTGCTTTATGGATAGTCTGGAATTTTGTTGATGACAGAATAGCCTTCAACATGAACATGCTTTTAACGTTATTATTGCTTTCGTCAAGAATGAGTTTATGTTTCGGGGGTACTTTGACATTAATAATTCTTACGATAACTGGAGCGGTTTTATCATTTGTTTCAAAATGGCATGACACAGAAATTTTAGGCTTATTAATGACGGGATTATTCGGAATGTTGCTGACATGGCCGGAATTTTGGAGAGGCGAAATCTTCGAGGAAGTTAAATTCCTGCCGATACTCACAGCATTTTTAATCGCCGTTATAATGCTGATAAATATTTATCGGGGACATTACGCAACGGGAATAATATTTTGTTTTTTCCTTGCGTCAAGATATTTCTTCGATCATTTATTCGGATATATGCCTAAAGCGTGGGGATTTACTTTAGCCGGAATAATTTTCGTGATTGCGGGAATATTTTTCGGAAGGATTACGAGAATTTTCAAACATAATATATGATATACTAAGACAAAATCTAATATTTCACACGCTCGTATTCAGGTGAAAAAACGGGCGGAGGTTAAACCTGTTAGGAGGTAAAATTTTTTTATTATGGCAGTAGCAAGTATGAAACAGTTGCTTGAGTGCGGAGTTCACTTCGGACATCAGACAAGACGCTGGAACCCAAAAATGAAACCCTATATTTTCACGGAACGTAACGGAGTTTACATTATTGACCTTCAGAAAACAGTAAGAGGTCTTGACCGTGCATATGAATTTATCCGTGAAACGGCTGCAAACGGCGGACATGTTCTGTTTGTCGGAACTAAGCGTCAGGCACAGGAGACAATTCGAGACGAAGCAACACGCTGCGGACAGTTTTATATCAATCAGCGTTGGCTCGGCGGACTTATGACAAACTTCCCAACAATTCGCAAAAGAATTTCAAGAATGCTTGAGTTGCGAAAATATGACGAAGAAGGAAAATGGGAAGAGTACACGAAGAAAGAAGCCGCAATGATTAAGAAAGAGCAGCTTAAACTCGAAAAGTATCTCGGCGGAATTGCAACAATGACTTCAACACCGGACGCAATATTCTTAATCGATCCGAGACGTGAAGAAAATGCAATCGCTGAAGCAAAGAAATTAAAGATTCCCGTTGTCTCTATCGTTGACACAAACTGCGATCCCGAAATGATTGATTATCCCATTCCCGGAAATGACGATGCTATCAGAGCAATTAAATTAATTACGGGCTTAATGGCTAATGCAGTTATCGAAGGCAGACAGGGCGAAGATGCAGTTTTGATTCCTGTTCAGGAATTAAGCGAACCCGATGCTGTCAGTGCTGAGGAATTAATCGCAACTAAAGAACGTCTCTACGAAGATTATGAAGGCAGCATGGAAGATGCAATGATGGAGGAATAAATCATGGCAGAAATTACAGCAGCAAAAGTTAAGGAATTACGTGAGCGTACAGGTTCAGGAATGATGGATTGCAAAAAAGCCTTAGCCGAGACAAACGGCGATATGGAAAAAGCAATCGATTATTTACGTGAAAAAGGACTTGCAAAAGCCGCTAAAAAAGCAGAACGTACAGCAAGCGACGGAAGAATTTTCCATATTGTCAGCGATGACGGAAAACTCGGTGTAATGATTGAGTTAAACAGTGAGACGGATTTTGTTGCAAAGACAGACGAATTTAACGATCTTGGAAACAAAATCACTGCTCATTTATTTGCAAAATCATATTCAGACGTTGCAAACCTGCTCGACAGCGTTCACGAATCAGGGGACAAAATCAGCGATCTTGTTACGGCAGTCATTGCTAAACTCGGCGAAAATATCGTGTTAAAACGTTTCGCAAGATTCGATTCTCAAAACGGCAAAGCATTCTGTTACATTCACAGCAATTACAAAGTCGGAGCATTGGCAGAACTTGACGCAGAAAAAGCAGATGTCATTAACTCAGATGAATTTGCAGAACTCGGCCATGAAATTTGTATGCAGATAGCCGCAGCAAATCCATCATGCTTAAGCCCTGAAGATGTTCCCGAAGATGTTTTAGAGCGTGAAAAAGCAGTTTACCGCCAGCAGTTGCTTGACGAAGGAAAACCGGCCGACAAAATCGAAAAAATTATTCCCGGCAAAGTCAGGAAATTTTACGAATCGACATGTCTGCTTGAACAGGAATATATCAGAGATTCCGACAAGAAAGTTAAAGATTTAATTGCAGAAGTCGGAAAGAAACTCGGAACAAAAGTTTGTGTTAAACGTTTCGAGAGATTCGGAATTGGCGAATAAAAAAACTAACCCCTCCGCCTCTTCAAAGCACCTCCCCGCTCACGGAGAGGCATTGGGCAAAGAGTCTCCCCTTTCTAAGGGGAGATGTCAACTTTAGTTGACAGAGAGGTTAAATTATGTTCAAGAGAATATTATTAAAACTGTCGGGCGAAGTCTTAGCAGGCGAAAAACATGTCGGGCTTGACTTCAAAACCATAAAAAATTTTGCTGAGGGCTTAGCTAAAATCCGTAACTCCGGAATTGAATTATCAATCGTAATCGGAGGCGGAAATATGATTCGCGGCCGTGATGCTCTTGATTATGGAATTGACCGTGTCAGTGTCGATTCAATCGGAATGCTTGGAACTGTCATGAATGCACTTTCAATTAAGGCTGCACTTGAAAATTTCAACGTTCCCGCAAAAGTTTTATCGGCTATTGCGATGCCGCCCGTTGCAGATTTATATAATCGTGAAGTCGCAAAAAATTTATTAAGTTCCGGAAATGTCGTAATTTTTGCAGCAGGTACAGGACACCCGTTTTTCTCGACTGATACGGCAGCAGCTTTGAGGGCAGGCGAATTAAAATTGGATTGTGTCGTTAAGGCTACGAAAGTCAACGGAATTTATGACAAAGACCCTGCAAAATTTAATGATGCAAAATTTATTCCAGAATTAACTTATGATGACGCAATTAAATTAAATATTGAAGTCATGGACACAGCAGCCTTTGCAATCTGCCGTGAAAATAAAATTCCCGTTTGGGTTTTAAGCATTCAGGATTCAAAATGGGTAGATAACATAATCAAAGGCACAAAAACAGGAACTATCGTAAAAGCGTAAAGGAGGATTAATTAAAATGGCGAACGAACTCGCAGAACTGAAAAGCAACATGGAAAAGGCAATTACTTTTTTGCAGAATGAATATCTTTCAATCAGAACAGGCAGGGCTCACCCGGGACTCGTGAGTGATATTAAAGTCGAATATTACGGAACTCCGACACCGATTAAAAGTCTTGCAAACGTTACAATTCCTGAAAGCAGATCAATTCAGATTGCCCCGTTTGACAAAACGATTTTGAAGGCAATGGAAAAAGCAATTTTGGCCGCAAATATAGGAATGACTCCTCAAAATGACGGCTCTGTTTTGCGAATGACTTTGCCCGAATTAACCAAACAGAGACGCATTGAGCTTACGAAACTGCTTGCGAAAAAAGCTGAAGAATCAAAAGTCGTTATCAGAAATTACAGACGTGACACAATCGAAGTTCTGAAGAAGCAGGAAAAAAATTCCGAAATCACCGAAGACGACCTCAAGAAATTTACAAAAGATGTTCAGGACATCACCGACAATTACATAAAGAAGATCGATGAAGTTTATAAAGTGAAAGAGAAAGAAGTACTTGAAGATTAAAAGTGAATTTTACAAATTTTGATTTTACAGAAGGAGGAGTTTTTTGTAATGGAAGAAAGAAGCCAGTATAATTCAGCGGGTTACACTACGTTTAAGATGAAGTTGAAAAGGCTCATCGGGATTGATCTTAATTCCTACAAAGAGCAGATTCACCGAAGGACTCACGAATTAATGAATCGCTGGGGCTGTAAGACCTACGATGATTATTTCGACATGATGAACAAAGACGAGAAAAAATTACGTGAATTTCTTGATCATCTTACGATTAACGTATCTGAATTTTTCCGTAATGACTCTCAATGGTGGAAATTAAGGGACAAGATAATCCCCGAATTAATCCAGAAACGAGGAACGAAACGCTTAAAACTTTGGAGTGCCGGCTGTGCTACGGGTGAAGAGCCTTATTCGCTTGCAATTCTTTCGGCTGTCTGCGGGCTTGACGGAATGAATCCTGTTTTAGCTGCTGATGTCGATCAGGGAGCAATCTCAATCGCACAAAAAGGTGTTTATCGAAAAACTCAGTTATTAAACGCACCCAAAGAATATCTTGCAAAATATTTCACGACAAAAGACGCAGGAGCAACTTACGAAGTTAATTCCGACATCAAACGAAGAGTTACATTCAAAAAAATGAATATGATTGATGATCCCTTCGGAGCAAATTTTGACATAATACTTTGCAGAAACGTTGTAATTTATTTCACGGCGGATACAAAGGCGAAGTTATATAAAAAGTTTTTTGATGCTCTTGCACCCGGCGGATATTTTTTAGTCGGTTCAACTGAACAGATTTTTGGTTATCAGCAGATAGGTTTTGAATCAGCAGGACCGTTTTTATACACTAAGAAATAAATAATGTATGAATATTCCCTGACTAATACGGTAAATAATGCCATTCAGGCTTTATGTCGTCAGGAAGGCTGGAAAAAAGTAAATCGGATTACGGTAAAAATAGGAGGCCTAAGACGTGTAAATCCTGAATTAATGGCGTTTATTTTTGCTGCTGCGTCGAAAAATACCCCTGCTGAAGGTGCGATATTTTCGGTTATGTTAGTTCCGATTACGTATTACTGTTATAACTGCAAGAAAAAAACTATGCGTGAGGACAGCGAATTTGTGTGTCCTTTATGCGGAAGTAAAAATGTGCAGTTAATATCAGGGCTTGAATTTGCTCTTGAAGTTCTCGAAGTTGAGAGCGATTTATTTTGATTTTTAATTATGAAAGACGTTAAAAATATTCTGAGTTCATTATCAGAAGTTCAACAAAGTGCGGTCATGTATACGGACGGGCATTTATTAGTTTTGGCAGGAGCAGGAAGCGGAAAAACAAGAGTTTTGACACATAAAATCGCGTGGCTTGTCGAAGAAAAAATCACGAATCCCGAAAATATTTTGGCCGTAACTTTTACTAACAAAGCCGCAGGAGAAATGAAAACCCGAATTAATACGCTGCTTGAAGGTAAAAATTCAGCAAAGATTCAAGCAGGGACTTTTCATTCTTACGGACTAAGATTTTTATTCAGATATTTGAATCAAGCGAAGGAAATTACGGGATTAAAAGAGGGTTTTACTGTATTCTCACGAAATGACAGCCAGGATTTATTGAAGCACTTAATGAAAGAAATGAACTTCCCTTCAAATTCTTCTGTAGCCGACATCAGTAACATTATTTCAAGGGATTATATGACGTGGAGTCCTGCCCAGCATGATTCTTTGATAACTGACGAAAGCATTTTCAAACTTTCAAAGGAATACAGGAAAAAATTACGTGAATTAAACGCTGTCGATTTTGACGATTTAATGATTCTCCCGCTTGAAATCTTAAAGACGGATATTAATTTAAGACATCACGAACAGAATAAAATTAAATGGCTCTTAGTCGATGAATATCAGGACGTTAATAAACCTCAATATTTGTTATTGCGTTATCTTGTCGGCGATGACTGCATTATAAACGTTGTCGGCGACCCTGACCAATCAATTTACGGCTGGCGAGGTGCAGAGATCGGAATGATTTTGAATTTCGAGTCTGATTTTGACGGAGCAAAAACAATAGTTCTTGATGAGAATTACAGATCGACGGGAAATATTTTGTCAGCTTCAAATTCATTAATCCGCAACAATTCACGAAGGCTGAAAAAGAATCTTCACACTGCAAAAGGGAACGGCGAAAAAATTTACGAGTTAATAGCTTCAAGTGATTATGAAGAAACAGAATTTATAGCGGAAGAAATCGACAGGCTTTGCAGGGTTTACAATTACGATTACAGCGACATAGCAATTTTGTACAGGCAGAACGCATTAAGCAGAGTTTACGAACAGAAATTTTTAGAGGAAAAAATACCCTACAAAATTATTCGCGGACTTTCGTTTTATGATCGTATGGAAGTCAGAGATGTTCTTTCGATCTTGAGATTTGCACTGAACCCGTTAGATTTTGCGGCACTTGAAAGGCTTGCAGGTTTTGCAATAAAAGGAATGGGCTCAAAAAAATGTCAGGATTTTGAAAACTGGCTTTCAGAACAGCACGACAAAACACCTTCGGAAATTTGGTCATCAGTGCTTGGAGGTTTATACCCGTTAAAAGGTCAAGTTGGAGAAAACGTAAAAAATTTTGCGTCTCACATGTGTGCGATTTTGAATTTCTCGGAAAAAGGAATAAGGCCGGCAGTTGATTATGTCTTAAAAGAAATGCACTACGAGGAGTATTTGAAGTCGAAAGACCCCGAATCTTATCAGGACAGAATACAAAACGTAAAAGAATTAAAATCCGTAGTTCCTGAAGGAAATTTGACCGAAGCATTAGCCGAAACAACTTTATTCACTGATGCAGATACTGATTATGACGATAACGAAAGTGCTGTGGGGCTTTTAACTCTTCACGCATCAAAGGGGCTTGAATTTCCGGTTGTATTCATAGTCGGAATGGAAGAAGATTTATTCCCTCATTCAAGAGCTAAAGACGATGAAGAAGAACTCGAAGAAGAACGAAGATTGTGTTATGTCGGAATGACGAGAGCAGAGGAAAGGTTATATTTGACTGCTGCAAAGACACGAAGGCTCTACGGCGGAATTTTAGAGCATGATGTCTCAAGATTTTTGTACGAAATTCCCGAAAGAACGAAAACTATAGACGATCGGGCAGTCAGACGGAAACGACAGCTTTACACCGACACTAATCAAAATTTCAGCAGAGGACGCAAAAAATATGGCGGTTATGGCAGTTACGGGGGATATCGGGGCTGGTAAAAGTACGGTCTCAAAATTATTGTCGGAGAAATTCAATTCTGAAGTTTTTGACGCTGACAAAATCGCTAAAAATCTGTGGGAACTTGAAACTGTAAAAAATCAGGCTGTCTCACGATGGGGGAAAAGCATAATTGATTCAGAAGGCAATATAATTAAGTCAAAGATTTCAGAATTTATATTCACGAATAAAGACGAATGGGAATTTTGCAATAATCTTATTCACCCTAAAGTCATGGCCGAATTAGAAAAACTATCCCTAAAATTTAATAATGTAATTCTCGAAGTGCCATTGTTATTTGAAGCTAAATTTCACATTATAAAGAGGTTAAAAATAATTTATGTAACGGCAGATTTTAATATCAGAGCTGAAAGATGTAAATTGCAGCGTGGCTGGACTATCGAGGAATTAAAACGGCGTGAGAAATTTCTGCTTCCTTCCGACATAAAAATTTCAATGAGCGATTACGTAATTTATAATAATAAAAGTATTTACGAAACAGGAGAAAAATTAAATGAAATCCAATGAAGTACCGGAACGAAAATTAATTGACGAAAAATATAAATGGAATCTCGAATTAATTTATAAATCATTTGAGGACTGGCAAAAAAATTTTGACGAAATCCAAAGCAAAATCGAAAATCTGAAAAATTATTATGGCAGATTGGGCGAAGGTTCAAAAACTCTATTGTCATTCATAAAAGATGATGAAGCCGTTTCACTCGAATTAAATAAACTCTATGCCTATGCCAACATGAAAAGCCACGAGGATTTACGTGAAAATAAACCTATGGAGCTTGCCGGGCTTGCTGAAAATTTAATCGTGAAATATTCTTCGGCCGTTGCATTTTTTGAACCTGAAATCTTATCGTTGAGCAGCGAATATATTAATGACTGCATCAAAAACGAGCATGAATTAACGAGATATGAATTTTTCTTCAGGAAATTATTACGTGAAAAAGAACATATTTTGTCTCATGAGCTTGAAATTTTAATGGCAAATGTCGGCGAATTAACTTCAGTTCCCGAAAATGCTTTTACGCTTTTAACTGACGCTGACTTAAAATTCCCTGACATTAAAGACGAAGACGGAAATTTAACGGAATTGACCGAAGAACGCTGGTACAGATTCAGCCGAAGCAAAAACCGTGATGTCCGAAGAGACGCATTTTTAGGGATTTACGGAACTTACGAGAAATACAAAAATTCAATCGCAGCTTTATATTCCGGTTCTGTCAAGGGCGATATGTTTTATTCACGTACCCGAAAATATAAAAATTCTCTCGACATGGCTTTATTCGGTGAGAATGTCCCCGAAGATGTTTATAATCATGTTGTCGAAACCGCAAAAAATTATTCGCCGAAGTTAATGCACAGATTAATTTCTCTTAGGAAAAAAATTTTAGGCCTCGATGATTTTCATTTTTACGATCTCAATGCTCCGATTTCAAACGAACCCGAAGCTGAAATAAAATTTGATGAAGCCGTTGACATTGCATTAAAAGCCCTTGAACCATTAGGAGACGAATATATCAACGATTTCAAGAATGGAATTTCCGAACGCTGGATCGACATTTACGAAAACAAAGGCAAACGAAAAGGCGCATATTCTTGGGGTTCTTACGGGACTAAACCATATGTTTTATTAAATTATGACGGAACTTTACACGATGTTTTTACTCTTGTCCACGAAATGGGACACAGTATGCACAGCTATTATTCACGAAAATTCCAGCCTCAAGTTTATTCAGAATATACGATTTTATTGGCTGAAGTTGCTTCTACTACAAACGAGGCTTTATTGTTGGAATATCTGCTGAAAAACTCAGACAGTATCGAAAATAAAAAATGGCTTTTAAGTTATTATTATGACATGGTAAGAGCAACATTTTTCAGGCAGGCAATGTTTGCGGATTTTGAAAAGCAGACTCATTCGCACGTCGAAAACGGAGGAATTTTAACGCCCGATTATCTTAATAATTTATGGCGTGAATTAAATTCTCAATGTTACGGTTCTGAAATGAAAATCGATGATGAGCTTTGTGTCGAATGGGCAAGAATCCCGCACTTCTATTCGGCTTTTTACGTTTACAAATACTCAACTGGTTTCACGGCTGCAAATGCTTTTGCTTCGTCAATTCTGAATCACGAAGACGGGGCAGTCGAGCGTTATTTGAAATTCCTACAGAGCGGCGGCAGTGATTATTCGTTAAATATTTTGAGGCGTGCAGGAGTCGATTTAACAAGCCCGGAACCTTTTGAAAGAACCATGAAATTTTTTGAACAGAGATTAAACGAGGGTTTTGAGACATGGGGAATATAAAATTAATTGCTTTTGACCTTGACGATACGTTATTAAATTCCGACAAAAAACTCACGCAGGAAACTTTTGACGCTCTCGAAAAAGCTGCTTCAATGGGAATTGAAATCGTACCTGACACGGGAAGATTATTTGACGCAATCCCCCAAAACGTTAAGGACTTAAAATTCGTGAATTACATGATAACGTTGAACGGAGCAAATATTCTCGACGTTAAAAACAATAAATCAATCGCAAAATTTGAAATTCCTACCGAAAGCGTTGTAACCCTTTCAAGAGTTTTCAAAAATTTACCCGTGATTCATGATTGTGTCGCTGACGGAACGGGCTATATGTCTCGTGAATGTTTTGACAAAATCCCCGATTTCATGATTAACGAATGGCAGGTAAGACTCGTTAAGGATTTCAGGACACCTGTTGATGACTTGGGAGAATTTTTTGCCAAGAATAATTTACGAGGTCAGAAAATGCAGATTTATACGCTTGACCGTGAATTACGAAAAAATTTATTGCAGGCTCTACCGGTTGTGTTTCCTAACGTTTTATTCACTTCGGCATTATGGAATAACATCGAAATCAACGACTTAAAAGCTAACAAGGGCGACGCATTAAAATTCATGGCCGATTATCTCGGAATTAAAATCGACGAAACTATTGCATTCGGGGACGGATTAAACGACATTGCAATGTTGAAAGCTGCGGGAATCGGTGTTGCAATGGAAAATGCCTGCGACGAATTAAAAGCCGTTGCCGATTACATAACATCTTCGTGCAATGATAACGGAGTTGCTGAAGGGATAAAAAAATTTTGTTTCAGTCATTAATCATAATAATATCCTGCATTTTAATCGAACATGTTTCGAGAATTTTGCTGTCGGATTTTATTGAGATAACATACAATTCCGGAGCTGCTTTCGGATTATTAAAGTCTGTTCCGGAATTAACTTTAATTCTTTCGATTATTGCGTGTTTAATAATATTTTGCGTAATAATTTTTGCGAAGTTGAATAAAATTTCAAAAATCGGTTTATCAATCATGCTTGGCGGAGCAATTTCAAATTTAATTGAGAGAATTTTTTTCGGCCATGTAATAGATTGGATTCCGTTTTTATTTTGGGATTTGAATTTTAATCTTGCTGACGTAGAAATCTCATTGGGTGCTTTTATAGCATTTGTGTTTTCGGTTTCACTTCATTAAGGCTTGTAAATCATTTTGTTTCGTGAGAGTTTTTTTGCGGTTTCCTGTTTTTTATGTGCGTTCTGTAAAGCTCTGACAAGTTCCTCCCAGCGAAAATTCCAAGCATTCTCGGCCTTGCTGGGTTTGTTGTATTCGGGGCTGTCGATTGAATCAATATCGTTAGGGCGTTTGTGAATCGTAAAATTCTCTCCGTCAAACGAAACTGAAGATCCATCGTCAAAAGGTATATAAACTCTCATGTCAAATTACCTTCAACGGCAAAGCTGCTCCCATGATTATTGCGTCCTCACCGTTTGAATAATAACCCTGTCTGATATTTTCATTCATGAATGAAAAATGTTTATACAGTGCTATTGCTCCGGAATTTGATTTTCTGACTTTGAGCTTCAATCTCTTCATATTAAGATAAGTTGCACAGTCGCTGACGGCCATTAATAATTGAGTGCCGATTCCGATTCTGCGGAAATTTTTATCGACAGCTAAAGCCATTAAAAGCCCGAATCTTTTTTCACGTCCAAGAACAGCATAACCCAACAATGAAGCCTCCGTCGATGTTGCGAAGGCTCCTATGTATGTTATCTCGTTTTGAGAATTTTTTTTGAGATCCTCTCTAATTATGTCTTCAGACCATGAACAGCCTGAATTAGCGTTAATTCTCAAAATTTCGGGCAGATTGTTTAAGTTCAAAAAATCAATTTCAGGCAGATACAAAAATTACATTCCCCGATTTATAGTCTGATTCCTATCAGCTCCGACACCGATTAAAACAACGGGAACATTTAATGTTTTCTCGATGTAATTCACGTATGACTGAGCATTTTCAGGAAGTTCCGCAAAAGTTTTGCAGTTCGTAATATCTTCGTCCCAGCCCGGCAGAGTTTCATAAACCGGTTTAATCTCACTCAAGGATTCCGTGTCATTCGGCCATGTCGAAATTTTTTGTCCGTCCTTTTCATAAGCTGTGCAGACTTTAATTCCGCCCATTCCCGTTAAGACATCAAGTTTTGTTAATGCGATTACATTAGCTCCGTTAAGTTCCATTGAGTATTTCAATGCAGGCATATCAAGCCACCCGCAGCGTCTCGGTCTGCCAGTTGTTGCTCCAAATTCTCCGCCTTTTGTACGAAGTTTCTCGCCGTCATCTCCGAAATCTTCCGTTGGGAAAGGCCCTTCACCGACTCTTGTCGTGTAAGCCTTAACGACCGCAATAACCCTCGTTAAATCGTTAGGAGCTAAACCTGTTCCCGAAAATCCTCCCGATGCTGAAGTCGAAGAACTTGTTACATAAGGATATGTTCCGTGATCAATATCAAGCAACGCAGCCTGTGCCCCTTCAAGCAAAACATGCTGTCCCTCGTCAACGGCTTTTCTTAATAATGCTCTTGTGTCGTCAACGTATGGTGCAATAGCCTCTCCCCATTTTTTAGCGGGTTCGTAAACTTCGTCGAAAGGCAGGGGATTTTGATTGTATAATTTCGTGAAAAGCTGGTTTTTCTCTTCAAGAATATATGTGAGTTTTTCTCTCAGAACATCAGGATTTAATAAATCTTCAATTCTTAATCCTGAACGTGAATATTTATCGACGTAGCAGGGGCCGATTCCTCTTCCGGTTGTGCCGATTTTTCTGCTTTTACCGCGTGCTTCTTCCTGGAACTTATCAAGCATTTTGTGATAAGGCATTACGACATGAGCGTGAGGGCTTACGGCGAGACGTGCTTTGTCCTGACCTTTGCTTAACAAATCCGATGTTTCAGCAAGGAACTGTTCAGGATCAATTACGAGTCCGTTGCCTAAAACACATAATTTTCCGGGATAAAGCATTCCCGAAGGCAGTAAATGAAAAACAACTTTCTGACCGTCAGAAATTACAGTGTGTCCTGCATTAGCACCGCCTTGAAAACGAACGAAAACATCGACATCTGAACCAAGCATGTCAACAACTTTTCCTTTACCTTCATCGCCCCATTGAGCACCGACTAAAAGATCCACGTTTTTTTTGTTACTCAAAATTTTGTTTCCTCCTTATAATTTTGCTGATTTTTTTACTTCAGTTATTGCTCTTTGCAGCTGTAAATCTTTGCTGACATCTCGATCAGGTTCTCCCTTGACCTCAATATCAGGCGACAATCCGACATGATCTATTACTTTCCCTGAAGGTGTGTAATATCTTGCAATCGTAACATAAAGTCCCGAACCGTCAGTTAAAGGGAATAACGTTTGAACACTGCCTTTGCCGAAACTTTTTTCGCCGATTAATTTAGCTCTTCCCCTGTCGTTCAATGCTCCTGCAACGATTTCCGAAGCACTTGCACTGCCTCCGTTAATTAAAACTACCATTGGAAGATTTGTTAAAAATTCGGATTTCTTGGCAAAATATTTTTCATTTGCACGATCGGAACGACCTTTTGTCTCGACAACAAGACCGTCTTTAACAAACATGCTGACGATTTTAACACTTGCATCGAGAAGTCCGCCGCCGTTGTTTCGTAAATCGAGAATTAAAGCCTTCATTCCCTTTTTAATGAGATCTTTTAACGCACTTCGAGCCTCTTCGCTTGTACTCTGTTTGAATTGTGTTAATTTCAAATAGCCGATGTCATCTGAAAGCATTTCGGAGCGAACACTTTTCAACTTTATGATTTCACGTGTTATCTCGAAACTTAATAATTCGTCCTCGCCTTCACGCCTTACCCAAACAGTAACTTTTGTATCGGGTTCGCCTCGAAGTTTTTGAACGACTCTGTCAGAAGTCCAGCCGATTACAACCTCATTGTCAATTTTCACAATTTGATCTTTTGTTTTAAGTCCGACACGTTCAGCCGGTGAATCTTCCATTGGGCTTATAACTAAAACCATTCCGTCACGGTCGCCGATATACATTCCAAGACCGCCATAACGTCCTTCAAGTTCGATTTCTTCGTCTTTTAACTGTTTCGGCGATACAAATCTTGTGTAGGGATCTTTCCAAGCCTCAACCATTCCTTTAGCTGCACCGTGCAATAAATCGTCTTCGTTTGCAGGTTTTTCGTCAGCATCGACCTGATAACTTTCGATTATGTAACGTACCTGACGAAGCAGCCATAAAGACCTCACGCTGAACGGGGAAATTCTCTCGAAATCATCTTCCGAGAAATCGGCACATTGAGCCTTAAAACCGAATAACGCAACTAAAATTAAAACAAAAACTAAAATTAATTTACTTCTAAACTTTTTCAACTTATAAAAAACACCTGCCCTTAACGTGAAAATTATACAGCAAATTTCTTATCTCAAATAATTCATGGGATTTTGAGCCGAACCGTTTTTCCTGACTTCAAAATGTAATCCGTATTCCGAATTTGTTCCTGAATTTCCTACACGGCCTATTACAGTTCCTGCCTTAACCGTACTGCCTTCACGAACCGAAGCCCCGCCCAAATGTGCGTAAACTGTCGAAATATCTCCGCCATGATCTATTATTACAACCTGACCGAAACCACGAAGCCAGCCCTGATATAAAACTTCTCCAGCTCCTGCTGCCTTAACCGGTGTTCCCTGAGATGCTTTGATGTCAATTCCTGAATTAAAAATTTTTGTCTTGAAAACAGGGTGAACTCTTGAGCCGTATTGCATTGTTACAGTTCCATTGACGGGCCATGATAAAGCATTTCCGACAAGTTTTGAAGGTGTTGAAGGTGTCGAGTTTTTAGCTGTAGTTTTTGAATTTGATTTTGAAGCAGTGTTTGATTTTTTCTCCGCAGATTTTTTCTTTTGATTCATCAGCGAATTAATTTTATTTCCGACCGCACGTTGAGCTTTTTCAAGTTCTTTAGCCGCTGCCTCAGCCTGTTTCTGTTCATTCTGGACGTTTTTTAACAGCGTATCAGTCTTTTTAATTGTGTTGTCATATTCCGAACGTTTTTTCTTTAATTCGTCAGTCTGCCTCTGAATTTGTGATTTATCAGCTTCAAGTTTTTTTCTTGCCGAAATTAATTCTTCCTGCTGACGTAATAATTCCTCAAGCATTTTTTGATCCTGACGTGCAAATAATCCCAGCATATACGACGTATTAACTGCCTCATGAGCCCCCGAAGAGTTTAATATCAAATTCAATTTGCTTTCATCAGGAGAAAATTTATAAATTTCGGGTATTCTCTGCCTCAACGTTTTAATTATTACGGACATTGATTCATTAACACGTTTAATTTTTGCGTTTAATTCATTCACGGATTTTTGAAGGGTTGAATTTCTGCGTTCAAGATTTTGCATTTGAGCCTGTGATTCGCTCGCGTCCTGCCGTAATTTCGATAACTGGCTTAAAAGTGTTTTAGACTGTTTCGATTTTTCTTTAGCGATGGCGTTGTATCGGCTAATCTTTTTTTTCATGTCGCTTTGGCTTTTCTTTTGCGATTTAATCTGACTGTCAACACTTGCACCGTTCACGGAATATAAACAGGAATTAAAACTAATCACGAAAATAATTACGAACAAAAAAATTTTTCTCAATTAAAACTCACCTCTTCAGAAATTTTATGGGATTGTCGGGAGTTCCAAAAACCCTGACTTCAAAATGTAAATGATAACCCGTTGTGTTGCCTGTTTTGCCGACTTTTGCAAACGTTGCACCTTCTTTGACGACCTGACCTTCTTTAACGAGACTTGCCGAAAGATGAGCGTATAAAGTCGAATATCCCCGTCCATGATCCAAAACTACGACACGCCCGTAACCACGAAGCCAGCCGTTATAAATTACCTCGCCTCCAGCAGGAGCTTTTACAGGTGTACCGTTTGGAGCAGCAATATCGATTCCGGTGTGAAGGATTTTACGTTTCAAAATCGGGTGTATTCTGTAACCGTAATTGCTCGCAATAACTCCTCTGACAGGCCAGTCAAACATTGAGCCTCTGCCTGAGACATAACTTTTTTTTGACCCGGCACGTTTTTTTTGTAATGACGCTATCATCTGTCCAGCCTGTTTTTGTGCCTGTTCAGCTTCCAACACTGCTTTCTCGGCTAATTCTTTTTCACGTTGAAGGGAATTTATAAATTTTCTCGTATCTTTTATGCTTTTCTTGTATTTATCACGTTGATTTTGAACTTCTTCAGTTTTCTCTTTGAGTTTTAATTGCTGTTCGTCCATTGTCTGTTTAGATAAATCAAGATTTTGAACCCTCGAATATAACTGCGATAAAATTTCCCCGTCTTTTTCGGTTACAATTCCCAATAAATGAGCGGTTTCGACAGCTTCAAAGACACTTCGCGACGCAAACATCATTCGCATTCTTTCAGCTTCACCGTATTTATACATGTCAAGAACACGATGTCTCATTTGTGCCGAAAGTTCATTGATTTTAATCTGTTCGTCTTTTATGTTGGCATCAAGAACGGTTATATTCTCCTGAATTTTTTTATTCTGAAGTTCCAAGACCGTTAATTCCTGACGTGCTGCACTCTCATCAAGCTGAAGGGTATTCACTTTCGTTAAAAGCCCCTCAACCTTTGCTCCCATGTCTTTAATCTGCTGTTTGTATTTTTTAATCTGCTTTGAAAGCTCCGAACGTTTTTTTTCTTCCGCAGCAATCTGAGAGTCGATATTTCCCTTAGATTTTTTCGAGGCCGAATAAACCTGCGAGGGAAGCAAAATCAGGAATAACAGAATTAAAACTGAAAATTTACGAAACATTTTTTTATTCCGGTCTTGTTATTGAGTTTATGAATCTCGAAACAACAAGATAACTGCAAACCCAGCCTAAAGTAGCTCCGAATCCAGCAAGCAATGCACAAAATCTGAAAATAGTATTTTTGTCAGTTATGAGACTCGAATTTAAGACGGGTAAATTTGTCTGCAACAGAATAATTCCGGGAAAATAAGTTCCGATGATTCCTCCGACTGCGATTAATGCACCGAAAAACGCAAGCAATGTTCCTTCAAGTACAAACGGCGAGGCAATATAAGATTTTGTTGCCCCTACGAGATACATAATTCCAATTTCCTCACGTCTTGAATATAACGAAATGTGAATCGTGTTATAAACTACAAGTGCCGTAATAATTACTGACAAGATAAACATTATCAGGGCGACTCTTGATGAAATTCTTGAAAGTGCCGAAATCCTGCGTACAACCATTCCTGCGTAAACTATATCATCAACTTCGGGCATCGCTCTTAATTCTTCAACAAGTTTTTCAACTTCTTCGGCTTTGTGAACGTGAATTTCAAAATTATAGGGGATTGGATTTTCTCCGAGCATGTCGAGAGCCTTTGAATGTGAACCCATTTTTTCCTGTAACTTTGCAAGAGAATCCGAAGGCGAGTAAATTTTCATTGTGTAAACGTATTCGAGTTTTTGAATTTTCTCGGCGATCTCTTCAATATTAAGCGTGTTATCCCTGACTAAATAAGCCTGGACAGTCAATTCGCTTTCAAGACGCAATAAAAGATTTTCAAGATTTAACGAAAATAACGTCGTAATTCCTAAAATCCATAACATTACTCCCGCCGTTATCAAAGTCAAAAGCCCCAAGACCCAATGATGAATTAAAAGCCGAAACATATCACGAAGGACATATTTTAGTGTAGTCATTAATAAAGCCCTCCCATCTCATCACGAATTAATTTTCCGTTGTCAAGTTCAATTACTCTTTTGCGGGTTGAATTTACTATATTCTGATTATGAGTTGACATTACAACCGTAACTCCGGCGGCATTAATCGAAAATAAAATTTTCATGACATCTGCGGCAGTGTGAAAATCTAAATTTCCAGTCGGTTCGTCAGCAATGAATAACGAAGGTGAATTTGCTAATGCACGGGCTATTGCAGTTCTCTGCTGTTCGCCTCCCGATAATTGATTCGGTTTCATGAATCTTTTTCGCCATAAACCGACCTGATTAATGACCTCTTTAGCTCTTTCCTCGACTAATTTTTTCGGGACAGACATTGTTTCCATAACGAAAGCAATGTTTTCGTAAACTGTCAACGAAGGAATTAATTTGAAATCCTGAGCAACAAGTCCTACATCACGGCGATAATAGGGGACATCGGATTTTCTCATTTTACGAAGATTGAAATCGCCGACTGAAATACTGCCTCTCGACGGCAGTAACTCACGTGTAATCAGCCTCAAAAGAGTTGATTTTCCCGATCCTGTCTGACCAATGACATAAACAAATTCGCCTTGTTCGATATTAATATTTATGTCAATAAGAGCGGCAATGTCGGGTTCAAAAATTTTGCTTACTCCTGAAAAATTTATGTTCATATTTTAATCGTCAGCTCCTCTGTATTTTGAGCGTTCTTCCATAGTCTGTTGGGTTTCGTATTCTCCCCAGACTGCGTGAATAATATCCGTCATGGACATTTTTTTATTCTCTGCAAGTTCGTAATATAATTCGTGATTCAAATATATCCAAGTGAGAAACATAGTATTAACTTTTCCGAACCTCGCAAGAACTAAACGTCCTGAAATCGGATTATACAAAACTAACGGCGATAAATGCTGCTCTGACATTCTCTGAATTTCAAGTTTTGAAAATGAAAGTTTTTCGAGATCGTCCATAATTTTTTTATCGGGAACTTCTAAAAGTGAAAACCAGATCTTCATTTTATATTTAGGATTCTCAAATGTCTTAGGGTCTGCCTTAATCCACGCCGCAAGCCTTCGGACTGTTTCAAGTTCATTTCTTGATAAAGCAAATCTCAAAGTCCAATATAATTTACTCAAAAATAAATCATTTTTCATTGCCCTGTTAAATTTTTTTTCGTCAGGTATTTTATTATATATTCCCGAAAAAATTTCATGTTTAGGAATCAGCGTTCTAAGCATTAAAACTGTAGGTTCATATCTTCCCGGAGGTTCAGTAAGTGAAAATAATTCCCTTTTAAGAGCATTAACAGTACCTGCTGGAATAACTGTAGGACTTGCACCGTCGTTTAAGAGCGATAAAACTTCGTTATCATACAAAAATACATCTTTTGAAGCCAATCCGGGTTTAACGCTGGCATAAATCCATTTTCCGTTATTTCTGTCAGCAGTCCCCAAGAGATATTTATTATGAGGCAGTAAGAGCATTACCGAAGGTTCATCGGGAAGATTAATATTATCGGGCATATTTTCCGGAGGAAGTTCGGCAAATGTTCCATTGGACATTAATTCAAGCAGCAATTTTTAATTCTCACCTTTCAATATTTTTACGTTATTATATTATCACTTAACAAAATTCCGTGTCTCAATCCGTTAATGCTTACGATACATGATTGACAGTTCAAAATTTTTAACGTAGCAAGAATAATGCAGGCACTTCCGAGAATGACATCAGCCCTCGAAGCAGGAAGCCCGATAACATTTTCACGTTCTTTGAGAGTTAATGACGAATAAATTTGAATTTGTCTTAAAACGTCATTTTGAGTTAATGTGCTTCCGTGTAATTTTGAAGGCATATAATTTTCGCAGGCAAATTTAACGCTGGCCATTGAGACAATCCCGCCTCCGACACCGATAATTTGATTTTCAAGGGAATCAGATCTGAATTTGTCAATATTATTTTCAAACAATAAATTTTTTACGTGTTCAAATGCTTTATCGACATAAATTTTTTTAATGGGTTTGTCATGTTCGCTGAAAAATTTTTCGGATAAATTCACCGCACCTACGGGAATACTCGCAATATGTTTTTCGCCTGCTACAAATTCCGTGCTACCTCCGCCTGAATCAAACATGATTAAATTTTTGCCTTCAGCTTCAAAGCCGTCAACAGCTCCGAGCCATGAATATTTAGCTTCCTGTTCGCCTGAAAAAACATGGATTTCATGGCCTGTAGATTTCTTTATCATTTTTATAAACGTGTCGGAATTTTTAGCAGTTCTTAATGCCATAGTCCCAACGATAAAAATTTTTGCCCCTGCTCTTTCAGCTTTACGTGCCATTTTTGAGACGGTTAAACAGGAATTTTTCATGCTTTCATCACTTAAAACTCCTGTTTCAGACATTCCGCGACCGAGTCTGACAACTTCTGTTTCATCACGAATTATGTGAACTTCCCCGCTTTTCTCTGAAACATTAGCAATCCTCATTTTAATTGAGTTTGAGCCGACATCGATAACAGCCTTAATCATTTTTACGTCTCACAGCCTCTTGAAAGACAAAACAGAAAGCAGTCGTTGGAATCGTAAACAATAATCCCAAAGTCCCCGCCAAACTCTGCACAATCTCCTGAGCAATATAAGGATCGTTCAAAATTCCCGAAAGCTCAACTCCCGCCGAACAAATTAAAATCGCCATAGGGAGAGAACTGCCCATATAAGCAAGAATTAAGGTGTTAATCATGCTTCCGAGAACTTCCGAGCCTACATTCAAACCTGCAAGCAATAATCTGTCTAAATGAATATCGGGATCGTAATCGACAAGTTCTGACATTGAAGCCGTAACCGAAACTCCGACATCAAGAACAGCACCGATTGAGCCGATTAAAACGGAAGATAATAAAACTCCCTGCATATTCAGACTTGGCAAAGTTGAAGCCAGCAATGCAGCCCCTTCGCCTGCAAGCCCCGATAACTGCCACATATAAACCATGAAAGCACCGCAAAGAAATCCGCATAAAACCCCTCCGAGACTTCCAAGCAATGAAACAAGCATATAACGGACATGATGAACGACACATAAAATCGTAACGGTCGAAATTATTAAAACTGAACACAACGCAAGAATTACGGGAGGCCAGCCGTTAGTTATTAATGGAATCATCGTGAAAATCAAGACTGCTATTGACGCTCCGAGACCCAATAAAGCAAATAATCCCCTGTAACCTGTCAAAGCTATTAACATCGTACAGACTCCCATAATTATTCCTGCGACGGAAGGAACTCTGAACGAATCGGCAATCGAATATTGAACCCTGCCATCGCTGAACATATCCCAAACAAGCAAATAATCTCTGCCGGGTACAATTTCAAGAGCACTTCCTGAAAGTCTGACGGTTTTAATCGTTAAAATATTTTCTCCGTCATGCTTTGAAAGAATTTTCACGACCAAATCACGTTCCAGCATTTCGTAAGTTTCTTCGGTTTCGTCAACTGGGGGAATAATTTTTTCGGGAGCTGCTTCGATGACTTTTACAATTAAAGATTCGTCGGTGTTCCAGTTTTTAATCGTAAAATCTTTCACGACATAATAAAAAATAAAAGCTATGACAAGTGCCAAAACTATTTTCAAGACAAAATTTTTAGTTTTCATAATTAAAATCTCGATTCTAAAAAGTTTTTCATATCGTCGGGAATTTCAGCGAAAAATTTTTTCCCCGCAATCTCGTTTAATGCTTCATTAAGATTATCCGGAAAATCTAACTCATAAGCATGTAACAACGGCCTTGTGATATTTTTCATTAACTTGTTGACTTTGAAATCGCCATATTTTTTGTCGCCTAAAATCGGGTGTTTGATATGGGACATATGAACTCTTGCTTGATGCGTTCTGCCAGTTAATAATTCAATCTCGACAAACGAAAATTTCCCGTCTTTAGAGATTTTGAGGCATTTACATTTTGTTATGGCAGTCAGTCCATCGTCGGAAACTTTTACAATATTATTTTCGGCATCTTTTAATAACGGAGCGTCGATAATAATTTCGTCAGAATCATTTACACGGCCTGTTACTATTGCACGATAAATTTTCCTGATTTTCCGTTCCTTAAATAATTTTTCCAATTCCCTCAAAGAATCGCCATGCAAAGCTACAGCTAAAACTCCCGTAGTATTTCTATCAAGTCTGTGAACTGCTGCAGGAGTTTTTGATTTCATGAATCCCCATACCCTCGATATAACGCTGTCTCCCCCTGCTTCATCGGGTTGAACTAAAATTCCCGAAGGTTTATTTAGGATTAAGACGTTTTGACCCTGATAAATGATTTTGATTTTTCCGAGTGATGTAAATTTCGTAAGTCTTTCGTCAGTGTTTTCATTTTTGAGAGGCCATTTAACTGTTAATTCGTCGCCTTCATAAATATGAACGCCGGGATCATGAATCCTTTTCGAGTTTATTCTAACTTCGCCTTTACGGATTGATTTCATTATTTCGCCGAGAGTTACCCATTTGAAGATTGAACGGAGAGTCCTGTCGAGTCTCCTGTCGTTATCGTCCTGAGTGATTTTGAATGAGTAACTCAAAATTTAATTCCTCTCCATAATCTTTGACCGATTGACGGGAAAAATTCTGTGATTTCAACCTGTTCTTGAAGATTCTCAATTTGATTTTTCCAGAATGCCAGCTTGAAATCAATCTCATCTGCAGAACTTACGATCATGGCTTCGGGAGTTTCGGGAAGAACAGGGGAACCGTATTCAAATTTTCCGTGATGACTTAAAATTATGTGCCCGATTGCCGTTGTAATGTCGCTGTTGAGATTTTCAATTTCCGCCAAACTCATAAACTTATGATAACCTAACGAAACATGTTCGATTACTGTTCCTACGGGATTCATTTGAGGAACGGGAGAATTTTTGTAAGCGTCAAGTTTTCCAATGTCGTGTAATAATCCCCCTGCCGTAATTAAATCGAGATTAACGGGAATTTTGAAATCGTAATAATGTGCTGCTAAATCTCTTGCACCTATCGTAACCGAATTTGAATGTTCGAGAAGTCCTCCGAAATAGGCATGATGATATGTTACTGCTGCCGGCCATGTTCTGAATTTCTCCCAAAGCCCGTGCTTAAAGAACACAGCATTAACAAAATTCTGTAATTCTTCGTTCTCAATTTTTGAAATTAAATCCTTAAATGTTTCCTCTAAAAATTCCTGACTTAATGGCGAACGTTTTGTAAAGTCTTTTGGAGGATATTTATTTTGATCGAGAATATAAATTTCATTAAAATTATATTGTAGCTGGTCTCTAAAATCTGAGGTTTTACCTATAAAACCGACTGATAAACCCTCGAAATTAATTCCGCAGTTGTCGGGGTCAATAGGAAATTTATCGCCGCCCTGAGTGTTGTACCATTTAGCAAGCGACCAAGCACGGCCTATAATGTCTCCTGTAGTGTCATTAACCGTAATTTCCCAGAAAGGATTATTATTACGATCCAAACGTCTTGATAATTTTGAAACAACGCCCGTAATCGTAAAATCAGAATCTCTCGAAAGTTGTTTAACATCTTTTATACTAAGAATTTTACTCATGGTCAAGTTCAAAAAACCTTTCCTGCAATCGAATTTGTATTATTATATCAAGTATAAGGAGAGAGAAAATTTTATGATACTTTCAGGACTTGAAATTAAGAAACACATAAACAGAGAGATAATAATAGATCCGTTTGACGAGAGCAGATTAAACCCTAACAGTTATAATTTGTCGCTTCATAATGAGTTATTGATTTACACGAATAAAATTCTTGACATGAAACAACAAAATCAAACGCAGAAAATTTTAATTCCTTCAGAGGGATATTTGCTTGAACCGGGAAAATTATATTTAGGGCGTACGAATGAATTTACAAAAACCGAGAAATTTATTCCGATGCTTGAGGGCAGATCTTCAATCGGGAGACTTGGAATTTGCATTCATGTTACGGCAGGCTTTGGAGATGTCGGCTTTGCGGGATATTGGACGCTTGAATTATTTTGTGTTCAGCCGGTGAAAATTTATCCTGATGTTCAGATCGCACAGATTTATTATCACACGATAACAGAGCCTTACGAACGTTACACAAAAGGAAAATATCAGAATAATCAAGGCATTCAGGCGAGCATGTTATACAAGGAATTTAATATATAATTTCATGCTGGAGTGAAGGAGAAAAAAATTATGAAAGATTTAGGCTTAATTGTAAATTTGAGAAAACCCGAAGCTATAAACATGGCTAAAAAATTAATTGACTGGGGCAATGAAAATAATTGTCCGTTTCTTTTGCCTCATCAGGAAGCAAGTGCATTAACGACTATCGGACTTGATGACGAAGTTTGGCTCAGAACCGTAAAACTTGCTCTTGTAATCGGGGGCGACGGAACATTTTTGCGGGCAGCACGTTACGTAATGGGAACTGAAATAATTTTGCACGGCGTAAACATGGGACATTTAGGTTTTTTAGCCTCAACAAAGCCCGATGAAATTCAACACGACCTCGATAATATAATCAATGATAATTTTGAGATTGTCGAACGGAGGGTGTTAAAAAGTGTTTTATATCATGACGATCAAATTACCCATAAGATTTACGCTCTGAATGACATAGTTTTAACTACAAATGCAATAGCAAGGCTTGTGCAGATTGAAATTAAATTTAACGATAAATTTTTTTGCGTGTTGCCTGCTGACGGCGTAATAATTTCGACTCCTACAGGTTCAACGGCTTATGCACTTTCGGCGGGAGGTTCGATAATTCCCCCTCAAATGGACGCAATGATTTTAGCTCCTTTATGTGCCCACACGTTATATTCGAGACCGTTAATAGCTTCAGACAGAGACGTTATAACTTTAATTCCGAGAGGCTTTTCAAGGGACTTAATGTTGACGCAGGACGGACAGGTAGCTTATGAAATTTTCCCGAACGACAGAATCGAAATTAATTTATCGAAATCACGAAAAATCAGGACAATTAATTTACCCGGAAAAAACTTTCTTGATATAGTCAGCGAAAAATTAGGTTGGGGACAGGCGTTTAATAGTGATTAAAAATCTCAGCATTAAAAATATAGGAGGCATTCACGAGGCAAATTTGAATTTCACTGACGGCCTTAACGTTATAACAGGTGAGAGCGGTGCAGGAAAAAGCAGTGTTGTGCAGGCTCTTGAATTATTGACGGGAAGTCGCGGGAGCGTGAAATTCATTCGTGCAGGAGAAGTTAAGGGGGCTGTCGAAGCTAAATTCAACGACGGAATTATTCTGCGTGAAATCTCGCACAATGGACGTTCAAAAACTAAAATCAACGGGATAAACTCAAATTTAACTGACACTTCAAATATCGTAAATTCTCTCGTTAAAATTCAAAGCCAATTCGCACAGATTGAATTATTAGACCCTGAGAATCAATTAAAAATGTTAGATTCATGTTTACCCGACAAAATCAGAAATGAAAAGTTTAACGATTTCCGAGAGATTTACGACAAAGCCAGAATCAGCACTAATAATTTGAGAGCGATTAAAAAACGCCGTAACGAAATTGAAAAACAATATTCAAACGCTAAAGAGATTTTTGAGTTAATGAAAGTCGCAAAACCCGAATCAGGCCTTGAGTTAAAACTTGAAAATTCATTGTCTGACATAACACACAGAATTTCAAAACGTCAAAAGGCTCGTGAAAATTTTGATGCTTTGACTGGCGGATTATCAGAAGACGGATTAATCGGGAACTCTGAGACATGTTTTGAAGAGATTTACGAATTTATGAACGATGACGAAATTAACAAAATCAGAACTTCATTCGAGAATTTATATAATGCCCTTCGTGATGTATCTGACGAATTAAAAGACGATGAGAGCGACGAAAATTTAAGGAACGAAATCGAAGGCAGACTCGGAGCTTTGAGACGCTTAAAACGGCTTTGCAGCATTTTTGACGAAAACGAATTATTAAACTACTGCGACGAAATTTATAAAAATCTTGAATGGCTCGAAAAAAGTTATGACGAATTAAAAGAATTGTCCGAAATATCTTTAACCGAAAAAAAACAGGCAAACGCTCTTGCAATGGAAATCCGAAAATCGAGACATGAAACGGCGGAATTTTTAGAAAAACGAGTAAATGAAATATTAAGCGAACTCGGAATGACGGGAATAAATTTCAAAATCCACTTCAATGGCTTACAAAAATTAAATCGCAACGGAGCTGACGAAATCGAATTTATTTTTGATGACGGCAAACGTTCCGGAAGGGTTGAGAAAATCGCATCGGGCGGAGAATTAAGCAGGTTATTATTAGCATTACAGCTTTCACTTCCTGATGAATGGATACCGCCCACAATAGTTTTTGATGAAGTTGAGGCTGGACTTGGAGGGCGTGCGGCGGTTTTGTCGGGAATGCAGTTGAAAAAATTATCTCAAAAATGCCAGGTAATCCTTGTAACTCATGAGGCATCTATTGCGGCACTGGGAAATTCACATATTTTAATTCAGCGTGAAAACGGCGAAACTTTCATGAAAAATATCAACGGTTCCGAAAGGGTTAAAGAGATTGCGAGAATGTTATCAGGTTCTCCCGACATGGCCGA